>NZ_JAHBCX010000087.1:0-181512 GCF_019955895.1 Pseudomonas sp. GL-B-12
GTGGGTCAGTCAATATTGATGTCGACTGACACTCCGCCTTCGCGAGCAAGCCCGCTCCCACAGGGGGATTGTGTAGAGCTGTCAGGCCAGGGCGGGCAGCGGGCCCAGCTTGCCTTTGTGGTAGATCATCGGCGTGACCGGTTGCGCGGGCAGGATCAGGTTCTTCACCGCGCCGACGATGATCGCGTGATCACCGCCGTCGTATTCGCGCCACAGTTCGCACTCGATGATCGCCGTGGCCTTGGCCAGGATCGGGTTGCCCAGTTCGCTCAGGTGCCACTCGATGCCTTTGGCCTTGTCCTTGCCTTTACCGGCGAAGGCATAGGCTTCGGCGGTCTGGTCGGCGGACAGCAGATGAATCGCAAACTGCTTGCTGTCGCGCAGCACCGGGTAGGTGTCGGAGCCGTAGTTGGGGCAGAACAGCACCAGTGCCGGGTCGATCGACAGCGCACTGAAGGCGCTGGCGGTGATGCCGACGATGCCGCCGTCCGGGTCCAGGGTGGTGACCACCGTGACACCGGACGGGAACGAGCTCATCACGTCTTTGTAAATGCCGGGTTCGATCATTTTCCAGGACTCCTAGCGCATCACGAAGGGATCAGGCATCGGCGCCTGGGACAGGTTGATCCACACCGTTTTCAGCTCGGTGTAGGCCAGCACCGAATCGATGCCGCTTTCGCGTCCATAGCCACTGTTCTTGAAGCCGCCGATCGGCGCCATGGCCGAGACGGCGCGGTAGGTGTTGACCCAGATGATCCCCGAACGCACGTCCCGGGCCAGGCGATGGGCACGGCCCAAATCTCGGGTCCAGATGCCGGCGGCGAGGCCGAACTGCGAGTCGTTGGCGATCGCCAGGGCTTCGGCTTCGTCCTTGAAACGGATGACCGAGGCCACCGGGCCAAAGACTTCTTCCTGCATGATCTTCATCGAGTTGCGGTCGCACTCGAACAGCGTCGGTTCGTAGAACCAGCCGTCGCCCAGATTCTCCGGACGCTTGCCGCCAAGGCGCAGGCGTGCGCCTTCGGCGATGGCATCGGCCACCAGGCCTTCGACCACGGCCAGTTGCTGCGCGGTGGCCATCGGGCCCATTTCGCTGCTGTCGTCCTGCGGGTTGCCAATGCGGATGCGCTGGGCGCGTTCCACCAGACGGCCGACGAACTCGTCGTAGATTTCGTCCTGCACCAGCAAGCGCGAACCGGAGACGCAGCTCTGCCCGGAGGCGGCATAGATCCCGGCGATGGCGCCGTTGATCGCGCTGTCGAGGTCGGCGTCGGCGAAGATGATGTTCGGCGATTTCCCCCCCAGTTCCAGCGACAACTTGGCGAAGTTCTCCGCGCTGCTGCGCACCACATGCCGCGCCGTGGCCGCGCCGCCGGTGAAGGCGATCTTGCGGATCAGCGGATGGCGGGTGAGGGCGGCGCCGGTGCTCGGGCCATAACCGGTGACAACGTTGACCACCCCTGGCGGAATCCCGGCTTCCAGCGCCAGGCGTGCCAGTTCGAGGATGGTCGCCGAAGCGTGTTCCGACGGCTTGATCACGATGGTGTTGCCCGCCGCGAGTGCCGGAGCGAGTTTGATCGCGGTTAGGTACAGCGGGCTGTTCCACGGAATGATCGCGGCGACCACGCCCATGGCTTCGTGCACGGTGTAGGCAAACAGGTCCGGCTTGTCCAGCGGCAGGGTACCGCCTTCGAGCTTGTCCGCCAGGCCTGCGGTGTAGTGGAAGAACTCCGGCAGATAGCCAACCTGGCCACGGGTTTCGCGAATCAGCTTGCCGTTGTCGCGGCTTTCCAGCTGCGCCAGTTGTTCCTTGTTCTCGGCGATCAGGTCACCCAGGCGTCGCAGCAATTTGCCGCGAGCGGTGGCGGTCAGACCGCGCCATGCCGGGCTGTCGAAAGCCGTCTGCGCCGCCTGCACGGCGCGTTCGACGTCGGCTTCGTCGGCGTCGGGCAATTCGGCCCAGGGTTCGGCCAGCGCCGGGTTGAGGCTTTCGAAGGTCTTGCCGGACAGGGCATCGACCCATTCACCGCCGATGCACATCTGGAAGCGTGCGAGTGTCATGCAACGATCCCCTTGATCTGGTTTTGTTTGGAGTGCGCGGTCTGCAGAAACTCCAGCAACAGCTGGTTGACCAGGCGCGGCGACTCTACGGGCATCATATGCCGTTGCTCGGCGAGCACGGCAACGGTCGCACCGGGAATGCGTTCGGCCAGTTGTCTGGCCATTTCCGGGGTCGAGCCGGGGTCCAGCTCGCCGGTGGCGATCAGCGTCGGTACCTGGATGCTGGCCAGGTCGTCGGCGCGATACATGTCCTGGGTGGCGAACAGTTCGTAAGTGGTCAGGTAACCCTGCGGATCGTTGCCGGCCAGGGTCTGGCGCAGCGCGGCGATCTGCGCCGGGTTCGCCGCCTGGTATTCGCGGCTGAACCAGCGCGACAGCGCCGCTTCGGCGTTGGCATCCGGGCCATGCTCAGCCGCCTGAGCGGTGCGGGCGATCACGCCGGCGCGCTGCTCGGCGCTGCGGTTGAACACACTGTTGAGCACCACCAGGCTCTGCAGGCGTTGCGGGTAATGCAGGGCAAACGCCCGCGCCACCAGCCCGCCCATGGAAAAGCCGATCACCGTTGCCTTGGGCAATTGCAGGTGGTCGAGCAGCTCCAGCAACTGGTCGGCATAGCCGAGCAGCGGCGTGCCGCTTTCCGGGCGCGGGCTGGCGCCATGGCCGAGCATGTCGTAGGCGATGACGCGGTACTTCGTGGCCAGGCCAACGATCTGGCCGCCCCACATTTCTTTGTTCAGGCCCACGCCGTGGATCAAGACCACGGGCTGGCCTTGGCCGGTCGCCAGGTAACTGGTGCCAGCCGGGGTGAGTTCAGCGGTGAGCCGAATCATGGAGCGCTCCTGCAATGCCTTCTTGTTGTCGTTCTGCTGGGCGGTTACTGGGCTTTTTCGGCGGCCAGTTCTTCCAGGTCGATGTAGCGGTTGCCGATGCGCGGGTGCAGGCGGCCGCCGTCGGCGCAACCCAGGACCACGACGATCTCGTCGGCACGGGGTGCGTCTTCGATCTGCATTTCCAGGGTGATGTAGTGTGAACGCAGGCCTTCGTCGTCCTTGTGCATCATCGGGATCTGGATCGAGGTGCCCGGGCCGCCGCGCTTGTTGGTGAAGCTCAGGTAGCTCTTGGCCTTGACCGCTTCGCGGTAATGGTTGCCGAAGCGCAGGGTGTGGATCACCGCTGAAGCGTGTTCGATTTCGCCGTCGGCGCCGACCACCGCAGCCTTGCCGTAAGCCTCGATTTTCTCGGCACCGCCAATGATGCCCACCAGGCGCTCGACCATCAGTGCACCGAGGTCGGAGCAGTTGGCGCGGATCTGTGGTTTCAGGTCTTCGACGAAACCGTTGCCCAGCCAGGGGTTTTTCATCACCACGGCCAGACCGACCATGGTCACGGGCTTATCGGTGGCTTTGCCGCCTTCAATAAAGGTTTCTTCGACATAGCTGACGATCTTGCGGATTTCGAAACTCATGAGCTGCTCCGTAGAGGTTTGGGTGTCTGTGCGTCTGATGGTATACCATAATACCGATGACGCAAGCCCCTCGGATGAGTTTCTGGTCGGATGGCGATGAAAAGGGAGGGGGGGGCAAAAAAACTCAAAAAAAAACCCGGCTGATGAGGCCGGGTTTTTCGTTGGGTACTGTAGTCAAGCCAAGCATTCAGGCAGTGCGGTTCTGGATCAGGTGATCGGAACCACCTTCGGCGACGCGATTGCCATTCAGGTGATCGGAGCCGTCAGCGGCAACGCGATTGCCATTCAGGTGATCGGAGCCGTCAGCGGCAACGCGGTTGCCGTTCAGGTGATCGGAGCCGTCAGCGGCAACGCGGTTGCCGTTCAGGTGATCAGAACCATCAGCCGCTACACGATTTTCGATCAGACGGTCGGAACCACCCTCGGCCACACGGCTTTCAATCAGACGATCCGAGCCGCCTTCAGCGACTACAGGCTGAGCAGAAGTAGCGGCAAAAGCGTTCACTGCAAAAACCGAGAAAGCGATACTGAGGATGGTTTGGCGTTTCATGATGGTGTGCTCCGGGTCTTATTGGGTGGGTATGGAGCAGATGTTACGCCGGAGATTTTTTAAGAGAACTTCATTGAATCAATGGTGACTATCGACGTAGTCAATGGATGTCGCGGGAAGCGCTGCAACGGTGTTGCTGGAGTGATACCCACCTCCCAGCGCCTTGATCAGGGCAATCTCGCTTTCCAGCCGCTGCCCCTGCAACAAGGCAAGGCCGCTATGCTCAGCCAACAGTGGCAGGTTCGACTCAAGCGCTGTAACCCTGTCCAGCAGGCCACGCTGATAATGCGCCGTGGCACTGTCGCGATTGAAGCGCATATTGCCGATGCGTGATTGCTGCAGCTGCTCCTGCGTCTCCAACCCCTGCTGCTTGCTGCCGGCCACGGCGACATCGCGTACGGCGTCGAGTACGGCCTGGTTGTACTGATACACCAGGCCATTGCTCAAGCTACGGGCGGTGGCTAATTCGGCATTGAGGCGGCCGCCGTCGAAGATCGGCAGGGTCAGCCCCGGTATGAGGTTGATCTGCCGGCTGCCATGGGCCCACAAATCGCCCATGTGGAGGGCGTCGGCACCGTAAAAGGCTTTGATATCGAAGCTGGGGTAGAAGGCCGCCTTGGCCGCGTCGATGTTCGAATAGGACGCCTGCACCAGCCATCGCAAGGCCTGCAGGTCGGGTCGCCTTGCCAACAGTTCGTAACCCAGGCTGTCGGGCACCCCATAAACGTGCTCCGGTAACGTGCGCGGTGCCAGCGGCAAGGTGACGTCGGCCCCCACGCCGAGCAGTGCACGCATGGCCTCGCGCAGTTGCCATACCTGGCTGCGCAGGGAGACCACCTGGCGATCGATCAGTGCCTGATTGCTCAACGCCTGCTGTTTCAGCGGCTGCGACTCCAGACCACGCTCGATACGTGCCTGGTGCGCGGCCACCACCTCGGCAGTGATGGCCGACATGTGTTGCAAGTCGTCGAGTAGCTGCTGTGCGGTCTGGATCTGGAAATACAGCATGGCCACATTGCTCGAGACCTCCAGTTCGACCCAGGCCTCTTCAGCCTGACGCGCATTGTGAACCCCCAGGGCGGCGTCGACCTGGGCTCGCTGGCGTCCCCAGAGATCCAGTTGGTAGGCTCCGCCGAGACCCACCACACCCTCGGTGTACCAAGGGCCGGTGAGCCCGAGGGCGGGCTCATTCTGGGCGAAGGGTCCGAGGAAGCCGTTGGCGGAGACGTGTTGGCGGTTGACCAGTGCGATCAACTGGACTTGCACGCCCGTCAAGGATTTCACAGTGTCGGCCTGGGCCCGAGCCTGGTCGATATGGCTGCGGGCGATCGCGATGCCGGGGGCCTGGGCGAAGGCCATGTCAATCAGTTGGTTCAGTTGCGGATCTTCGTAGCGCCTCCACCAGCTCGACTCGGGCCAACCCTCGCGGGCCAGGTGCAGGTCGTCAGCCAGACGTAGCTCAGCCGGGTCCCGTTGCGGTGCCAGGCTGCCTTCTTCGCGGATCAGTGCACAGCCACCCAGTAACAGGCACAGGCCGAGCAGCCATGCACAATGAGCGTGTCTGTTCATGGGCTCGGCTCCGAGAGGGCACCCTGCTCATAGCGTTGCCAGTCCGGTAGCGAATCCAGCAGGTGGTGCAACGTTCGCAGGTCATGCAGCAGGGCTTCGGCGTTCACGCCAACTCCCGCCATCGTAACGTCTTGCGCAGGCAAGGCCTCAAACGCTGTGCCCTGGGTTTGCAGGTGCAGGGCATATTGCTCCAGCCAGTCACTCATTTCCTGTTGCTGCTCGTCCAGCCAGCGCTGCGTTAACACCGGGAGCTGTGCTTCGAGCACTACCCGATTGCGCTGCAATTGGTCAGTCAGCAGGAGGACCTCCCGCGCCTTGGCGAGCAGCGTCTGGGTGAACAGCGTCAGCTCCTCGTGCTCGCCCTGATGCCAGCCGGGCTCCAGGGCTACCCGCGCAAGCATGGCCTCGCACTCGGCGAGCTGGCGCCAACTGCGCAGGCTCTGCCCGTGCAGGCGGTCAGATGGGTCTCCCGGTTCCAATACCGGTGAGCGCAACAGCGCGGCGATCTCGTGCAGGGCATCCGCCAGGCGTCGGCGCAGGCTGTCGCCTTCGCTTTCTGGCCAAAGCACGCCGTGCACCAGAGTGCTGACCAGCACGCCGATCAGGATGCCCACCAACCGGTCGCGGACTTCCGTGAGGTCGATGCTCGGACCAAACTGTTCGAGCAGGGCCAGCGCGAAACAAAACATGATCTGCAGACCGGCATAGCTGATGCGCTCGGAGCCCGCGGCGACCCATGCGCCGAGGGCGATTACCGGCAGGCTCATCGCCAGCAGGCCGACCAGCGTCTCGATGTGCGGAACAACGAAAACGAGACACAGCAGCGCCAGCGCGCTGCCCATCAGACAGCCGCCGATCCGCAGCAAGCCCTTTTGGGTCGAGGCGCCGAGGCTGGGCAAGGCGATGATGACGCAGGTCAGCATCACTGTGTGGATGCCCGGCCAGTCCACGCCGTTGTAGAACACGTAGCAGATCAGCGTGGCCAGCCAGGTCTTGAAGGCGAAGCGCAGGTAATTGGGGTTGCTGAAAGCATCGCGTACGAGCAAGGGTTCCTTGGCGGTCGGAGCACCGGAGGGCGTGGCATGTTCGGCTGTGGCCAAGGCGCGCAAGGCGTCGCGCATTTCTTCCAGTGCCGGGGGGGCCAGTAACCGTTGCAAGGCTTCACTGCTCAGTACTGGCGGTTGCGACAGGTTATCGGCGTCGATGGCTGCGGCCAGGGCCGCGCAATCCTGGCGCAACGCCACAAGGGCCTCGCTGTCGTCGCCATTGGACTTCAGCGCGGCAGCTGCCGCATACAAACGAGAAACACAGGTGATCAACGCCAGTTGTTCGATCTCCCGGGTTTCCTTCACGGGGGCGCGCATGCTGGCGAACTTCAGGAGTTTGTGCAGGCTGAGCACCCCTTGCTGGACTTCCACCGCGCTGATCCGCGCCGTTTCCATTTGCCCTTCACCCAGCGCGGCCAGGCGCGCATCGACCTGTGCCAGTTGCCTGCGCATCGTTTCGCGCAATTGCCGCTGGGGCTCTTTGGGCAACAACACGGTGTTCACCAGCAAGGTCACCAGGGTCGGGTAGACCACTGCCATCCACACCCATAGGCAACCACGCAACAGCAGTTCCGGTTGTGCAGTGAGGTCCACCAGGCTCTGCACGTAAATGGTGACGATGGCCACCACGAAAAACAGCGGGCCGAGGCGTGTTGCGCGCATGGCGAACACACTGACGAGGAACACCGCGCTCGCGCAGAGGATGCGCAGCAATGGGTAGCCGTAGGTGAACTTGAGCAGGAGGATGGCGATGCCGATGGCGATGGTCGCGCTGACCATGAACAGGATGCCGGCCATGCGCGTCAGCACCAGGTTACTTTGGCTGACGAAAAACACCAGGATCAGCGACAGCGCCAGCAGCGGCACTTCCAGGCTCATGGAGAGGATGATCACCAGCGCGCAGGCCAGCACGTTACGCAACAGTGCGTTGCCACGTCCTGGAAAGGGCGAAAGCTCTGCGTCAAGGAAGCGCCAGAAGCGTCGCTCCCAGGTGAGCGCAGCACTCATTGCGGCGAGTCCCCATCTTGACCCGCATGGATCAAGGCTACAGCCGATGCGCCGATGCGGAACAGGTTCGGATCGGGTTTATCGACGCGGATGCGTACCGGAAAACGCTGTGCCACCCGCACCCAGTTGATGGTCCGCGCGACCTTCGGCAGCCCTGCGGCCTGGGCGCCGCCGTCATCAGGGAACACGCCGAAACCGATGGAATCGACGGTACCGCTGAAGGTGCGGCCGCTGTTGCCCATCAGGTAGAGGGTGCTGCGGCTGCCATTGCGGATCTTGTCCAGTTCGGTTTCGCGAAAGTTCGCCACCACGTACCAGCGACGCGTGTCGATCAGGCTGAAGAGGGGGTGACCGGTGGCAGCGAACTGGCCGTTGGAGGTGGTCAAACCGACGATGAGCCCGTCGAAGGGCGCGCGCACCACGCTGTGTTCCAGGTCCAGCTCGGCGCGGGCTATCTCCGCTTGTATCACTGCGCGCTTGCTCACCAGTGCATCGACCCCGCTGACAGCCGCGGCAGCCTGTTTGGCCTGTAGCAGCGCCGCATTCAATTCGGCACGAGCGCTCTTGGCGGCGGTGCGGGCCTGATCCACCTGTTCCGCGGAGACATAACCAGGCTTCAGCAAGGGCTCCATGCGCCGCAGCGTGTCGGCACTCTGCGCGGCGGCAGCCTTGGCGCGTTCGACACTGGCTGTCACCGCTTCGGAGTTGAATTGTTGGGCATCAACCTGACGCTGGCTCAGAATGATTTCCTTGTTCAGCGCTTGCAGTGAGGCCTGAGCCTGGTCCAGCACGTCCTGATACACCCGCACGTCGATGCGCAGGAGTACGTCTCCCTGTTTCACCTGCTGGTTCTCGCGCACGGCCAGTTCTTCGATGCTGCCGCTCACTTCGGGGGTGACGTTTATGGTGTCGGCATACACGTAGGCATCATCGGTACGTGGGGTGGTGTCCAACCGCCAGACCACCCACAGCAGCATCACCAGCGTCAACCCGAGCAATACGAGAACGATCAAGCGTCGGGGCAGTTTGTTCACAGCGGATTCGCTCATGATGCAAGTCCCCGGTCAATTCTGGAAAAACAGCAGCCAGGTGCTCATCGACAACAACGCGGTCAAAACCGGATAGGTCAGAACTGACGGCACCAGCCAGGCTGCGTAACCTGACCGTGCAAGCAGTGCCTGAAGCACAAAGGCCAGCAGCATGCCGGCGAGAATGCAGAACAGCCAATCGGGGAAGTAGGCCCCCAGAACTGGAATCGAAGGGGCATTGGAGCAGCCCGATAGCGGAACAATCAGCAACAGTGCCAACACGTTGTGTTCACGGCTCATTTGAGCTTCCACCCCATTGCAAAGCGGCAATTGGCCGATGCTACCTACATTGGCCTCGTGAAATGTAGTTAATTTTTGGCCAGTCGCCTCGGATGGGCAGAGGATCCCAAGCGGTTTACCGGATCTGGAGTGGATACTAGTAGCTGCTTCGCTCAACGGATTCAAATCGGCCGTGTGAGCACGGCTGTTATTGGTTCGCCCATCACCGCGAAATAATCCCGTGATCAATGGCGTATTTGACCAGCGCTGCGGGTTTGTCAATGTTGAGTTTGCGGCGGATGCTCAGGCGATGGGTCTCCACCGTGCGCACGCTGATGTCCAACTCCCGCGCCATTTCCTTGTTGTTCAAGCCTTGCGCCATCTTCGACAGCACCTGGCTTTCCCTCGGGGTCAGTTCGTTGTCGGTGTTCCTGTCGGCGATCAGCCGTTGGGCGATTTCGGCGCTGTAGAAGGTTCCGCCGCTGCTGATGGCTTCGATGGCGGCGATGATTTCCCGTGACGGGGCGTTCTTCAGCACGTAGCCGCTGGCGCCGGAGCGCACCGATTCACTGACGTATTCGTAATTGTCGTACATGCTCAGCACCAGCACCTTGAGCGACGGGTACTGGCTGCGCAGCACGCGGGTCAGCTCCAGGCCGTTCATGTCCGGCAGGCTGATGTCGACCAGCAACAGGTCGGGTTGGCAGCGTCCGACCATCTCGATGGCCTCGGCGCCGTTTTCCGCTTCGCCGACCATTTCCAGGGGCGACATCACAGCCAGCAGCGCCTTGATGCCGTCGCGGACCAGGGAGTGATCGTCGACCAGGGCGACGCGGATCGGGGAGGGCAGGTTCATCGCAGTATTCACTCTTGTAGTTTTGCGCCGGCTCAGGGTTTTGCGTCAGGTTTCATTGGCAGCCGTACGTCCAGCTCACTTCTGCCCGGCATCGAGATCAAATCGAAGCGCCCGCCAAAATGTTCGACGCGTTCGCGGATGTTACGCAAACCAATGCCGGCCTGACGACGTTCGACCTGGGCGACGTTGAAACCGATGCCGTCATCGACCACCGTCAGCCGCACGGATTCGTCGCAACCGCGCAGGGTAATGGACACGTTCTTCGCCTGCGCATGGCGTTCGATATTGGTCAGGCCTTCCTGGACGATGCGAAACAGCGAAACAGCCGCGCCGTCGACCAGCTGGCAGTCGAATTCATTTTCGTCATAGGTCACGGTCAGCCCGCTGCGCTGTTCGAATTCCGCGGCCAATTGGCCGATGGCCGCCGGCAGGCCGAGGGTGTCGAGCAAGGATGAGCGCAGGTCATGGGAGAGACTGCGGACTTCGCCGATGGCATCGCCCAGGCGTTCGGTGGCTTCTTTCAGCGTGTTCAAGCCCTTGTCGTGGGCTTGTCCGCGTTCCAGCAGATGGCTGGCCAGTTCGAACTGAAACTTGATCGAGACCAGCACCTGACTGATGCCGTCGTGCAGTTCACGGGACACTCGGGATCGTTCTTCCTCCTGCAGGCTGACAATGCGCTGGGTCAGGCGCTGCAGTTTCTTGTCCGCCAGCCGATGTTCGCTGACATTGAGGGTCATGCCGGTGGCGAACACGAACAGCACCGCGACCAGGGCGACCACGGCAATCGCCATCATGGTCTTGCGGATGCCCATGGCCACTTCGGCACGGGCTTGTTGGGTGGCGCGCTCGACGTCTTCGAGGTAGATGCCGGTGCCGAGCATCCAGCCCCAGCGATCGAGCATCACCACGTAGGCGAGCTTGTCGGTCACCTGGCCGGAGGAGGGTTTGTTCCAGGCGTAGCGTTGAAAACCTTCACCCGATTGCGCGCTTTTGAGCAGCGCCTGGATCACCGGCAGGCCGTGGGGGTCTTTCATGTCCCACAGGTATTGGCCCACCAGTTCCGACTGGCGCGCATGCATCAGGCTGCGGCCTTCGTGGTCGTAGACGAAGAAGTAGCCGTTGATGCCGAAGCTGAGCTTGCGCAGTTCTTCCAGCACTTGTTGCTGGGCGTGGGCGTCGCCGTGGCCGTCGTCGTACAGGGGCGCGATCAGGCTCTGGGCCATTTCCACGTAGTTTTTAAGTTCCGCGCGCTTGCTCGCCAGAATGCTGTCTTCGATCAACTGCGCCTGTTGATCGCCCAATTGACGGTTGAGGGAAATCACCAGCGCGCAGATGACGGCAATGGCCAGCACCAGCGGCAGAATCCCGAGGGCGACGATCTTGTGTTTGAGCTGCATGTTGACTCCTGCCCGAACTGATGGGAAACGAAGGCCTGTAGGAGCAAGCTCGCTCCTACAGGCTTCTGGCATCAGGTGAAGGTCGGCATCATAGGCCAAAGACAAGCTGGCCGAGTAGCGTTGCTGGACGGAGTGACCGGTGGAATTCAGGGTCGGAACGGCTCATCTACGTAGAACTACGTAGACACCACGTACGTAGTAACGCGGATTTATTTGTGGACGGCATGCGCAGATATTGGGCCAGCTCCGCACCGCGGACACAATTATAAAAATTACCGCCGCAGTCACTGGCTGTCGGCAGGAGACACGCTATGCCCCGTCTGGCTAAACACCTCGCCTGGTTTGCCGTGGCTGTCCTGGGAGCGATTGCGCTGAGTGTCGTGGCCCTGCGCCGCGGCGAAGCGATCAACGCCCTGTGGATCGTAGTCGCAGCCGTCGCCATCTACCTTGTTGCCTACCGCTACTACAGCCTGTTCATCGCCAATAAAGTGATGCAGCTCGATCCCAATCGGGCCACTCCGGCTGTGCTCAATAACGATGGTCTGGACTACGTACCGACCAACAAACACGTACTCTTCGGTCACCACTTCGCTGCCATCGCCGGCGCGGGGCCTCTGGTTGGTCCGGTCTTGGCGGCGCAGATGGGCTACTTGCCCGGCACGCTGTGGCTGATTGCCGGCGTGGTGCTGGCCGGTGCGGTGCAGGACTTCATGGTCCTGTTCATGTCCACCCGCCGCAACGGCCGCTCTCTGGGCGATATGGTCCGTGAGGAAATGGGCCGCATTCCCGGGACCATCGCGCTGTTCGGCTGCTTCCTGATCATGATCATCATCCTCGCGGTGCTGGCGCTGATCGTCGTGAAAGCCCTGGCCGAGAGCCCGTGGGGCATTTTCACGGTGATGGCGACCATCCCGATCGCGATGTTCATGGGCATCTACATGCGCTACATCCGCCCGGGCCGTATCGGTGAAATCTCGGTGATCGGCGTGCTGTTGCTGCTCGGTTCGATCTGGCTGGGCGGGCAGATTGCCGCTGACCCGGTGTGGGCCAAGGCCTTTACCTTTACCGGTCTTCAGATCACCTGGATGCTGATCGGTTACGGTTTTGTCGCAGCCGTGTTGCCGGTGTGGCTGATCCTGGCGCCCCGTGACTACCTCTCCACCTTCCTGAAAATCGGCACCATCGTCGCCCTGGCCATCGGCATCCTGGTGACCATGCCCGAGCTGAAAATGCCGGCCCTGACCCAGTTCATCGACGGCACTGGCCCGGTGTGGAAGGGCGGTCTGTTCCCGTTCCTGTTCATTACCATCGCCTGTGGCGCGGTGTCGGGTTTCCATGCGCTGATCGCTTCCGGCACCACGCCGAAGCTGCTCGCCAGTGAAGGGCATGCCCGTTACATCGGTTACGGCGGCATGCTGATGGAATCGTTTGTAGCGATCATGGCCATGGTCGCCGCGTCGGTGATCGATCCGGGCGTGTATTTCGCCATGAACAGCCCGGCGGCCGTGGTTGGCGCCGATGCGGTGGCCGTTGCGCAAACCGTCAGCAGCTGGGGTTTTGCGATTACCCCGGAAGCATTGCAAGCGGTGGCCCACGACATTGGTGAAACCACCATTCTGGCCCGTGCCGGCGGTGCGCCGACCCTGGCGGTCGGTATCGCACAGATCCTGCACCACGTCCTGCCGGGTGAAAACACCATGGCGTTCTGGTACCACTTCGCGATCCTGTTCGAAGCACTGTTCATCCTGACGGCAGTCGACGCCGGTACCCGTGCCGGGCGCTTCATGCTCCAGGACCTGCTCGGCTCGTTCGTACCGGCCCTGCGTCGCACCGAATCCTGGACCGCTAACCTGATCGCTACCGCCGGTTGCGTGGCCATGTGGGGGTATCTGCTGTACCAGGGCGTGATCGATCCGCTGGGCGGCATCAACACCTTGTGGCCGTTGTTCGGTATCTCCAACCAGATGCTGGCCGGTATCGCGCTGATGCTCAGCACCGTGGTGCTGATCAAGATGAAACGCCAGCGTTATGTCTGGGTCACCTTGCTGCCGGCGGTCTGGTTGCTGATCTGCACCACCACCGCAGGTTTCATCAAGCTGTTCGATGCCAACCCGGCGATCGGCTTCCTCGCCTTGGCGAAGAAATACAGCGATGCCCTGGCCAACGGTCAGGTGCTGGCCCCGGCCAAGACCATCGACCAGATGCAGCACGTGATCTTCAACGCCTACACCAACGCGACGCTGACTGCGCTGTTCCTGTTCGTGGTGTTCAGCATCCTGTTCTTCGCGCTCAAGGTCGGTATTGCCGCCTGGGGCACCAAGGAACGTACGGATAAGGAAGCGCCATTCCACGCGCTGCCGGATGCCTGATCATGTTCAATGACTTGAGTCGCCTGGGTAAATACCTCGGTCAGGCCGCACGCCTGATGGTCGGCATGCCCGACTACGACAACTACGTCGAGCATATGCAGACCAAACACCCGGACAAACCGGTGATGGACTACGAGGCGTTCTTCCGCGAACGCCAGGAGGCCCGTTACGGCAGTAAAGCCGGACCGAAGTGCTGTTGAGTGACAAAAAAACCGGCCAAATGGCCGGTTTTTTATTGAGTGCGGGAACGCCTTGAATGGTTCAGACCGCGTGGTAATCCGAATCGTCGCTGCCACTTTTGTCCCGGGGCATGGACGCATTGCCAACGTTTCGTTCATGAGTCTCATGATCCGGCCTGGCGATCTTGAGCGCCCGGTCAGCGACCTTGGCGTTATGCATCAGGCGACAGAACACGGCGGCGACGATGATCGACAGCAATGACCAGATGACAATGGCTTTGAGGAGCATGGCGAAACCTCTCGCGGCAAACAATTCTTACGATCGCCAGCGTCCTTGCAGCAAATGCTACCTATCCATTGTGGCAGGTGTTCATGATCTTGCATTTCCTTGCTGATTTGAACTGTTTATCAGCTATCTCCCCCAGATGAAGCGACAGTTTCCCGGACCGGTACTTTAATGGATGTTCTGGAGCGACTGATCACTGGGCCGTCATAGCCTTAAGGCTATGGATCCCATACCGAAAAGCTATTTCTTCAATCGGTGATCCGGATCCACGCTTAAGGATGGTTAGCTGAAAACAAAATCAAGAGGAGATGCCATGTCAACTGAATCGAAATGCCCGTTCAATAACGCCGCTGGCGGTGGCACGACGAACCGCGACTGGTGGCCGAACCAACTGAACCTGAAGATCTTGAGTCAACACTCGCCCAAGTCTGACCCGTTGGGGGGCGACTTCAACTACGCCGAAGCCTTCAAGAGCCTGGACTTCCAGGCGCTGAAAAAAGACCTGACTGCGCTGATGACCGATTCCCAGGACTGGTGGCCAGCGGACTTCGGTCACTATGGGCCTTTCTTTATCCGCATGTCCTGGCACGCCGCAGGCACCTATCGCACCGGTGACGGCCGGGGCGGCGCCGGTTCCGGCCAGCAACGCTTTGCACCGCTCAACAGCTGGCCCGACAACGTCAGCCTCGACAAGGCCCGTCGGCTGCTCTGGCCGATCAAGCAAAAGTACGGCAACAAAATCTCCTGGGCTGACCTGATCGTCCTCGCCGGCAACGTTGCGCTGGATTCCATGGGCTTCAAGACCTTTGGTTTTTCCGGTGGCCGCCCGGATGTCTGGGAACCGGACGAAGATGTCTATTGGGGTTCGGAAAGCACGTGGCTGGGTGGCGACGTGCGTTATGGCAAAGATGCCGGGCAAGCTCCCGCAGAGCGCAATCTGGAAACCCCCCTCGCAGCCGTGCAGATGGGCCTGATCTACGTAAACCCCGAAGGCCCTGAAGGCAACTCTGATCCGGTCGCCGCCGGGAAGGACATCCGTGAAACCTTTGCGCGCATGGCCATGAATGACGAGGAAACCGTCGCCCTGATCGCGGGCGGTCACGCCTTCGGCAAAACCCACGGTGCCGGTACTGTCGACCATGTCGGACCTGAGCCCGAAGGCGCCGGCCTCGAACTGCAGGGCCTGGGCTGGAAGAGCACGTTCGGTACCGGTAAAGGTGGCGACACCATCTCCAGCGGCCTGGAAGTGACCTGGACGACCACGCCAACCCAGTGGAGCAACAACTACCTGGAGAACCTGTTCGGTTACGAATGGGAACTGACCAAGAGCCCGGCGGGGGCAAACCAGTGGAAACCGAAAAGCGGCGCTGGCGCCGGCACCATTCCGGATGCCCATGATCCGTCCAGACGGCGTGATCCGACCATGCTGACCACGGACCTGTCGCTACGCTTCGACCCGATCTATGAGCCGATTTCGCGGCGCTTCCTGGCCAATCCAGACCAGTTGGCCGACGCCTTCGCCCGTGCCTGGTACAAGCTGATTCACCGTGACATGGGGCCGCTCTCACGCTACCTCGGCCCGGAAATGCCGAACGAAGAGCTGCTGTGGCAAGACCCGATCCCTGCCGTCGATCATCCGCTGGTCAGCGACAGCGATGTCGCCGCGCTCAAGGGCAAAATTGCGGCCTCGGGGCTGTCAGTCTCGCAGCTTGTATCTACAGCCTGGGCGGCAGCGTCGACGTTCCGTGGCTCCGATAAACGCGGCGGTGCCAACGGTGGGCGCTTGCGCTTGGCGCCACAGAAGTCCTGGCAGGCCAACCAGCCGGCGCAATTGGCGACGGTGCTGGCGAAACTTGAAAGCATCCAGGGCGAGTTCAACAGTGGCGGCAAGAAAATCTCCCTGGCCGACCTGATCGTGCTCGCCGGTGGCGTGGGCGTGGAACAGGCGGCGAAAAATGCCGGTCATAGCGTGACGGTGCCGTTCACCCCAGGGCGCATGGACGCCAGCCAGGAACAGACCGATGTCGACTCCTTCGGATTCCTTGAACCGATTGCCGACGGCTTCCGTAATTACCTGAAGCAACAGTACCGTGTGCCGGCCGAAAAATTGCTGATCGACAAGGCGCAACTGCTGACGCTCAGCGCGCCGGAAATGACGGTGTTACTGGGCGGCTTGCGCGTGTTGAACACCAATGTCGGCCAGAGCAGACAAGGTGTGTTCACCACACGTCCGGAAGCCTTGACCAACGACTTCTTCACCAACCTGCTGGATATGGGCGTGGAGTGGAAGCCGGTATCGGATGCCCAGCAAGAGTATGAAGGGCGCGATCGCAAAACCGGTGCAGTGAAGTGGACGGGTACCCGGGTTGACCTGGTCTTTGGTTCCAATGCGCAGTTGCGCGCCTTGGCCGAATTCTATGCCTGCGCCGATGCGCAGCAGAAATTCGTCAAGGACTTTGTCGCTGCGTGGACCAAAGTGATGAACCTGGATCGCTTTGACCTGAAATAGGAGAGGTTGTCGTAACGTTGGAGCCGGCGCGACTGCCGGCTCCAATGACTGCTGAAGGCATCCAGCGACCATAAACCTTGGCGATCATGGTCCAGTCTTTGTGGCCCAGTTGCTTGGCTACCCACATTGGATTCTCGCCAGCAGATAGCATCATGGAGGCATAGGTGTGGCGACTCTGGTAGGGTCGCCGCCACCTAACCCCCGACTTCTTCATCGCCGGCATCCAGATTACCCGGTAGATGTATCCGGCATGCTTCCAGGGCTCTCCGGTGATTGTATTGAGAAACACCCTGCCGCCGGCGAGGAAAGTCAATTCCTTCTGCTTGAGCAACGCCTCTCTTGCCAGAGCTAGCAACTTCACGGTGCGCCTCCCAGCTAACGTCTTGGTGGATTCTGGCTCTTTTGCAGCCCGCGTCTTGGCCCTGACGATCCTTATCTCCCCCGAGATCCAATCGATATCCCCCCATTCCAAGGCGATCAGTTCGCTAGGTCGTAGACCTGTCCAGAAAGAGAACTGCAGTTGCGGCCACGTTTCGCCCCTGGCTGCTGCCAATATTGCTAGTTGCTCTTCGCGAGTGAAAGGGTCAACGTCATCTTCCTCCTTGAGCTGTTCACGATTCTTGTAGGCCCACCCAGAGAGCGGATTGCTCTCCAAGATTTCATCCTCAACTGCGTCGTTAAGTGCAGAGCGAAAGCAGCTTTGAACATTCGTCAGAGTCTTGTTGACCACCTGATAGGTCGACATCTTTTCTCTGATGATCTTTTTCGACAGCTCATTCAGAGGCAGATCGCCGAACATCGGCTTGAGGATTGCGCGGATGGTCGTTTCGTAGAATGCGACCGTGCTTGATTTGAGAGTCGGAGTTTTCCTCTCCAGCCATTCCGTCAGGTAATCCCCCAATGGTCTGTCTAGCATCGGTGCGCCTGAACGCGCCGGCGCGCTTCGACTTTGGGAACGTTGCGGCGTAATCGAAAGTACCGTTCGCAATCGAATACTCAATTGCTGCCTTGTGCTGCTCAGCCTTTTTCAGGTTAGCGGTGGTGGGCTTGAGCGCGACGCGCTCACGACACCTGACGCCCTGGTATTGGAAAGTGATTTCGATACTACTTGCAGATGCGGCGCGGACGCCTCCCCCATCTCGACCCATGAGTAATATCCTTCTACGTCTATTAAAATTCTGCCGTCTGGCGCTTTCCGCCAAACAAGATGCTTCGGCCATTTGCCGTCGCGGATTTTGGTTCTGATGGCATCGGGTGTATAGCCCGACTCCCGAGAGAACTGCTCTACGGTCTTGTATCTGACCATGTGCGATGCTCCATGCCGCGCGTGGCGGCAGAGGGTGGTTAATCCCAGTCAAAACTGAGTTCGGGATTGATTGGCGGGTTGCATTGCAGGGTGGCGAGATCCAGCAGCGTGAAGTGGCCATGCTTCCAACCGGCAGTGTCGATGTGATACACGTTCCCGAGTACGACAGGCTGACTCAGAGGCGTGTGACCCACGATCACCGCCCGAACACCATCTACGCCTGATTGGTTTTCTTCAGTGATCCGCCTGCGCGACCACAGGAGCATTGCGGCTACGTGATCCGCTTCGAATTCCGATCCGGATAGTGCAGAGATCATTTCTCCCCAGCTGCCCCGAGGTACATCGGCGTGCACGATGCCTATCAGGCCATGCGCCGTCTCGACCTCGATCACTAGCGGTAAGTCTCGAAGAATGCTCGTGTAGCAGTCCTGCTCAATGCTGGAGAGCCCATAGAACCAATCTCCACCGTTGATGAAGTGCATGCTGCATTCATCGCTGACGCGGCCAGCGGCGTGCGAATCGATGGCCATCTGCTCATGATTGCCGCGCACTGCATGAAACCAAGGCTTGCGTAAAAGCCATTCATCGACGTCCAGAGATTCAGGGCCTCGGTCAATCAGATCTCCGACGCTGAACAGTCGGTCTACTGACGGTTCAAAGCAGACTTTGTCTAGCGCAGTCTGCAGTCGGGTGAAGTGCCCGTGAATGTCGCCGACCGCGAAATCCCGACCAGCAGTGTTTGCGGCGAAGCGCTTCACGCGCGGCACCTCGATCACAACGAGCATGCGAAGTCCTCCCCCTGCCGTTCATCGGCAGGCTGGTAGGTGGTTTGTGGAAATCAGATGAGGGGCGTCAGGCGAGCTGAATGGGTGATCTAAAGTTTAGCGGTTCGCCTCGCCAGTTGCGTTACACAGCTCCCCTACTGAAGTGACTGGTGAGGTGAACCCTTACCGGCGCGGCCCCTTGTAGATGAGCCAGAGCATGTAGAGCGGCGCTGCTATTGGGATGAGGATCATGACCGTCTCCCGATTTCAGCAGCAGCCACTACGATTGCGCGGCGCGTCGCTGCGAACGGATCGTCGTGGTGATACCTGGTGTGCTCACCGAACCTCTCGGCATCCACGTATGTGTAAGGGCCGGTATCACCGTCGTATGGCTCAACGATATGAATAGCCACGCCCAACCGCTCCA
Organism: Pseudomonas sp. GL-B-12; assembly: GCF_019955895.1. NCBI lineage: Bacteria > Pseudomonadati > Pseudomonadota > Gammaproteobacteria > Pseudomonadales > Pseudomonadaceae > Pseudomonas > Pseudomonas sp. GL-B-12. The sequence goes on from NZ_JAHBCX010000087.1 coordinate 19,100, forward strand.
TGCGGCCCATGACGACGGCCAGTCGAAGGGCATCGCCGTCGTTGATGAGGGGGTTCCAGTGAGCGCGGACACCAGACTTTCCGGCCAGGCGATAAGGCCACTTCGTATCTCGGCAGGTGCACAGTTCGATTTCGATGCGGCCGGCTTTGGCCGCGAGGATAAGCAGCGCGCGATCAGCTGCCGCGGCATCCTGCGTCATTTCTTCAGGCATTGGTCGTCCTTGCCGCTATAGCGGCTGACTTTGAAGGGGGAGGGAGTTACTGCTTTTCACCGGTAGGTGTTGTGCTTTAATAAATCGTGGCCTTAAAGAGGAGGGGAGCAATGCGGAATGCGTCTCGAGATCCGATGTTCATCTGCGGTATTCCAATTACGATTTTCGGCTACTATTTTGGTTTTCCAGATCTGACCAGCGAAGGGGCATTGATGGGCGTAGCTCCTGCCTTTTTAATTACTGGGCTCGCCTTCATGTTGATCGGGTTGCTGCTGCGTCAAAGGTGAGCCTTTTGGCTTTGCCATGGTCCCGTGTATTTGAGTCGGGCCATGTAGGCGAGGGCGAGGATTGGCATCAGTAATCCCCCCAGCCCAAGCCCTGAATGTATTCGTTCGGGATAGTTACGGCCTCGACAGGAATCGTGCTTTCAACTTCAAGGTTGCCGAAATACCCAATAGCCGCCTTGGCCCTCTCCATCGATAATTGCGCATGTCGCATCTGCCAAGACTTACGCGCCTTGTACGAGCGCAGCGCCAGTGCCTTGTCGGTGTAGGCGAAGCGACGGCCCCAGATGCCGCCTTCCTTCAGAACGCGCTTACGGCGCTTCTTCACGGCCTCCGCAGTCCAGCCGTATTGCGGGCCGTTGACCAAGTCGCAGGTATGCTTGTCACCGATGTAGTAGCACTGCGCGGTTTCGCCGATCACCTGATAGGTTATGCAGTGCACCTCAAGACCATCTGGCCCAATGGTGTCGATGTAGCGGTAGTGTTCTGGCCAAGCCTTCTTCATTTCTTCAGGCATAGCGATTCCTTGCCGCTATAGCGGCTGACTTTGAAGGAGGAGAGGGTTACGTGTTACTTATGGGGATTGGCAGAGATTTTTGAGTAAGTGTCGATATCAGTTATGGCAAGAAGGCAACGGCCATCCTTGAGTTTTGCATAGAAGGTTATTTCCCTTTCTTTATCACATAGCAACCAGCCTGCAACTAACCCAACCGGACCTAAAAGCAATGCCCCAGCCAGACTCCATCGAATTGCGCTTCCTTTCTTATTAACAACTTCCTCGGTTGCTGTTTCTAAGATCTCTATTTTTGAAATAGGTATCTTTAATTCGAGGGAGGGTTTTACTGCGGATTTTAGGGTGAACAGTCCAGATTGAAAATCAGCATCTCCTGCCAGGAAGTCACCGGATATCACCGTTATTTTCGACATGGTGTTTCTCTTCTGATCAGGCTTAGCCAGCTGATTACTCGGCTCCAATAGTCCTTTTCAGTCAATCGACTTGCGACAAAGGGTGAGGCCGATGGTCACTCCATCGATACCAGATCATGGGTATCCACAACCGGTTCTGGCGGATTGTCGTGGCCGGGGCAGCCGCCGCCGGAGAAATCGAAACCCTCGCACGGCGGCCCGAAAGGCAGAACCTCTTTACCCTGGGCCAGAGCCTCAAGCAGATGATCCTTCGCCCTTTCAGCGGTGCACTCGCGCCCGCCCTCAAAGTGGAACATGCCTTTGAGCTGGTGCTTGCTGAAGTCCCGCAGCGCGCCTCGCACGCTCAGGTGAATGTGGAAGGTACGGCCGTTCGGCCCAAACGGATCTTCCGGCTGGCTTTCTGTGGGCATGGGGATACCTCGCTAGGGTAGCGTGATTCTAGGAAGAGGTGTATTGGTTGATGTTCAGACTCGTAGTCGGATCTCTGGGAGCTCGAAATGTACTTAGTAGTCGAAAGGCCATATCCCGTTGATTACGTGCATCCAAATGGGAAACAAGCAAAGATCGACTTCATGTGGGGCGAAGCATCCAATTCGGCGCCGCTGAGCCTCACTGTTTGGCTCAAGGACGGAGAAAGTTTTGTAAGGCTTGGCGAGGAGTCAGGCATCTGGAAGACATTTGGCGATGCTCGGCGGCGCGGTATTGAGTTGGCCGTCAAATTACTTAGCCGCGGGATCTGACAGAGGCTTAGGAGTGGTACATGAGGTGCTTGAACTGTTCGAAAGACGCACAAGTGATTGAGTCCGGAATGGATGGAGTTGAGCTTGTGTGCCCAACGTGCGGGCACTTCAGTGTTTCCGCCAACATAATGAGCGAAACGAGTAATCGTGCTTTTGATGCCGAGCAGATCCGTATCCTACTTCATCGAGAACGTGAAATTAATCCTGGACGCTGTCCTGTGATTAATAGTGAGAACGTTGTCTGGGCAACGGGGGATTAGTTAATCGCCTACCTGTCGAGGCGTTCTTCGATTAGCACTCCAAGCCTGGCGCCCTTCGTTGTAAAAGAGCCGGTGGCCGTGGTTGGCAATGATCTGGATCACCTGATTGACCTGCTCGGCACGCGGGCGCTTCAGGGCGAGTCTGTTTTTTGTGGGCATGGGGCGTCCTATGCCGGGGCATGCCCGGGCGGGGGAGTTGAAGGGAGGTTGGTTATCGCAGGTGTGGATCGCATGACCATGGGGCATGTGCTATGCGTCCCGATGATTCCGGTATCAATCGAACCGGAGCGCTACCGCATGAAACGACTTGCCGAGTGGATAAATTTGATTACTGCTGTGATCCGCCTTTGCGCGGTGATCACCTGTATGGGATGGCTTGGCCCTGAGCGAGCGTGCGATGTAGTGTTTCAGCACGGAACGGTGGGCACCTTCATGTTTTGGCTATCAATCAAGCCGGAACTCTACCCATGAAACGACTGACCGAATGGCTGAACCTGATCACCGCCGTGATTCGCTTGATCATCCGTACGGGCAGGCTTTGAGTTGCCGCCGGCTGGCGTGATTCGTTGAAGTGGGCTATTGGTTGATGACCGGGCATGTTGCTGGATCAAGGAGGAAAAAATGGTCAAAAAACCAAGCAATAAGTTGATTGCAGAGGTTTCAGGCTTGACTGAGGGTGAGGTGGGAACCTACCTGTGCCAGCTAGATCAACAGGCGAGCGGCGATTGGTTGGCTTACTTTGGTAATGAGATAGAAAAAGCTTCTGCAACTTGTCAAAAACTCAATAAGGCGAAGACGGTAACGATCCCCGTAGAGTTGGCTAACAGCTGGTACGACCGAGGCAATGGCTGAGCTCGTAGCTCAATAGGTGAGGAGTTATGCTGAGGTTTGAACAGATCGAGAAGGTAGATTCTTCAAGGTGAGTCTATGGCGCATTATGTGGTTTCAGCCGTTCGAATCAACGATGCCGCTGAAATAGAGCTCTTCATGTGGGCAAAGGTTGACCCCAGCGTCAGCAGAGGAAGATTTCTTGAAAAACCACACATAGCTTCGATGGAAGACATCATTGCGGCTATTCGCGATGGCGACGTTGTTGAGATGACATTCGAAGCGGGCATCGGGACGGTGTCAGGTGGAAAGCTTCTGGAATGTCACTTGCCAAGTGGTGAGGTGACCGTAACCGAAGAACGTGCTAATCCAGGCAGAATGATCAGCGACCTACCAAGATTTTAAATCGTGACAACTACCCGTCTGCCGATGCGTTCAGTGCAATAGGTGAGGGCGGGTCAGGCAGCTGCCGTGGATTCAGGCGAGTAGTCCATCCACGAAAGTTTGGTCGCTGACTTCCGCCTCACATCATTCTGTGGCAGCTTAATTTTCGCCCTGATAATCACGTCGCGGTACCGCCCCAGCTTGCGGATGCGTTCCGCATACTCAGCGGCGTACTGGGGGGGCATCGAACATGCTGCTGAGTTGGGCCACCCGCTTGCCGTCCATGATCTTGATCACGCGATCTTCGACAGCCTGTAACCACTGGCTCATTGAAAGCTCGATCCGCTGACCTTTCTCAATCTTGAAGTCGCGAACCTTGCGCTTCGCCTCTTCGCGGGCGAAGTGTTCATTCATTCCGAATACGGCAAAGGTGCTCATGGCATTACTCCAGGCAGTCGAGCGCTTTTTGTAGCAGCGCATCCAGTGAAAACTCCCGGTCGTCCGGGTCCATTGCTCGCTTGATCCAGGTGCAGGCTTCCTCAGCACCGTCTCGCAGGTCATTCAGTTCGTTGTCGCTGTCATCGATACGGCTTTCGAGTTGACGAATGTCTTCGAGCAGCTCTTCACGCTCGGCGCTTGGATCGATGCTTTGCGCGGTCAGTCGGCGAGACCAACCCGATCGCCCTGGAACTGATTGGGTGGCGCGCACTGATCGAATGCCCTGACGTCGTATCGATGCTCCCCGACGGCTCGCTTCAGATGACCGCACCAACCCTCGGCGCCTCAAGCAAGAGCACAAAACGCACGGGCTGCGAGTGGAAGGAGCCTGGTTACTGGCCGTTCTCCAGCTCCGCCGATCACTGGAACCGGCAAGAAATGCGACTGACGAAAGTCAACTCGCTGCAGAAAGTGGTGATCGCCCAGATTCATGTGCAGGGTTCCGAGCGCCCCCCGGTGAAGGTGTTTTGGAACAAGGGCAAAATCACCATGGGGTTCCGGTCGAGCTACCTGCAAGACGACCCAGTGAACACAACAGTGCTGGAAGACGTGCCGCTGGGTGCACTTTTCAAAATCAACATCCATGCGAATTCAAGCGGTGCCGTTTCCGTGTCGGCGAGCTGCAACGGCGTCAAATCCACTTCCGCAATCATGCGTCTCGACAGTACCTGGGACACGAAAACGCTCGCCTTCCACGGCGGCGTTTACAACCAGATCGATTACTCCGAAACGACCGACCCGGAAGACGCCTCGATCTGCATCATCAGCGACCTTTCAATTACCCACGCCTGATGCCCCTCAAGCCTCCATAGCCAATGCGGACGAATCTCCGGCTTATACCGGCCACCTGCATTTTTTAGCTCACTCAACACGGAGGATTGGCAGCCATGTAAACGACAGATATCGAAGCCCGCCCAATGGCGGCACCTGCGATCACGTAGGGAGGTCTTCGTGACGCAATCAAAGCCCGGTTCCGATCGGGCTTTTTTACGCCTGCCTTTATCCGTCAGCACTCTCCACTGCGCCCAACGGCAACTAGCAGGCGGCCCGAGTGCTGACGAATAACCACAACCCCACCGAGGAATCGCCATGCATCAACTAATTCAACAGCGAGTCGACGGGGTTGCCGCCCTGCGTGCTCGTGCACGCATCGCCACCGCCGCGTTCTACGCCATGGTCGGCAAGGATCAGCCCGTGCAAGAGATTCGCTTCCAGGTCATCGCCAAGGGCACCAACGCCTATCACATCGTCGAGCGTTCCACCGGCAAGGTGAAGGGTTTCCGCTGGACATGGAAAGAAGCCATCAACCTGGCCCAGGTACTCGAAGCGCGCGCCGACGGTATCAAGCTCTCGTTGTCGGGTGAGCGGAAATGATCGGCGTACCAATGCCCAACCCGCGAGACTCGATCATCGAGGACCTCAACCGAAAGCTGGATCAGTTCTTCGGCTCAGGCAAAACAGCGCAGCAGATCGCCTCAGGCGTCAGCGCTGAAGCGCCCCACTTCGGCAGCACGCCGCACAGCAACAAGCTGCGCGCCGAGCGGGACAAGATCGCGCCCAGGCTTAAGGAGTTAGCCGAGGCCGGCACCCCCGTCGCCAAGGCCGCCAGAGAGTGCGGCATGGAAGCCAAGCGCGCCCGCCTGATCGCCCGTGAAAACGGCTTCAAGTTCACATCGTGAAGCGCCTCAGCAACCAGGTGCGCCAGCGCCGACGACAGACATGGCTGGATCTACCGGCCCACGGAATTGAAGAGACAGGTCATGGCCAAAGACAATGCGCAGATTCAGCGGGACAAGCGCGCCAAGGAGAAAGCTTTGCTGGACCGAATCGGCGCCGAAAAGCGGTCGCTGATTGTGTCGAAAGCGCTCGCTGACGCGCTTCAGGTGCTGGGCGAGCGCCACGACTTCGAGGAATGGCAGGAGACGGTGTCGACGTTCCTGATCAACCTGGCCGCATCGCCGGCCGAAGAGTCGGCCCGCTTCGCAAGCATGTCGCGACCTGAAATTGTAGTTTCTGAAAAGTGGTCGCGACAGCTTGAAGAGTTCCGTAAGACGGGCGTTGAACAATAGCCATACGACTAAAACGACTATAGCTGGTAGTCAATACTCAACTAAGGAATAAGCTCCCGCGATGTCTCGCAGCATTGCCAAACCAGAAGGTTGCAACCGACCTTCAGTATCAGCAAGACCTCTAGAGGCCAAGCGAGCAACACCGCTAATTTCTCCGGCCCTGACCCTAGCAAGGAAAAGACCTATAAGTTCATTATCATTTGAACTCAGGATTGAGTCATGAGAAAGCAACCTGACTGAATTCTTAAAAGTATTAACCCGCGCTTGCGAGGCATTGTATTTAGCGATAATTTCACTAACAAATTTAACTTCATCCACTCCGACATTTGCGACTAGTTTGTAATGTTTTATTCCGAATTCCTCGCCGTTGCACGGCGCCTCGACTACTGCCTTTCTAAAACGTCGAGCCAGCCGTAATCTAAGACAATGCCTTTCTCAAAGGCCCTCAATCCAACACTCACACCATTATTTGAAAAACTCGACGCATCTGCTCTCTCTTTAACGAATTCTATTCCTTGAGGAAGCTTGGCCTCATGAACGAGTTCGCAGCGATAGTGGTGGTACAGTATCGATTCAATAGTTTTAGTTTCCGTTGGCCATACCACAGAAAAACCAGACTCACCGAACTCCGGATCCTTGTGCACATTATTAAGTATTCTGCGTATCCGCCCACCAAGAAAAAGTTTGAACGCTTCACCGTCACTCATTATTTTTTGGGGGTTCTCACGTGACTTTGTGCCTCGCGGAAAAACCTTTTTTGAACTCCCCGCGACTGCAACAGTGAGTACGGTTAAAGCTCCAAGAAAACGGCCGGATTCAATCAAGAACCTAGCATCAGAAACGTGTTGTTTAATACTCATAAGTATATTTCCCTGTCAATGTTGCAAGACCACAGAAATTCCGCTTGCAAATTTTAATCTGCGGATGATGCATCACTGATTTTTTCAAAGCACTTCTCCTAATTCAGGCTCCATCAGGGCCATCAACCAATAGCTCACTTCAACGAATCACGCCAGCCGGCGAGGCAGGCGTATGTCTGGAGGATTGCCGATGAGCATTCCAGCAAATGCTTTGAGCGACGAAGAGTGCCTGCACTACGCCGCGCTTGATCCGGCCGCCGCAGCCGAACTGACTCGGAAATTGGAAGCGGGGTGGCAATGGTGTAGTTGCTGATGTCTACAGTCATGGGTCGATTCCTTAATTCATTTGATGTCACCTTGCTCTGTTGAGCCTTTCGATTGATGCAGGCCTACATCCCGCTGCCCACTCAGTGAATGGGCAGAAGTGATGCTGTCCTTCCTATTGCCGCCGGAGGGGTGGGGCACATTGCTTGCCGGGTCATTCACACGGTTAAGGCGTTTCACCATCGAGCAGCCGTCCAGGTTGTTCCTGTCGTTGGCAGGCTTTCGGGCCTGTCTGCTCGCCGGTCGCCGGCACGGACGGTGAACGAGAGTGGGAGGAGGTGATGGGCCTGCTATCCGAAACGGACGGCATAGACATGACGTTCAACGACGACGAGTCGGTGACGCTGAGGTGGGAGGCAAGTGCCGAGGAGGATCGGCCGGTGGAAGTGCTGGAGCCAGTCGAGGAGGCCGCGCCTTTTTGACAGGCATAAAAAAGCCCGCGCTCGGCGGGCTTCGATTTCGATCGAGTGAATGGAGAGCCAAACAGCGACCAAAAAAATAGCCCGCATGCGGGCGGGCTAAGGAATGTAAGGAGTAGCAGACAATCTGCGCTCCATTCTGTGAGTGTTTCGTGAAAAGCATGTTGTTGAAATGGAAAAGCCCGGCGCTTGGCGGGCTTCGATTTCCGGTTTCCGGCCAAGTGGTCCTCGATGCGGTTGGATACTTCCGTGGAGCCGCGCAGATCGACCCAAATACCGATCTCTTTAACGGCACAACCCAGGGCCATGATGCTCTGGTTGAGGCGGTAGAGAAGGGTGGGGTTGGACCGTCTGGCATGACTGGCCTTCCTTTCTGCGAGGAAAGCGTAGTAGGGGAGTGGGAATGAAAGTGCGCAACTCCGAAACGGTCTAATGGGCCAAGACTTAAGGCGTACATTGGAAAGCTCGTCGCCCTGCCAAGTGGTTTGGGGTGGCGCGTTCAGGCGTTTTGTTCTTGAGCCTATCAGTAACAACAAACATGAGTGCCTTGGCTGACTCCTGTCCTGTAGGAGTCATCATGTTATCCACGCTCGAGTTACGTCACATCATCGAATCAGCATTCCTTCCCCTGTCCTGCGAGTGTCGAGTCAATCCAGGCGGATCGCTGCAGGCCCAGATCTTCGAGCCAGTTTCCGGAAGAGTGGAGTTGCTGGTGACAGGCATTTCTACTGCGAGACTCAATGGCAATCGAGAGATAAGCAAGCTCATAGGTGAGATTCGATGCGACCTCAAAGCTACTCATGTGCTGAGGCCAGCGTTCAGGATTGGGTAGGGGGAATGCAAAAGCCCGGCATCAGGCCGGGCTATCTGTAGATAGGCCAAATTCATTTGGCTGATTGCATTGTGCTGGGTAGGTGTGGCAACGCAGAAACAAAAAGCCCGGCGCTGGACAGCCTTAGTCATTCATCAGTTCGGCGACTCCGCGCGTGATGAACTCCAAATTATCATCGAGCTTGGTCAGAGAATTGCGGATTCTGACTGCATCCTCTGCCGGGCCATGCAGCTGCTCTATCCAAAAGGAGATGCTTTCAATTGCTTCAGCAATAGCGAGCTGGTTTTCGTTGAGCTTGTAGATCAGGGAAGGGATGAGGTCGTTGGTCGGCATGGCTTGGTCCTCCTTTGCGTGAGGAAAAGCGTAGCAGGCAGCAAAAAGCCCGCTCAGTGGCGGGCTTTCTGTACGGGGTCAAATCCTTTTGTCCGTTCAATCTGCGCTCCATTCTGTGAGCGTTTCGTGAAAAGCATGTCGCAGATACGAAAAAGCCCGGCACATTGGCCGGGCTCTCTGTAGATGAGCCAAATCCCTTTGGCTGACTGCATTGTGCTGGGTAGGTGTGACGAAGGCGTGACAGGGCGGATACGAAAAGCCCCGCGTGGGTGTGTTCAGGCGCAAATTGCACCCCTGATGATTCTGTCTAGTCGATTGCAGGCTGCTGCCAAACGATCTAACGGTCGGTGCCGGATAAAGCATAGACTGAAAAGTAACCTTCTCCGCCAAGGTTAAGGATAAGGTGATCTAGCGTGCAATCGTTACACGCTCTTGATTTTACGCGCTATAGCATGAGTCTCTTGGTTGGCTCCTGTTGAGGGTAGCCGCCATGCTTTCCAGTCTAGAGCTTCGATACCTGGTCGAGAGAAGTTTTCTCCCGATGTATTGCGCATGCTCAGTTTCATCTGACAACAGTCTGACTGTCCGTATCTACAGTCCGGAGACAGGCCGGCTAGATCTTTTCTCTACCGGCATCTCCTGTTCCGAGCTCAACAGCAATCGTGCAATAGAGAGTATGCTCGCCAACCTCCGCAATGATCTCAACGCACATACCGAGCAACTTTCGCTCATGCATAATCATTGAGCCCCAGAACCCCGGCTTGATTGCGACCTGAGCACACCTGGGTTTTTGGAGAGCCTTCGAACAGAAACGAAAAGCCCGGCGCTAGGCCGGGCTCTCTGTAGATGGGCCAAATCCCTTTGGCTGACTGCATTGTGCTTGGTAGGTGTGACGAAGGCATGACAGGGGCAGATACGAGAAGCCCGGCTCTGAGCCGGGCATTTGAGTTACATCGGTACGACCGCCAGGCCGCTACAACATCTCGCCGTCATACCACGCGCCTACTCCGCCTTCCCCCGCACAATCCTTCTCGCCTTCATAACCCGCCAGCTAATTTGTGCCGTTCAATGGAGAACCCTGCGACTCTCTCCAATCCTGATCCGATCAAGCGCCCGGTTTAACGCGTCCAAGGCATCGAGGAGAGCTTTCGCCTCGGCTTCCCGGCCATCCCCCCATAGGCGTTCAGCCATTTTGTTCAGGGCTTGGATAGAACGCTCAATTTCAGCAGCAGTCACTGCTGCTTTACTGTCCGTCAGCTTCTTCTTCATTGAGTAACCGTTTGCAGGGCATTGCTTGTATTTCAGGATCTAGCGCGAATACGCCCGCCAGAACGCATGGCTATTCAGCCTTCCGGACAATCCTTCCCGCCTTCACCTCATCTGTGTAAGCAGTCAGCCGATCAGCTTGCTCATGCAGCTTTTCGATCGTCTCCATTGCCTCCAGAAGCTCTGTATCCCCGCGCTGTTTTGCAAGCCTGAACATTTCCAGGGCAGCTTCTTCGAGGGAATATGCAGCGGCTTTCAAGTCGCGGCGTAACTCTTGATTGGGTTTGTTAAGTGCCATGACAACCTCCTGCCAATCCATTCCGCGATAATTGGCAGTGGTCTGCCTTCGCCGGCCGGACTACCTGACCTGCACCGATTTCTTTAATCCAGCCATCTAACCGATTCTCACCTTGCTGGAAGATTGTGATCATCCTTCGAAGCGCCTCAGCGTCTGGTCCATTACCTGCGTGGCTTAGCCGCTCGGCAATCCGAACTAACTCCACGGCCGACCACTTCAGATCAGAGGCGACACCCTGCAGATCGCGCTTCAGGTCCTGCACTGGTTTGTTGAGCCCCATCATCACCCCTTACAAGTCCCCACAACACTAATCCGGTATTCAGCCCGCCAGAGCGACTCTCAGTGCTACCGCAGCCCCCAGCAGCTTATTCGCCTGGGCCGAGACGGCTACAGCCAGGTCTTCCTCCCCTGCATCTCTAAGCGTTGCTGCCAAATCGAGCAGCTTCCCCACCTCGGCCTCGATGGTACGGACGGATTCCCCTATCTGGTAGTGAAGTGAGTGCGCCATTCCATCAACCCTCGATCTAGATCTAGTACAAATCCACGCCGCGCCAAATTACTCCGGCTTCGCTCGCACAATCCTTCCACCCTTCACTGCTCTTGGTTGGGATTGGTGTGAGGCATCGAGCCTCCTGAAATTCTTTGGGGTGTCAGATATTAGCTGCGGGAAAACCATTTCTTGATCGTCAGCAGCACTGAGGATCGGGATGGCTTGTGATCGCTCACCAATCTATCAAGCGCAACAGTAGCTTTCAGGGTTCGCTCCCTTAGCGTGCTCAGTCGAGTATGCAGCTCTTTCTTCAGGCGCTTTCGTTCGTCGGGCGGGGACAGCTCTATCAGCTTGTGAGCCATGAAAAAATTCAGCTCCATCTGCTGGTCTAGAGCATCGGTGATTTCCTTGATCGCATCTTTCATCCAAAGTCCACTCAGTCGCTACATTACTCACGCTTTGGGGTGCTACACCAGGTGAGCGTTCCACACCAACAGCACTCTCGCCTGGATGAACGTCATATCTCGACTAATCATCCGGTCTTTGTGCCGGGTGTTGTCGGAAATCATCTCGAAGTGATCTTCATCGGCCACTTGCAGACGCTTGATGTAGATGTGGTCGTCCCACGAAAACAGGTAGATCCCGTCACCGACGAACTCCCGAATGTGCACGTCGACGATCAGCGGGTCGCGATGCTTGATCGTCGGCTCCATCGACTGGCCCCAGCCGGTGACTATCTTCAAGTGGTAGTGCTCTTCGAAGTCCACGCCCAGCTCGCGCAGATGCTTCGGGCTTACCCGGACGTCCTGAAACATTTCTGGGTAATCGGCAGCGATCTGCCCGCCACCCATTGCAGCGCGGATGTCGTAGTGAGCGATCCAAACTTCATCGCCGACAAGGCCAGGGCGAGAGAAGTCGCCAACAACAACGTTTCCACCGCTAACCTCGACTGCTGTCTCCTGAACCGCATCAGCAATTTTCTGGCGGGCGTCTGCTGAGAGGCTCTTACCGTGCTTCGAAAGCATCCGCTGGACGATATCCGCTGCTGAGGCTTTTGGCGGGACGTCTGGACGTGCTACCTCAGGCTGCATATCTAAAAGCAGTTCAGACTTGTCGACCCGCAGCGTCTTTGCCATAGATTCGATATCTGCCAGAGACGGCTCTCTCGTGCCTGCTTCGTAATTGCCGACGCGGGATTGAGACCAGCCACAAGCCTCTGCCAGCTGCGCCTGGGACATTCCTGCTTTCTTTCTCGCGCGTTTAATGCGCTCAGCCAATTCGTTCATGCGCGGGATTCAATCACGTATTGAAATAACCGGCTTTCACTTATTGTGTTTGTGTTTAACACGATACGTGTTTATCCTTTGATCACGTTTGAGAGGAATCAATCCATGAACCACGTTCGCATGATTCGAGAAAGAGCAAGCATCACCCAGGCAGACCTGAGGCGGTCGCTCGGCTGGAATCAGTCGCGTCTGGCCAACTATGAATCTGGACGGCGTTGCCCGGGGCTCAGTGAGGCGCGCCAGATCGTTGCAGCGCTGAATAACCTCGGCGCGCAGTGTGCATTGGACGACGCTTTCCCTCCGGAAATAATTTCAGAACCTTCAGCCGCTTAAACCGCTTACCAAATAATCGCTCAGGCACCAGCAGGGCGCCACGGAAACAAATTTGAGGTTTTACGAATGGAAGATTTCTTGAGGGCTTGCCACACCACCGTCAAGGAAAGCGGGGCGGAGGAATTGGCCGGGAAAATGTGCATGGCACATGTGAGCCTGCTTCAACGCTCGAATCCGGACAACGCGGGGCATCGAGCATCTGTTCGGGATCTTGTTGCACACCGGTGACATGCGCCCTTTGTCACGGTTCCGCAATCTCTCCCTGAAGCCCTTAGGCTCGCGGCCGACCAGGCAGAGCAAAACCTTCAACTTCAGGCTGTCATCCAGAAGCAGGCACCGAAGGTCGAAGCGTTGAATCGCCTCGCCAACACCCATGCCCGGGTGATCCTGCAGCCGAAGTTGGCCAAATGAGCAGCGTCACCCGGCTACATCACGCATTGCCACTGAGCCCTGCCATCAACAAGGCCATCACTGATCTGGATAGCGCCATTGTCAAAGCGATCGATGCTGCAAAGGCTGCTGGTCTGCCTCAGGGCCTGGCCGTATCTCTCTTGCACGGGCACGCCCAGGTACAGATCAACATCATGGAGAGCTGAACTGTTCAATGCTCTGGATTGATCTGTCAGTACCAGATACTTTGAGGTTTCACGCAAGGAGTTCGGACATGGCAGATAAATATGTTGGAAAAATAGTTGGGGTTGGCACGGATAACTTGCACTACGTGATTAACATCTATCAGGACGAGACCATTGAGCGCTCGCCAAACGGCATGGTTCGACATGAAGGCCTGAAGCATTTCGAAATGCAATCTGGTGGTGACGTGAAAAAGATTTCTGAGACTGAGTACGAGATTGTGGCTACGGGAGTGAGGGTGACCGTGCATGATGCTCAAAGCTAAGAAAGTCGGTTTGTCATGTGAGCACTTGAATGAGAGTGCCGCATGGTAGGTCGAAGCAATCTTCCGTTCGCCACCATATGAAAACAAGTGTGGCCAAGGGGGATCGGCTCTGAGGATTCGCCTAAACCTTTGCCTCAAACCACTGCGTTAATCCTTAACCTGCGGGGAATGAATCAGTTTTCCTTCATAGCTCTGACTCCTTCGTTGAATTAATCCCCGCCAGTATCCGTAGCCACGCCACCATTTCAAACATCTGAGTACACCCATGACAACCAAGCAACCCGACTGGGAGGCAATGAACGAGCCTACCGGGCCGGTCAAGCTGACGGTCACCTTCACGGTCGTGATGATTGCTCGGGTGATCCTTCAGCCGAAGCTGAACAAGTAGGGCGCGACACGTACCCCGAATGGCAAAGAGGATGTATGGAACATGTCGCGACTCAAAACTCTTCCGCCTCGCATGAAGCAACTCGAACAGCCGCATGATCAGGTCAGGCAACGCCTGACATCTCGATTGCCAATGTCGCGTTGACCCACAACCTCAATGCCAACCTCGTCCATAAATGGATTCGGGTGCATGCGCAGAAAACTCTGACCCTGCAAACCGCCTTCATCCCGATCAAGGCATCGCCACCGATATCGAAGCCGAACTTGAGGTGCTGCAACCGGCAGCAGTCGAAGCCAAAGTTCGCCAGCAGCCCAAGCGCGCTGCGCTGCCATCGCAGTTCCCTCGCACGTTGATCCATCACGAACCGGAAAACAGCCACTGCCAGTGCGGCTGCGCCTTAAAACGCATCGGCGAAGATGCCAGCGAAAAGCTCGACTACACGCCCGGCGTGTTCACGGTCGAGCGCCACATTCGTGGGAAATGGGCCTGCGAACAATGCGAAACGCTGATCCAGGCGCCGGTACCGGCGCATGTTATCGACAAAGGCATACCGACAACGGGCCTGCTCACCCACTTCATGGTGGCCAAGTTCGCCGACCATCTGCCGCTGTATCGCCAAGAGAAAATCTTCGGACGTGCCGGGTTGCCCATCGCCCGTTCGACCCTAGCGCAGTGGGTGGGCAAGTGCGGCGTGCAATTACAGCCGCTAGTCGATGCGCTACGCGAAGCCGTGCTGACGCACGGGGTCGTTCACGTTGACGAAACGCCGGTACAAATGCTGATGCCCGGCGCGAAGAAAACTCATCGCGCTTACGTCTGGGCCTACGCCACGAGTCAGTTCTCCGAGCTGGCGGCGGTTGTTTACGACTTCAGCCCGAGCCGTGCTGGCGAACATGCTCGAAACTTCCTCGGCCACTGGAACGGCAAGCTGGTCTGCGATGACTTCGCTGGTTATGTTGCGGCCTGAGTTATGTGATCCCGACCGAGCGAATAGGCAGTTTCTCTGTTGTCGATAGGCGATTGACGCAACATAAATTGCAGCGCCTTGGTAGACCTTCATCCCCTGGAGTGTCTGCCATGTTCGAGAATATCTATTCTTCAAACGCTGCCTGTAAACGCCATCGTGCGGGATCGCTGGCCGCTGAACGCGAGCGATATCTACAGCACTGTGCTGAGCAGGGCTGTACGCATGCCTCCCTTTACTTGAAGGCGTGCTGCTTGCTTTGGATCGCCGAGCGGGTGCAGCCAAGCGACCTCAATGCAATCAATTCGTCACGGCTGCGCCAGATCATTCACGAAGGGCCATTGCCGGCCAATTCTCCTGCAACTGCTACGACGTTGATAAACACCGCAAGACCTTGGTTTAAGTTCCTAGGCTGGTGGCAAGAGCCAACGGCGGAGCCAATTCCATTCGAGGAGAATCTTGAGCTTTTCGTCTCGTGGATGCGGGATGAACGCGGTTTGACACCATGTACCATCAGTCAATGGCGCAGTCGAGCGGCAACCTTTTTGCGCTGGTGCTTCAACACAGGCCGCCGATTTTCGACGCTTAGCCCCGAGGATATTGATGCCTACTTCATCACCTACGGTGCGCAACGGTGGTCGCGAATTTCGGCAGGGCACGTCGCAACAATGTTGCGGGTATTCCTGCGCTACGCGGCAACGCAGGGAACATGCAGCAGTACATTGGCCGACTCGATCCGCTCCCCGCGACATTACGCCCTGGAGTCACTTCCCTATGCGCTGAGCTGGGAGGATGTTCAGCGAGTACTCGCAACTACAAATTCAAGTTCTGAACTCGATGTGCGCGACCGAGCCATCCTGATGCTTCTCGCCATCTACGGTTTGCGCCGAGGAGAAGTTGCCGCACTCCGGTTGGATCAGATCGACTGGGCTGCTGGCCAATTGCGTATTTGGCGATTGAAGCGCCGTCAGCCGCAGGTTTACCCATTGGTCTCCACAGTGGCTGAGGCATTAGCGCAATACGTCGACACAGTGCGTCCGAAGGTACTGCACCCTGAGATATTCATCCGAACTCGGGCGCCGCGAATCCCCATCTCCGCTGCTGGGCTATACAACATCGTCAGCGGCAGATTGCGCCTGCTCAACATACAAGCTGCACATTTGGGGCCGCACGCGCTTCGACATGCATGCGCGGCCAGGCTGCTCGCCAATGGGCTGAGTCTCAAGGAGATTGGCGACCACCTTGGCCACCGCAGCACATCGGCGACAATGACGTACACCAAGGTGGATCTGGTCTCGTTACGTGAAGTCGGTGACTTCGACCTGGGAGACCTGCTATGAGAACCTTGGACGTAGTCAATGCCTACGTGGCTGTCCGTCGTGCCCAAGGCGTGGGCCTGAATAGCAGTGCCAGAGTGCTGCGTCAGTTTGCACGTGAGACTGGAAACCTACCGCTCCCCGAAGTTACTCCAGAGGCAGTAGCCGCATTTCTGCACGGGCACGGTGAGCTAAGCGCTACGTGGAAGACGAAGCGAGGATTACTTGTTAGCTTTTATCGCTTCGCAATCGCACGTGGCCACGCAACGATCTCGCCCCTGCCGGAACGACCACCACAGCTTCCACCGGCACAGACGCCCTATGTCTATGCCACCGCAGAAATACAGCACCTGTTAGATGCCACCGTCATACTGAGTACCTCGCTCAGTCGCCTTCAAGCTGCGACATACAGAACCCTCCTGCTGATCCTTTACGGTGCTGGGTTGCGCGTCGGCGAGGCGATCAGACTAAACCTCTGTGACGTCGACCTCGAGCAGCGAATCATCACCGTTCGTGACACAAAGTTTTATAAGACAAGGCTGGTGCCGATTGGGCCCAGGCTGGCATCGAAACTGCGAGTCTATCTACGACAACGTTGCGCGCTAGCACTTCCACTAGGCCAAGACTCTGCCCTGCTGTGCACTCGTACTGGCCATCGCCTGAACTACCAATACGTCATAACTCTGTTCCAACGCGTTCGTTTGGCGGCAGGCATTGCTCGCCCAACAGGCGAGCTACGGCCTCCGCGCCTCCATGATCTGCGGCATACAGCCGCCGTACATCGTGTACTGGGATGGTATCGCACCGGCAAGGATGTACAGCGGCTATTGCCGCAATTGGCAACGTATCTGGGGCACGTCGACATAAGGTCGACTCAGCGCTATTTGCACATGACTCCCGAACTGTTGCACGAAGCTAGTCGCCGATTTGCCATTTATTCAGGCCAGGAGATTGATCATGATTGACCGCAATCGCCTCGGGGCATGGGTACGTCGCTTCTTGTTGGAGTATCTGGTCGCCGAGCGCAACCTTTCCCACAACACTCAGATCAGTTACCGCGACACGCTGACCCTCCTGCTTCCATTTGTCAGTCGAAAAGCCTCGGTGGCAATCGACCATTTGTCGGTGCTCGACATATCGCCCGCCATCGTGCGCGCATTCCTTGAACACGTCGAACACGAGCGCGGTTGTGGCATTGTCACGCGCAACCAGCGGCTCTGCGCGATTCATTCATTAGGGCGTTTCATCGCTATGCGATCGCCAGAGCATTTGGCGTGGTGCTCAGAGATCCGTTCTATCCCGTTCAAAAAAACTACCCAGGCAGTCATCCACTATCTCGACAAGCCAGAAGTGGAGGCTCTGCTCCGGGCACCTAATCGAGCTACGAGCCAGGGTGCACGGGACTATGCGATTTTGCTTTTTCTATACAACACTGGCGCCCGCGCTGACGAAGCTGCCTGCCTCAGCGTTGGTAATTTGCAACTTGGGACTTCACCCTCCGTGCGCATTCTGGGTAAGGGAAACAAATGGCGCGTATGCCCCCTGTGGGCAGTAACAGCTACAGCGCTGCGGCCACTCATCGTCGAACGCAGAACAGAGGATCGCGTATTCATAGGTCGTACCGGGAATCCCATGACTCGATTCGGCATGTATCGCGTTGTGTCGGTGTATGGACGAGCAGCCGGCAAGCGGGTTGATTCCATGCAAGATAGGCGCATCAGCCCGCACACTATTCGACACACGACCGCCGTTCACCTGTTAAGAGCCGGGGTCGATATCAATACAATTCGGGCCTGGCTCGGGCATGTCTCCTTGGACACAACCCACATCTACGCGGAAGTCGATCTCGAAATGAAGGCCAAGGCGCTTGCATGTTTGGACGGGACAAATGTGCCTAAGGCTGTGCGCCTGCGACCGAATTCAGCATCTCTCATGGCGTTCATGCGGGGGTTGTAGCATGAATTTATGTGCCACTTTTTGCGCCGGACTCCCGATTGGGAGGCGGCGCCCCTTACCCCCGCAACATAACTCAGGCCGCAACATAACCAGCGTTATGAGTTGCAAAACATAATGCCGGCTACAAGGCAGGCTTTGAGCTGGGCGTTACGGAAATCGGCTGCATGGCGCATGCGCGCCGCAAGTTCTTCGATTTACACGCGACCAACAAGAGCCAGATTGCCGAAAAAAGCGCTGCACTACATCGCAGCCTTGTACGAAGTTGAGCGAGAGGCGCGCGAACTGGAGCCGGATATCCGGCAGTGCATACGGCAGGACAAAGCAGGGCCGATCATCGACGCACTTCATACGTGGATGATCGCTCAGAGGCAGCTTGTGCCTGAGGGATCGGCCATCGCCAAAGCGTTGGATTACAGCCTCAAACGCTGGATAGCGCTGACGCGCTTTCTCGATGACGGCGATGTGCCTATCGATAACAACCGGTGCGAGAATCAAATCCGGCCGTGGGCTCTTGGACGCTCGAACTGGCTGTTCGCGGGCTCGTTACGCAGCGGTAAACGTGCGGCGGCGATCATGAGTTTGATCCAGTCGGCGCGGCTCAACGGGCATGATCCGTATGCTTACTTGAAGGATGTTCTCACACGTCTGCCGACGCAGCGGGCGAGTGAGGTTGCTGAGCTGCTGCCGCATCAGTGGATACCCGTTTAGCTCTGGAGAACTGATATGAACACGGACTTAATCCCCTAGGTGCATATCCATCAAGGCGTCAATGTAGGGCGCCTTATGCGCGAGATATTCAGCAATGCCTCCCCGGTTGTTAGCTGCGAGCCGCAGCTTCAAATTCTGATATTGCTTGCGGATAGTGCTGTCTTCTCTCAACAGGTCGCGGAAACGTAACATTCGTGCAATCTGTTCATGACCAGCAACGCACACGTGTATTTTATGAGTTCTCGCCCCATCAACATCGCGACGATAAAAGTGGTGTCCGGCGGAAAGATCTGTTCCCCGCACATAGCCCAATGTACGCATGAACTCGCTACGAGCCGCCTCATTTATATGCTCCAACACCACAACCAAGATGTCGATTTCTGGTTTGGCAGAAAGCCCCGGAACGGCGGTGCTACCAATATGATGAGTTCCGATAAGCTCAGCACCGAAGCCCTCCGCTATTCGTCGGTTTTCGGCGGTAAAAAGTAGCGGCCACTGAGGGTTATATGGAGAGATTTCACTGGTGAGGGCCATCAGCTGTCCTTGCGTCATAGTCGAAGGGGTAGAAGATTAACCTCGGTTCAAAAATTTTGAAATTTCTCTGCGACAGCTGTGTTGGTAGACGGGTTTAGAAAGTCCCGACTGATTGTGATTTCGAGGGAGCGTCTTGGCCGGACGCTTACGCCGAGTTGCCTGGCTACCCACATTGGATTCTCGCCAGCAGATAGCATCATCGAGGCATAGGTGTGGCGATTCACTATGCCTGTATTCCTACGACTTCTTCATCATGCGTCGGGCGCTGTTTTCTGCCGTGGCTGCGGCACAGAGGCGATTGGCTGGTTTGAACGAGGTGTGCCGCAGGTGAATGCGGCACAGATAAATCAAGGTGTTGAGTACTCAAGATAGAGTTTCTCAAGCGCTTCCTGGTACTTATCTCCAGATAGAGTTTCTTTAAGTATCGCCACCGCATCGAGTGCCTTGACTGCGGCCATAGTTTCGTTTTCTCCCCGATTGCGGGCGCGAAGCCTGGCTGCTGCGTACACAGCTTCTTCAGTCGTTGGCATTGCTTTGCCCTCGAAGGATTGAACCTCACTGATAGTCTCAACCCGCCACAATTTCAAGCATTAGAGAACCCCTATGACAACCAGGTAACCCGACTGGGAGGCAATCGAAAGCGGTCACTGACGCCGAGATTATCGAAGAGGCGTCCGATCAAGCAGCTGTAATCCTCGCCCACACGCTGTGGGGCGAGGCCCGCGGCGAATCCCTGACCGGCCAGATCGCCGTGGCCTGGACCATCCGCAACCGCACGAACAATTGTGTTGAGCACGAGTCAGCGGTCAAGAAATGGGAGATTCTCTTTTCGAACGACGCGAGCAGCATCATCGTATAGAAACGGGAGAAACATATAACGGCGACCTTGGGTTACAGTAGTGGCTTCGTGCAAAAGTGAACACGAAAACACCACAGCCCCTCCTGTTGGAGCGCTGTAAAGCGCTTTTCCAAACTCTGGAAAATGCAGAAAACCGCCTTCGTACTCTCCCGTATTAAGAAACAGGGAAACGGCAAAACGGCGATGCGCTGTTCCCTTCGTGGTGTTATCCCTATGGGGCCGGAAATGCCCGCCTTCATCGCTGTTGTAGCAGGCCACCAGATAGCGCTCCATTCGAGTGGCATTGAACTGGAACGCTTTATGTAGCTCTGGAAGCAAACGGTTGGCTATACGCAACGAACATGCTTTGGATAGAGCCTCGTCCTCAATATTGCAGTCACGACGTTGCTTGTGGCCATGGTCGGTGATGTGGACGGTTTTACCCGACTGCTCCACCATAAACCCGGATTCCTCTCCGCCACGTTCGTCGTAGTAACTTATTAGTGCTTTACACAGCTTGGGCTCAAATATACGGGGAATCACCAGGACTGGTGCGTGTGGAGTGGCGGCATGTGGCGGTGCCAGTGCGGGTAATCTATCCAGAAAACGCATTAAAGAGGGTACATGGTTATCAACCGGCGTCTCTATCGGGACGATGGCCAGGACACGTAACGCAGGATCCAGCACATAGGTCATTTGCCTGATGCTGCCGTCTATCTGCAATGTACCGTAGAGCTTACTGACTGACCGATCGAAGTCCCAGATGAAGCGCATGCCAGGTATCGAACTTTCTACCCGCTTGAGCTTTTCATCATCTGGATCTACGGAAACACCGAAGAAGCAGACGTGATCGTCATTGAACCGCTGGCGATGGGCCCGAACACCTTCCAGAACTTTAATTGATGCGGGATCAGCCGCAGAACCAAAAAAAGAAAGCACTACATACCGACCGGCAATAGTGTCGAAATGAAAGCGCTCTCTTTGTTGAGTGCGGCACTGGAACCAAGGGGCAGGTCCACCGACCGAAAACGCTGTGGCGCGCATCACAACTCCTTGCCGGTAGGCAGTGGATCGCTAGCAGGAAGAACTCCAGGCACTCGAAACTTGCAGGTAAAGCTAGTTCAGACTTGTTGAAGCTGCCTGGAGCGCTGATGGCGACTCCTCATTTATGACTTGTATCTCTGGTTTTTTGCAGAGCAAGGTGCGGTCTATCCGAGACACCCAGGGCTCTGGCAATCATCCAGGCTTATCAAGCCTCGGGGCTGGCAGGCCAGGCATTAATCACCGATTGCAGAAACTGCTCCGACAACCGAGGGTTGTCCAGGGCCCTGGCGATCAGTATGGCCCCGGTAATCGAGGACAGGATACGCAAGGCTTCCTCGTGCTTTTCATCATCGGTTTCGCCATCGACCAATGGCAGCAGCGTTTCGATCAGGGTCTGCACGCCTTGGGTGAACGAGTGGCTGATGGCACCGCCATTACGCGCGACATCGGCGCCCAGGGCGGGGATCGGGCAGCCTTCGGTCCAGTTGCTCAGGTGGCTTTGGCTCAAGTAACCCTTGAGCAGTTCAGGGATCGATTTAGCCGCTCGCCAGTCTTCGATGTTGGTTTCGAACGTGCGGCTGACCGCCTCTGACGCCAACTGCTCCTTGCCGCCGGGGAACTGTCCGTAAAAGCCGCCGTGGGTCAGGCCCACCGAGCGGGAAAGTTCGCCGATACCGATGCCATCAATGCCTTTTTCCCGGTACATCTTCGAGGCCGCGCCGAGGATCGCTTCCTTGTTGGCTGCTGCCTGGTCTTTCGTCACTTTCATGAGTGGGGTCCTGTCATCCGATGAGCGCCCTGGCAAATTTTTGCTGAGGGGCTGGTATTTATTATGATCGTAATATAAATTCGCGGCAATGGCTTTGCAGGTTCCGGGCCCGTGGCTCCAGTCAAAACATCTCACAGGGTGCTGACCCATGAAACGTAATGATCTGCGCAGTATCGACCTCAATCTGCTGGTGGTTTTCGAGGCGCTCATTCAGGAGCGCAATGTCTCCCGCGCCGCAGAAAAGCTTGCCCTGGGCCAGCCGGCGGTCAGCGGCGCATTGAGTCGATTGCGTACGCTGTTCAACGACCCTCTGTTTAAACGCATTGGCCACAAAATGGAACCGACCACCCGAGCCTTGCAGGTAGCGCAAACGCTTGGACCCGCACTGGACTCCATTTGCTCGGTCGTCAGTCTGACGGCTTGCAGTAAAAAACCGGTTAATTCATAGGCTTGATCTGAGTATTCATTTTTTTTGTGCTTATACATGACAGTCATCATTAATGATGATAACCAAGTTCACTCCGTTCAATTCGTCGCTGCCCCCTGTGCGGCCGAGAATTCTCCAACCCCTAAACCGTCAGGCGGACACTACCCATGGAACAGTCACTCAAACCTTTGCGTTATCCCCTTGCTGTCCTGACCCTGGCGGCCATCACTGCTTGCGGCCACGCACCCGATGCCGCCAAGGCTCCTGGTGCACCACCTGTCACGGTCGCCAAAGTGCTCGAGCAACCCATTACCGAATGGGATGAAGTCACCGCCCGTCTGGAAGCGCCGGAAACCGTCGTGGTTCGCCCGCGGGTCTCGGGGCAGATCGATCGTGTCGCCTTCACGGATGGCGAGTCGGTCAAGAAAGGGGATTTGCTGTTCCAGATCGATCCACGGCCGTTCGAACACGAAGTGCATCGCCTCGAAGCGCAGTTGCAGCAAGCTCGCGCCACGCTGGTTCGAACTGGCAATGAAGCGCAACGCGGTCAGCGCCTGTTGAGCAGCAATGCGATTTCTGCAGAACTGGCCGACACCCGCAACACCACCGCCCAGGAAGCCAAGGCCGCCGTCGATGCCGTGCAGGCGCAACTCGATCTGGCACGCCTGAACCTGAGCTTCACCCGCGTCACCGCGCCGATCAGCGGCCGGGTCAGCCGTGCCGAAATCACCGCCGGCAACATCGTCACCGCCGACACCTCGGCGCTGACCAGCGTGGTCTCCACCGACAAGGTCTACGCCTATTTCGATGCCGACGAACGCCTGTTCCTCAAGTACGGCCAGCTCTCCCGTCAAGGCCAGCGCAGTCAATCCACGCCGGTGTACATGGGCTTGTCGAACGAGGAGGGCAATAGCCACCTGGGGCAGATGAACTTCGTCGACAACCAGGTCAATCCCAAGACCGGCACCATCCGTGGTCGCGCGGTGTTCGATAACGCCGATGGCCAATACACCCCGGGGCTGTACGCCCGGTTGAAACTGGTGGGCAGCGCGGCCTATGCCGGCCTGCTGATCAAAGACGAAGCGGTGGGCACCGACCTGGGCAAGAGGTTCGTGCTGGTGATCGACCAGGACAACAAGGCCGTGTACCGCAGCGTCGATCTGGGACCGAAGCTCGAAGGCTTGCGCATCGTGCGTAGCGGTTTGCAGAAAGAAGACCGCATCGTCATCAACGGCCTGCAACGGGTTCGTCCCGGCGCGGTGGTCGCGCCGCAGGACGCGCCGATGGCCGACGCAGAAACCGTCGCCACCCTGGCTCGTCAACGCCAGGCCATCGAGGCGGGTAATCAGCCCGCCGCTCCGTCCCCGGCACTGGTGAAAACGGATACAACCGTTTCGCCTCGCGGATAAAGGAACACCGTCATGAAGTTCTCACAATTCTTTATCACGCGGCCGATCTTCGCTGCGGTGTTGTCGCTGCTGATCCTGATCGCCGGCGCCATCGCGCTGTTCCAGTTGCCGATCAGTGAATACCCCGAGGTGGTGCCACCCACCGTGGTCATCCACGCCAACTACCCGGGCGCCAACCCTAAGGTCATCGGCGAAACCGTGGCCGCGCCACTCGAGCAAGCCATCACCGGCGTCGAGAACATGCTGTACATGTATTCGCAGTCCACGGCCGATGGCCGGCTCACCCTCACGGTGACCTTCGCCCTCGGCACTGACCTGGACAACGCCCAGGTGCAGGTGCAGAACCGCGTGACCCGGACCGAGCCAAAGCTTCCCGAAGAAGTGACGCGCATTGGTATCACCGTGGACAAAGCGTCGCCCGAGCTGACGATGGTGGTGCACCTGACCTCGCCGGACAAACGCTACGACATGCTGTACCTGTCCAACTACGCGATCCTCAACGTCAAGGATGAGCTGTCGCGCCTGAGCGGTATCGGTGACGTGAAGATGTTCGGTATTGGCGACTACTCGCTGCGGATCTGGCTCGATCCGAACAAGACCGCCTCACGCAACCTGACCGCGACTGACGTGGTCAACGCGGTCCGTGAACAGAACCGTCAGGTCGCTGCCGGCCAACTGGGCGCACCGCCTGCGCCCAACGCCACCAGCTTCCAGATGTCGATCAACTCCCAGGGGCGGCTGGTCACCGAGGAGGAATTCGAGAACGTGATTGTCCGCAGTGGTCCGGACGGCGAAATCACTCGCCTCAAGGACATAGCTCGGATTGAACTCGGTTCTAACCAGTACGCCCTGCGCGCCTTGCTCAATAACCAGGAAGCGGTGGCGATGCCGATCTTCCAGCGCCCGGGTTCCAATGCGATCGACGTCTCCGATCAGGTGCGGGCGAAGATGGCCGAGCTGAAGAAGAACTTCCCGGAAGGCATGGACTACGAGATCGTCTACGACCCGACCATCTTCGTGCGCAGTTCGATTGAAGCGGTGGTTCACACGCTGTTCGAAGCACTGATTCTGGTGGTGCTGGTGGTGATCCTGTTCCTGCAAACCTGGCGCGCCTCGATTATTCCACTGGTGGCCGTACCGGTGTCGTTGATCGGCACCTTTGCCGTGATGCATCTGTTCGGCTTCTCGCTCAATGCCCTGTCGCTGTTCGGTCTGGTGCTGGCCATCGGGATCGTGGTCGATGATGCGATCGTGGTGGTGGAGAACGTCGAGCGCAACATCGAGTTGGGCCTGGAGCCGATCGAGGCAACCAAGAAAGCCATGGGCGAGGTGACCGGGCCGATCATCGCCACGGCGCTGGTGTTGTGCGCGGTGTTTGTCCCTGCTGCATTTATCTCCGGATTGACGGGCCAGTTCTACAAGCAATTCGCCCTGACCATTGCCATCTCGACGGTGATCTCGGCGTTCAACTCCTTGACCCTGTCGCCGGCATTGGCCGCGGTACTGCTCAAGGCTCACGGTGCGCCGAAAGACCGTTTCTCCAAAGTCCTGGATCGTCTGTTCGGTGGCTGGCTGTTCAAACCCTTCAACCGCGTATTCGAAAAAGCCAGCCATGGCTATGTGGTTGCCGTCGCCAAGGTCATTCGTGGCAGCAGCGTGGCCTTGCTGGTGTATGCCGGGCTGATCGCCATGACCTACATGGGCTTCAGCACCACGCCGACCGGTTTCGTGCCGACCCAGGATAAAAAGTACCTGGTGACCTTCGCGCAACTGCCGGACGCCGCCAGCCTTGATCGTTCGGAATCGGTGATCCGGCGCATGAGCAGCATCGCCATGAACGAGCCTGGCTTTGACAGCGCGGTGGCGTTCCCCGGTCTGTCGATCAATGGCTTCACCAACAGCCCGAACGCCGGTATCGCCTTTATCGGCTTGCGGCCCTTCGATGAACGCAAAGACCCGAGCCTGTCGGCTAAGGCGATTTCCGCTTCGCTGAACGCCAAATTCGGCAGCATTCAGGACGCCTACATCGCCGTGTTCCCGCCACCGCCGGTTCAAGGCCTGGGCACCATCGGTGGCTTCAAACTGCAGATCGAGGACCGCGGCAACCTGGGCTATGAAGCCCTGTACAAAGAGACCATGAACGTCATCGCCAAGAGCCGCAGCGTTCCGGAACTGGCCAATCTGTTCACCAGCTTCACGGTGAACGTGCCGCAGGTCGACGCCGCTATCGATCGGGAAAAAGCCAAGACCCACGGCGTGGCCGTCAGCGATATCTTCGACACGTTGCAGGTGTACCTGGGCTCGCTGTATGCCAACGACTTCAACCGTTTCGGCCGCACCTATCAGGTCAACGTTCAGGCTGACCAGCAATTCCGCCTGGAACCGGAGCAGATCGGCCAGTTGAAGGTGCGCAACGATCATGGGGAAATGATCCCGCTCGCCACGTTCATCAAGGTCAGCCCGACGTCGGGGCCTGATCGGGTCATGCACTACAACGGCTTCATCAGTGCGGAAATCAACGGTGCGGCGGCTCCCGGCTTCAGCTCCGGCCAGGCCCAGAAAGCCATCGAGAAACTGCTCAAGGAAGAACTGCCCAACGGCATGACCTACGAGTGGACCGACCTGACCTACCAGCAGATTTTGTCCGGTGACACCGCATTGCTGGTGTTCCCGCTCTGCGTCCTGCTGGCGTTCCTGGTGTTGGCGGCACTGTATGAAAGCTGGAGCCTGCCGCTGGCGGTGATCCTGATCGTACCGATGACCCTGTTGTCGGCGATTGCCGGGGTGATCATTTCCAAGGGCGACAACAACATCTTCACCCAGATCGGCTTGATCGTGCTGGTGGGCCTGGCGTGCAAGAACGCGATCCTGATCGTCGAGTTCGCCAAGGACCGGCAGGACCAGGGCCTGTCGCCGCTGGATGCCGTGCTGGACGCCTGCCGCATGCGTTTGCGGCCGATCCTGATGACCTCGATCGCTTTCATCATGGGGGTGATTCCGTTGGTGACTTCCACCGGAGCCGGTTCGGAAATGCGCCGCGCCATGGGTGTCGCGGTGTTCTCCGGGATGCTCGGGGTGACCTTCTTCGGGCTGCTGCTGACGCCGGTGTTCTTCGTCCTCATTCGTCGCTACATCGAACGTAAAGCCGCGCGCAAGGCGGCCCGGGTTCACTCGCTCAACGTTATTGATTCGGAGGCACACTGATGAACGCTTTCAAGCTCTTCCTTCCCAGCCTCCTGGTTGCGGCATTGGCCGCCTGCACCGTAGGGCCGGATTACAAAACGCCCGACACGGCGCCAGCGCATGTCGTGTCGGCACAAGGGGCCAACTACGATCAAACGCGTTTCGAAACGGTGTGGTGGCAGCAATTCGACGACCCCACACTGAATCAGCTGGTCGGCAAAGCGCTCAATGGCAACCGCGATTTGCGCGTGGCCTTCGCCCGCTGGAAAGCCGCCCGGGCCATCCGCGATGACGTCAGCAACGACAATCTGCCGGTGGTCACCAGCCGGGTCAGCAGCCAGCAGGGCAAGGCTCAAGTGCCGGGGCAGAGCGTGGATCGGGTCAACATCGAGCGCTACGATCTGGGCCTGGACATGGCCTGGGAGATCGACCTGTTCGGGCGCATCCAGCGTGAACTGGAATCCAGTGATGCCCGGGAAGACGCCACGGCGGCGGACCTGTACCAACTGCGGGTGACCATGATCGCCGAGTTGGTGGACGCCTATGGTCAGCTGCGCGGTGCGCAACTGCGGGAAAAGATCGCCCTGGCCAACCTGAAGAATCAAAGCGAATCGCGCGCCGTGACGGTGAGCCTGCGTGACGCTGGCGTGGGTAACGAACTCGACGTGGTGCGCGCCGATGCCCGATTGGCGGCGGTCGAGGCGAGCGTGCCGCAACTGCAAGCGGAACAGGTACGCGACAAAAACCGCATCGCCACGCTGCTGGGCGAACGCCCGGACACCCTGAGCATCGACTTGAGTCCAAAGGATTTGCCGGCCATCGCCAAGGCGTTGCCGATTGGCGATCCCGGCGAACTGTTGCGTCGGCGCCCGGATGTGCTCGCGGCAGAGCGCCGGTTGGCGGCTTCAACGGCTGATGTCGGCGTGGCCACCGCCGACCTGTTTCCACGGGTGAGCTTGAGCGGGTTCCTGGGATTCACGGCGGGGCGTGGTTCACAAATCGGTTCCAGTGCCGCCCGCGCCTGGAGCCTTGGGCCGAGCATCACCTGGGCCGCGTTTGACCTGGGCAGTGTGCGGGCACGCATTCGTGGCGCAAACGCCGACGCCGAGGGTGCATTGGCGACCTATGAGCAACAGGTGTTGCTCGCACTGGAGGAATCGGAAAACGCCTTCAGCGACTACGGTAAACGCCAGCAACGCTTGCTGTCGTTGATCAAGCAAAGCGAGTCGAGTCGCGCAGCGGCTGATCTGGCGGCGACGCAATACAAGGAAGGGGTGGTGGACTATCTGGTGCTGCTGGACGCACAACGTGAGCGCCTGAACGCCGAGGATGCCCAGGCACTGGGTGAAACCGATCAGTACCGCGCCATTGTGGCGATCTACAAATCCCTGGGCGGTGGTTGGGACAGCGGCGATACCAGGCTGGCGAAAAACAACTGACAGGAGCGTAATTCCGTTCATTCAAGAGACAGAGCGAACAATAAAGAACCTGTGGCGAGGGAGCTTGCTCCCGTTGGACTGCGTAGCAGTCCCATTTTTGGGGCCGCTTCGCGCCCCAGCGGGAGCAAGCTCCCTCACCACAGAAAGAATGTTCGTCTTTTTTTCGTCAATGACCATCCACAACTCGCGGCAGCCCCAACGGATTACCCTCGCGCAGAGGCTCCGGCAGCAGGGCATCGGGAAAGCCCTGATAAGCCACCGGGCGCAGGAAGCGCTCGATGGCGGTCATGCCAACCGAAGTAAAACGACTGTCCGAGGTGGCCGGAAACGGCCCGCCATGCACGGTGGCAAAACACACTTCCTGTGGATGGGCGAAGGCGTTGACCACGATGCGCCCGGTGCGTCGCTCCAGGGTTGGCAGCAAGCGACGGGCCAGTGGCAAATCGTCCTGTTCCAGATGCAGGGTCGCGCTGAGTTGCCCCTTGAATGAACGCGCGACCCTCAACAGTTCTGCTTCATCCCTGACCTTCACCAGCAGCGCTGAAGGACCGAATACCTCCTGTGAAAGCAACGGTTCGGCGAGAAAGTGTTGGCCATCGACTTCAAACAGCGCTGAGCGGCCATCCACCTCCGCGCTCGATGTCGAACCAACGGCGACGAGTCGGGCGCCGGCGTTTTCCATTGTGCACAGACCGTTCAGGTACGCCCCATGGATGCCCGGTGTCAGCATCGTGCGTGCCGGTGCTTCGCTCACGCGTTTGCTCATGGCGTGGCGCAGCGCTGCAAAACCGGCACCTTCAACGGCCACCAGAATCGCTGGTTTGAGGCAGGCTTGCCCGACGTTGACCAGCATGCGCTCGACAAAGCCATCGCCAATTTGCGCGCCGCGTTCGGCGAGAGCCCAGGGCAGGATGAAGGTCGGGTTGACGCTGGTCATTTCGGCGAAAACCGGAATCGGCTCGGGACGTAACTGCGCACGCCGATACAGCGCCATGCCACCTTGTTCGGAACCGGTGAAGGTCACGGCCTTGATCAGCGGGTGATCGACCAGCGCTTCGCCGATGGCATTGCCGGAGCCACGTACCATCGAGAACACGCCTTCGGGCAATTCGCTGTCTTGCACCGCTTGGCGGATAGCGCGGGCCTGGATTTCCGAGGCGCCGGGATGCGCGTTGTGCGCCTTGAGAATGACGGTCGAACCCGCCGCCAGCGCCGACGCGGTATCGCCACCGGCCACCGAGTAGGCGATGGGGAAGTTGCTCGCGCCGAAGATTGCCACCGGGCCGATGGCGATTTTTTGCAGGCGATGGTCCATGCGCGGGCGTGGCTGGCGCTCCGGTTGTGCAGGATCGATGGCCAATTGCAGGAAACGGCCCGTGCGCACCACATCGGCGAACTGGCGGAACTGGGTGGCGGCTTTGATTGCCTCGCCTTCCAGCTGCGCTTGCGGCAGCCCGGTTTCGAGGGCGGCGCGTTCAGCCAGCGCCTCGCGCACGCTATCGAGATTGTCTGCGATGCGTTCAAGGAATTCCGCTCGGACGGCGAGCGAGGTATGGCTGTAAACATCAAACGCTTCATCGGCCAGGGTCGCAGCCCGGTCGACATCGGCCACGCTACCCAGTGCGAACGCCGGTTCAATCGGCTGGTTGGTTGCGGGATTGAGCGCCCTCAGGGTGCCTTCGCGGGCAGCGACATCACTGGCGCCGATCAGCAGTTTGCCGGTCAACTGCATCACTCACCTCCCTGTGCCAGCGCGGCAACCAGTTCGTCGGTGGTCAGGATGGCGTGAGCGAAGGTCGGACCGTTCAACTCATGGGCCGAATGCATCATCTCCGGCTTGAAGGCGGCGGTCGCATCCCGTACCAGGGTGACGTGATAGCCGAGTTCCTGAGCGTAACGGGCGGTTGCCTCGATGCAGGTATTGGCCAGCAGGCCGACGATGATGACGTGGGTGATACCCTTTTGCTTGAGGCGGAAATCGAGGTCGGTATTGGCAAAACCGCTCGACCCCCAATGCTCCTGCACGACGATGTCGCCGTCCTTCGGCGCGAAGTCGGGGTGCCATTCGCCGCCCCATTCGCCCCGTGCGAAGTGATGCATGTGCATGACCTTGCACTGGGTGGGGCTTGGGTGATCCCAGTTTTCGTAGTCGCCTTTTTCCCAGCGGTGGTGCGGTACGATGACCACGGGGATGTTGAGCGCGCGAATGGTGCGATCAAGCGTACGCAGGTTGTCGAGCAGGCCGACTTGCTTGGCAATGGGCTCGATCAAGGGGTAGATCTTTCCGCCATCCGACAGAAAGTCGTTGTAGGGGTCGACCAGCAGATAGGCAGTCCGGTCAAGAGGGTAGGTGACGTTGGGCATGACGGTTCTCCGCAAGACAATCCGTGGATGATGAAGTGTAGTTGCTCAGGATTTACGTTAATATGATAATCATAGTAACTAGGAAAGAGGCAATACCGCATGTCGGTGAAAACAACCGTTTCTGAAACCCTGTGTCCGATTTCCCGGGCCGAAGCCGTCGTGGGCGACCGCTGGACGGTGCTGGTGCTGCGCGAATTGTTCATGGGCAGCCATCGCTTTGACGACATCCAGGCGCAGACCGGCGGTACGCCGCAAATGGTCGCGGCGCGCCTGAAGAGCATGGAGACCGACGGGCTTGTAGAGCGCCGCGCTTATAGCGAACGGCCAAAACGCTACGAATATCACCTCACGGAAAAAGGCGACGCGTTCTACTCGGTGGTCCTGGCGCTGCGGGCCTGGGGCGAAACATGGTGCAAATCCCCCGAGGAAGGCCTGGCGGTGGTGTATACCCACCGCAATTGTGGCGAGCCTGCCGGGCTCGGACCGCTTTGCGCCCATTGCGGGCTGCCCTTGCACCGCGCAGACCTGATCAGTGAACCGAGTGCCGCCTATATCGCCGAACGCAGCGCCCGGCGCGAAGCGTTCAAGGGCAGTCGCGGGGCGGCGGGGGAATAAGACCAACGACGTGCCCGCCGCTGGGGGTTTGTATCCGCAGGTATCCGCAACGCCCGCCGTTACCCGGGCATACAAAACCGCCGTTTCCCGACACCCGGGCGATACACGGCGGCCTCCAAATGGAACCACCGGCATCGCGCCACTTTCGACGCGGCCTGGCGTGGTTCAACTGGAGGAAAGACAATGTTGCGTATCCACCCTCGTCACACCATCGGCAAGCTTGGTCTGGTTCTGGCCGCCGCAGGTCTCGCCACCGTAGCGAGCCTCTCTCAAGCCCAGGAAACACAGCCGGCCCCGGCAATGAAAAGCTGGCAGCAGGGCCTGCATCGCACCGACCTGGTACGCGAAGACCTGGGCGCCGCGGATCGCGAAGTCCTTCAGGTGCTCGTGGACTTCGATAAGGGCGTGACGTCGCCCAAACATGCTCACCCGGGTGTAGAGGTGGCGCACGTGATCAGCGGCACCTTCGAGTATCAACTGGAAGGGCGGGCACCGGTGACGCTCAAGGCCGGTGACTCGTTGTACATCCCCGAAGGCGTCGCCCATGTGGCGAAGAACGTGGGCCAGGGCAAGGCATCGGAACTGGCAACGTACATCGTGAAAAAAGGCGAATCGCTGCTGATCCTGAAGGAGTAGGCGAGGGTCATTGCCGGCTGCAAACCTCCCACACACAACCGCGCAGCCAGCGATGCGCCGGGTCGGCGTCCATGCGCGGGTGCCACAGCATCGAAACCGTGATCGGCGGCGTGGGGAAGGGCAGGGCAAAGCAATGCATCCCCTGGCACAGGTTGCCGACGTGCCGCTGCGGTACGCTGGCGACCAGGTCTGAAGCCCGTGCCAATGCAATTGCCGAAGAGAAACCGGCGACAATGGTGGCAATGTCCCGCCTCAGTCCCAGTTCATTCAAGGCGTCGTCCATGACGCCTTTTTCGTGACCCCGGCGCGAGACCAGGATGTGCCGGGCGTCTGCATAACGCCCGGGTGTCATCTCACCTCGAACCAGTGGATGGCCCTTGCGCACGACGCCAATGAACCGGTCGCGAAACAGCATCCGGGTCCGCACTTCCGGGCTGGTGGATTCGCCGATCACACCGGTTTCCAGATCCACCGCGCCTTCGCGCAGCAGGGTGCTGTCCTTGTTCAGCTTCTGCACGAAATTCAGGCGGACACCGGGCGCCTCCTGGTGGATACGGGCGATCAGTGGCGGTCCGAAATTTTCCACGAAGCCATCGCTGGTGCGCAGGGTGAAAGTGCGTACCAGTTGATCGAGGTCGAGTGCCTCGGCGGGGCGCAGGACGGCTTCGGCGTCCTGCACCAGCGCGCCGACCCGTTCACGCAGCTCCAGCGCCCGAGGCGTGGGAACCAGTCCGCGACCTGCCCGCACCAAAAGTGGATCGCCCGTGGTTTCGCGCAACCGCGCCAGCGCCCGGCTCATGGCCGACGGGCTCAGGCGCAAACGCTGCGCGGCGCGGGCCACGCTGCCTTCTTCGAGCAACACGTTCAGGGTGATCAGCAGATTCAGATCGGGCATCGAATCAATTCCTGTGGGAGCGAGCCCTGTGGCGAGGGGGCTTGTCGGAACGCCGCACCGCCCCGTTTGAGTGCGTAGCACTCACAAGATCTTTGGTGCATCAGAGATTTTGGGGCTGCTTCGCAACCCAACGGGGCGGTGCGGCGTTCCGACAAGCCCCCTCGCCACAGGCTCGCTCCCACACTGTTTTGTGAGTGGGGTGGCGTTATATGCACGCATAAAGTGCAAATGCTGCGTCTTCCGCCATGTTATGGCCAGGCTTAGGCTCGGGACAACTATTTGCGGAGTCGCGAGAAAATGAAGTCCATATCGATTCAGGGCGCCTTGGCCAGCCTGTCGTTATCCATGCTGCTGTCGTCCCTGGGCACCAGCATTGCCAACGTGGGTTTACCGACACTGGCCGAGGCGTTTTCAGCGTCGTTCCAGGCCGTGCAGTGGGTGGTGCTCGCCTACTTGCTGAGCATCACCGCGCTGATTGTCAGCGTCGGCCGGCTCGGCGACCTTCTGGGGCGGCGGCGATTGCTGCTGATCGGCATTGCGGTGTTCACCGTCGCCTCGCTGCTCTGTGCCCTGGCGCCCAATCTGTGGCTGCTGATTGGCGCCCGGGCCTTACAGGGTGTCGGCGCGGCCACCATGATGGCGCTGACCATGGCGCTGGTGAGCGGGGCGGTGCCCAAGGAAAAAATGGGCAGCGCGATGGGCATGCTCGGCACGATGTCGGCGATTGGCACCTCACTGGGGCCGACGCTTGGCGGCGTGTTGATTGTCCAAGTGGGCTGGCAGGGGATTTTTCTGCTGAACCTACCCTTGGGTGTCTTGGCGATCGGACTGGCCTGGCGCTTTTTGCCGGAGGATCGCCACGAGAAGGCGTCCACTCGACCCGATTTCGACGCGCTTGGCACCCTGGTATTGGTCCTGACCCTGTTGGCTTACGCACTGGCAATGACCCTTGGACGCGGCAGCTTCGGCCCGCTCAATACGGCGCTGCTGCTGGTCGCGATAATCGGCTTGATGGTGTTCGTGTTCGTCGAGCAAACCGCCGCGTCGCCGCTGGTCAAACTGGCGTTGTTGCGCAATCCGCTGCTCAGCGCAGGGTTCGCCATGAGCAGCCTGGTGACCACGGTGCTCATGGCCACCCTGGTGGTCGGGCCGTTCTATCTGTCGGCTGCGATGGGTTTGAGCGCGGTGAGTGTCGGGCTGGTGATGTCGGCCGGACCGCTGGTGGCGGCATTTGCCGGCGTACCCGCCGGGCGGCTGGTCGACCGATGGGGCGCACAACGTTCGAGCACGGTCGGGCTGATTGCCATGTTGACCGGCGCTTGCATCCTTCCCGCCGTGCCGATGAGCGTCGGCGTACTCGGCTACCTCGCGCCGCTGGTGGTCCTCACGGCCGGTTATGCGCTGTTCCAGGCGGCGAACAATACCGCCGTGATGGCGGATATTGCGCCGGACCAACGTGGCGTGATGTCCGGTTTGCTCGGTCTGTCTCGCAACTTGGGGCTGATCACGGGCGCCTCAGTCATGGGCGCTGTGTTCGCCTTCGGCACGGCCAGCGACGATATTTTGCAGGCGCAACCTGAGGCCATCGCGCAGGGGATGCGGTTGACGTTTGCGGTTGCTGCGGGGCTGATTCTCGTGGCTCTGGTGCTGGGAGCGGTCAGCAAAATCGTTTCACGTCGCTTGATCGCGCCGTGCTGAAAAACGGCGCGACTGTCGTGAAAACGACCTGTTTGCGCTGAACGCGAAGCCTCGCGAGTTTTCTATTGAACGAGTGTTCAGTCTGGACTATGTTGGGGGCCACCT
Source organism: Pseudomonas sp. GL-B-12 (assembly GCF_019955895.1). Classification (NCBI taxonomy): domain Bacteria; kingdom Pseudomonadati; phylum Pseudomonadota; class Gammaproteobacteria; order Pseudomonadales; family Pseudomonadaceae; genus Pseudomonas; species Pseudomonas sp. GL-B-12. Next base: position 53,928 of record NZ_JAHBCX010000087.1, read on the forward strand.
TCCCCCGGCTGGTTGCGGGCTTGCGTTTCTTCAATTCGAACGAGGCACTGGCATGCGGTTTTCACCCTTTGTTGAACGGATCAGTGGCCAAGGCGTTGCCGCCTGGGATATCCACTACGCGGCCAGCGCGGCACAGCGCAAAGGCGAGGACGTGATCATCCTCAGCGTCGGCGACCCGGATTTCCCCACCCCCGATTTCATCACCGATGCCGCCATCCACGCCTTGCGTGAAGGGGATACCCACTACACCGAGATCGCCGGCCGCCAGGCTTTGCGCGAGGCCATTGCTGGCCGCTACAGCCAACTGATCGACCGCGAACTGCAGGCGTCGAACGTCATTCTCACGGCTGGTGCGCAGAACGCCTTGTTCGCCACCTCGATGTGCCTGCTCGGTGCCGGTGACGAAGTGATTGCCTTCGATCCGATGTACGTGACCTACGAAGCGACGCTCAAGGCGTCCGGCGCCACACTGGTGCGGGTGCCCTGTGCGGCGGACTCGGGTTTCCGCCTCGATGCCGCCGTGTTGGCCAAGGCCATTACCCCGCGCACCCGGGCGATTTTCTTCTCCAACCCGAACAACCCCACCGGTGTGGTGCTGGGTCGCGAAGAGCTGCAAGCCATCGCCGACCTCGCCATCGCCCATGACCTGTGGGTGGTGGTGGACGAGGTCTACGAGAGCCTCGCCTACGAGCGTGAACACCAAAGCCTGGCGGCGTTGCCGGGCATGGCCGAGCGCTGCGTGGTGATCGGCAGCCTGTCCAAATCCCATGCCATGACCGGTTGGCGCATCGGCTGGGTCGTGGCCAATGAAGTGCTGGTCAACCATGTCGAAACCCTGGTGCTGAGCATGCTGTACGGCTTGCCCGGGTTTGTCATGGAAGCGGCGCTCAAGGCCGTGCAGTCCCATGACGAAGTCACCCACGGCATGCGCGAGATCTATCGTCGGCGCCGCGACCTGGTGGTGTCCGGCCTGGCGAATTGCCCGGGAATCAGCGTGCTCAACCCCGATGCCGGCATGTTCGTGCTGGTGGACGTGCGCGGCACCGGCCTGACCTCGCTGGAATTTGCCTGGCGCCTGCTGCGCGAAGCCGGTGTTTCGGTGCTGGATGCGGCGGCATTCGGTGAGCCGGCCCAAGGGTTTGTACGGCTGTCGTTCACCCTGAGTGACGAGCGACTGGCCCAGGCTTGCCAGCGTATTCGCGGCTTTGTCCAGGTACTCAATGGTGAAGCGCCGCGGCCGGTGATCGGCACAGTGACCAGCACCTCGACCGTCGAACCGGTCGCGGCCAAGACCATGATCGAGGTCGATGGCCTGCACAAACGCTTCGGCAATATCGAAGTGCTCAAGGGCGTTTCCCTGACTGCCCGCGAGGGCGACGTGATCTCCCTGATCGGTGCCAGCGGCTCGGGCAAAAGTACCTTGCTGCGCTGCATCAACATGCTCGAAGTGCCGGACCAGGGACGCATCCTGGTCGATGGCGAAAGCATTCACCTTAACCAGAATCGTCCCGGCGCACCGCTGGTGTCGGACGCCAAGCAGCTGGTGCGCATCCGTTCCAGTCTGGGCATGGTGTTCCAGAACTTCAACCTCTGGCCCCATCGCACGGTGCTGGAAAACCTCATCGAAGCGCCGACCCAGGTCCTGCGTGAAAGCCGTGCGGAGGCCACTGAACGGGCCGAAGCCCTGCTCGAACGCGTCGGGCTGGCGGCCAAGCGCAACGAGTACCCGGCGTTTCTCTCCGGGGGACAGCAACAGCGGGTGGCCATCGCCCGGGCCCTGGCCATGCGGCCCAAGGTCATGCTGTTCGATGAACCCACCTCGGCACTCGACCCGGAACTGGTCGGGGAAGTGCTGCGGGTGATCCGCTCCCTCGCCGAAGAAGGCCGGACCATGATCCTGGTGACTCATGAAATGGCTTTCGCACGCGATGTCTCTTCCAAAGTCGCCTATTTGCATCAAGGGCTGATCGAGGAAACCGGTTCGCCGGACGAAGTGTTCGTACACCCACGCAGCGAGCGTTGCCGGCAATTCGTCAACGCTCATCAGACTCGCTAACTCATCATAAAAAGACGGGAAAACAACATGGGAAATCGACGTTTTGCAAACTGGTTGACCGGTGCGGCCTGCGTAATGCTGGCCGGCATGAGCGCAGCTCAAGCACAGCCGATCAGGTTCGCGGTGGCAGCGGAACCCTATCCGCCGTACACCGAAAAACAGGCCAATGGCGAGTGGAAGGGCTTCGAAGTCGACCTGATCCACAAACTGTGCAGCGAAATGAAAGCCGATTGCGAGATCAAGGAAGTGGCGTGGGACGGCATCATTCCGTCGCTGTTGGCGAAGAAGATCGACGTGATATTTTCCTCGATGTCGGTGACCGAAGAACGGGAAAAACAGATCGCCTTCAGCAAGGCCTACTACGACTCGGTGATCGCTCTCGTCGGCCCGAAAGAGGCGTCGGTGAAGAAGTACCCGGATGACCTCAAGGGCAAGATCATTGGCGTGCAGAACTCGACCGTGAGCGCCAGCTACCTGAAGACCTATTACGAAAAAATCGCCGACGTTAGGTACTACGACACCCAGGACTCGGCCAACGCCGACCTGATTGCCGGGCGCATCGACCTGATGATGGCCGACGGCACCGCCATGGCCGCGTTCATCAAGACCCCGGATGCCAAGGACCTGGCCTACCTCGGCACCGTGCCGTATGACCCGATCTTCGGCAAAGGCGTGGGGGCCGGCCTGCGCAAGGACGACACCGAACTCAAGGCCAAACTCGACAAGGCCATCCAGGAATTGTTGGCGAGCAAGGACTACGACGAGCTGTCCCAGAGCTACTTCGGCACCAGCGTGAAGCCTGCGTTCTGACCTGAACACAATACCTGTGGGCAAATGCAAAACCTGTAGGAGCGAGCTTGCTCGCGATGGACGCAAGTGCGCCGCGGTTCTTCTGAGTGACCGCGTCATCGTTAACGTTTTTCGCGAGCAAGCTCGCTCCTACAGGACTGCTGCTGGTGCTTGATGTGCGCCAACTGGAGAGTGATATGCCGGCAATGTTCGATCTGATCAATTTCACCGAACAAGGATGGGGCAGTGCGCTGTTGAAGGGGCTCTGGATGACCCTGCAGATTTCCGCCGGGGCCTTTGTACTCGGGCTGGCCATCGGGCTGGTGGTGGCGTGCCTCAAGCTTGGCGCGCCGAAGCCGATTGCAGCGCTGATGCGCGGCTACACCACGTTGTTCCGGGCGGTTCCGGAATTGCTGCTGATTCTGTTGCTGTACTACGTCGGCTCCATGCTCCTCAACTCGCTGATGACCCAGCTCGGCTACGGCGTGGTCAATGTCAGCGGTCCGCTGGCGGCCATCGTGGTGCTGGGGCTGGTACAGGGCGCCTACGCCTCGGAGATTTTTCGCGCGGCGATCCAGGCGATTCCCTTCGGTCAGATCGAAGCGGGCAAGGCATTCGGCCTCAACGGTTTCGGCCTGTTCCGCCGGGTCACGCTGCCGATCATGGCGCCTTACGCCATGGCCGGGATGGCCAACCTGTGGATCAACCTGATCAAGGACAGTGCGCTGATCAGCGTGGTCGGCACCAATGAACTGCTGTACACCGCCAAGCAAGGCGCGGGGTCGACGCGCCACTATCTGTTGTTCTACCTCACGGCTGCCGCGTTGTATTACGCGGTGACCTTGGCGTCGAACTATCTTTCGGGACGGTTGGAGCGACGCATTCGTCGCTGGATGCCTCTTGTTGACTGAACCGGCAGAGAGAATGAAATGATTCCAGCGTGGATAGTTGAATACGCGGCACTGTTGGGCCGGGGGCTGCAAACCACCCTCGCAATCCTGTTGATCGCAAGTGTGTTCGGTTTTGTCCTGGCGGTGTTGGTGGCGCTGGCGCGGATCTCGAAAAACAAGGTGATCGCCAAGGTCAGCCTGTTCTACACCAGCGTCACCCGCGGGACGCCGTTGCTGATCCAGATCTACATTTTCTACTACGGCCTGGGCAGCCTGTTTGCCCAGTTCCCGCTGATTCGCGGCAGTTTCCTCTGGCCATATTTGCGCGACGGTTACTGGTACATCGTGTTTGCTCTGGTGGTGTCGGTGGGGGCTTATGTCGGCGAAGTGATTCGCGGTGGCCTGCTGGCAGTGCCCAAGGGTGAAATGGAAGCGGCCTCGGCCTTCGGCATGACCGCGCGCCAGTCCTTGCTGCGGGTACGCTTGCCCCGGGCGATGCGCCTGTTGCTGCCGACCCTGGCCGGGGAAACCGTGATGCTGCTCAAGTCCACGGCGCTGGCCTCGACCATCGCCGTGATCGATCTGCTCGGCGCCGCCAACGTGGTCCGCGCACAGACCCTGCAGGTGTACGAACCCTTGTTGCTGGTGGCCGGGGTGTATGTCTGCCTGACCTTCCTGATCGAAGCGCTGTTTGCCTTTGCCGAGCGACGCGGGACGCCCGTGCGCAGGTCGGCCTGATGAGTTCGCCACGGGTTGACCGGTCGTTGCAGGGCATTGGCCTGTGCACGTTGGGTTACGCATTCCTGTCGTTGCAGGATGCGGTCATCAAGTGGCTGGTGGCCGACTATTCGGTGGTCACCATTCTGTTCTGGCGCGCCGCCGTGGTGGTCGTGGCAGTGCTGCTGGCGGGGCGCCTGCGCCTGATCCAGCGGGCCTGGCGCTCGCCGAGCCGGCGCCTGCTGGTGGTGCGCGGCTTGCTGTCGATTGTCGCCTGGGTGCTGTACTACACGGCGGCCCGGGACCTGACCCTGGCCGAGATGACCACCCTGTATTTTTCCGCGCCGATCATGGTCACGGTGCTGGCGGCGGTGATTCTCAAGGAGCGCGCCAGCGGCTGGCAGTGGTTCAGCCTGATCATCGGTTTTGTCGGGGTGGTCATCGCCTGTCGCCCCGACAACATGAGCGATCCGTTGCCGATCGTCCTGACCCTGCTGGCGGCGATGTGCTGGGCGTTCACCTACATCCAGTTGCGCCAGGTGGATGACCAGACCTCAGTGCTGGAGCAGATGCTGATCACCAACGTGGTGTTCGTGGTTTGCATGGCGGTTGCCCTGCCGTGGACCTACACGCCAGCGCCGACGCCCGCCTGGCTGGGCATGCTCGGCGCCGGCCTGGTGGGCGGCATTGGCCAGTTCCTGTTGTTCGCCAGTTTCCGCCGCGCCACCGCGACCTTGCTCGCGCCGTTCGAATACACCGGGCTGATCTGGGCGTTTGCCTTGTCGAGCCTGGTCTGGGGCACGCTGATGGACATGTCGCTGATGATCGGCGCCGGGCTGATCGCGGTCAGCGGCACCCTGGCGATGATCTTCGGCCGGCATCCGTCACAGGACGTCGTCGGTGCTGAATGCTCCGTGACGCAGCCCCTTTATCCAGCAGCGGCAGATGTGGAGTCCGTTGGCGGCGCTGAAGGTCTCGGGGTTCAGGCACCACTCGAGCCAGAGACCGTCGAGCATCGCCGATAAGCCGATGGCGGCCAGGCGCGTGTCGTGAATCACGAAGCCTTCGCTGGCGGCCAGCCCGTCGAGCAACTGGCGGATCAGGTCGAGGTAGGCGCGGTAGCTTTTTTCGTGGGACTGGCTGACGTGTTCGGAGTGACGGATCAGGCTCCAGAACACCACCCACACGCCGAGCAGTTTCGGGTCCATGACCCTGGGCGAGAACGAGCCTTCGAGGAAGGCATCGATCTTTTGCGCGGGTGTCTCGGCCTGCTCGATTTCCTGGAGCAGGGCGGTGGTCAGTTCGCTGGCGAGCCGCTGGTAGGTGTCGGCGATCAGTGCCTCGATGCTGCCGAAGTGATGGTTGAGCAACCCCACGGAGACTCCGGCTTCGGTGGCGATGCGTCGCACGGAAATCCCGGCGTGACCGTCGCGACCCAGGCAGCGCAGGGTGGCGGCCACCAGCATTTCGCGACGGTCATCGGGTTCGGCGCGGCGGTTTTTCGGGGCATCGGTTGTCACAAGGCTGTCCTTGGGTGAGGTTCCACGATGCCGAGCTTAGTTGAACGCCTGTTCAATCACCAGCCTCGGCAGCAGCGATACAACGTTTTCAACGCTCATGACGGGAGGGAAAGCCAATGCCGCAGGATATTTCGTTCAGTGTTCGCAACAACAACGGCGATGCCGTGCGGGTCGGTGCCTGGCGCTATGCCGGCGACGGCAGCGGGCCAAACGTACACCTGCAAGCCGGCGTACATGCCGATGAAATCGCCGGGATGCTGGTCCTGCACCTGCTGATGCAACGGCTGCAAATCGTCGAAACCCAAGGCCGGCTCAAGGGCAACCTGACCGTGGTGCCACAGGCCAATCCACTGGGCATCGGGCAGTTTCGCCAGGGGCGGATTCTCGGCCGCTATCACGACGCTACCGGGCATAACTTCAATCGCTCGTTCGACCAGTCGGCGGCCATGGAACGACCTTCGACCTGTGTTCAGCAATGGCAAAAAAAACTGGTGCAACTGGCCGCCCCGGCCGATGTGATGCTCGACCTGCACACCGATGACGAGGCCTTGCCGTACCTCTACGTACACCGCAGTTTCTGGCCCCGTGGCCGCGAACTGGCGGCGGCGATGAAGATGGACGTGGCGATCATCTGGGATGACGGCGGCGATGGCTCTTTCGAGGAAACCATCATTGCCCCGTGGATACGCGACGGAGTCACTGCAGGGCGCATGGCTGCGACCCTGGAGCTGCGCGGGCAGGGCGATGTCGGCGACCGCTTTGCCGAGTCCGATGCCGAAGGGCTGTACAACTGGCTGTGCGGTTGCGGCGTCATCGATGAGTCAGTGGCGCCCGCTGACTGGCCCGTCGAAGCCGTGGAAATGGGCCACATGGAAACCATCATCGCCCCGCAACCCGGCGTGCTGATCTTCGAAAAAGAGCTGGGGGATTTCGTCGAGGAAGGCCAGCGCTTTGCACGAATCCTCGGGCGGCCGGGTGATCCGTCTTCCGAAGTGGTGCTGCATGCCGAACAAGCGGGGCGGCTGGTGACGCGCTATCGCGATCGCCTGATACCCCAAGGCATGGGGGTAGCGAAATTCACCGGCAGCCGGGTGTCACGCAACTGGAGCGGCGGGTTGCTGGACCCCAATTGATAGAAAGCGGCCCTGTGATTCAGCGCAGCGGCCGAAACGCCGTGCGCAGTTCCTCGGTAAAGAGCTCCGGCTGCTCCCAGGCCGCGAAATGGCCGCCCTTGGCCGCCTGATGGAAGTAGGTCAGGTTGCGATAGGCGCGTCGGGCCCAACTCTCCGGCGGGAAATAGACATCATCAGGGAAGACCGTGACGGCTACCGGCAGTGTGATGTCACCGGTCTTTTGTGCCGCAGAAAAAAGCGGGCTGCGACCCTTGTTTTCCCAATACAGCCGACTCGCCGAGGCGCCGCTGTTGGTCAACCAGTACAAGGTGATGTCGTCCAGCACTTCATCCTTGCCTGGCGATTGCTGTGGATCGGCGCCATAAGTCCACTTGGCAAATCCCGGGTGACCGAGCATGAACGCCGCGAGGAATGCCGGGGAGTCCGTTACGCCGTAGCCGATCATTTGCGGCCGCGCTGCCATCATCGCGCTGTAGGCCAGGTTGCCCTGTTTAATGGATGCGGCCAGCGCGTCGTAGGTCGCGCGCTCCTGCTCGGAAAACCCCGCAGGCGCGGGACCACCGGCAGCGAGAGCAGCGGTCGCCTCCGGCGGGACCGTCGCCGGCAGGTTGAGGTGAATGCCCAGCAACCCGGGCACGGACTGGCGTGCCATGGCGCTCGTGATGGGGCCGCCTCAGTCGCCACCCTGGGCGACGTAGCGGGAGTACCCCAGCCGCTGCATCAATTGCCCCCAGATCCGCGCCACATGGTCCGGGTCCCATCCAGGTTCAGTCGGTTTGCCGGAGAAGCCGTAGCCAGGAATCGACGGGATCACCACGTCGAATGCATCCGCGCTATTGCCCCCGTGAGCGGCCGGATCGGTGAGCGGGCCGACCACCTTGATGAACTCCAGTACCGAGCCTGGCCAACCGTGGGTCAGGATCATCGGTAAAGCATTCGGCTGCGGCGAGCGCACCCAGATGAAATGGATAGCGACCCCATCGAGGGTGGTCGTGTACTGAGGCAAGGCATTGAGCTGCGCCTGGGCCTTGTGCCAGTCATAGTTCGTGCCCCAGTAGCGAACCAGCTCCTGCAGTTTCGCCAGCTGTGCACCTTGTGATCGATCGCCCACCGTCTCCTTGTCTGGCCAGCGCGTTGCCGCGATGCGGTTACGCAGGTCAGTGAGCTGTTGATCCTGGATATCGACGTGGAAGGGCACAACGGCGTCGGCGGCGGGAGCGGCGCTCACGAGGGGTGAGTTGCACAGTGCGAGGGTCATTAGCAGGACGACGAAAGCGGATTTCATCTTCATTTCCTCGCTGGGAGGTATGCCTTCGCCCGTACCCGGAGCGCATGGGCGAAGGCCGATGCTGCTCCTGAGACTGATCCCGTTCGACGGGACGCGCAAGAAGGTTTCGCGGACGACGGCACCGGGGCGACCATTGGCCGAGCGCCCAATCCTTGTAGGAGTGAGCCAGCTCGCGATAGCAATAGCCCAGCCAACATCAAAACCAGAACAAATATACAAACCCTGTGGCGAGGGGGCTTGCCCCCGTTGGGCAGCGAAGCGGCCCCCGCTTTTCTTCAGTCCAATCGTGCAGGCATGTTTTGCGACGGCTTCGCCGCCGAACGGGGTGGTGCGGCATTCCGACAAGCCCCCTCGCCACAGGCAAGTGTCCTGGCCACAGGGTCAGCGTTAGCCACAGATTCAGTGATTATTCGGGCGGGTCGATTTGGTCCAGCACCCGGTTCGCCGTGATCTCCGCCAACATCACACTGTTGGAAATCCCCAGCAGGGCATTGCGCGACCCTCCGTCCAGATGATCCACCAACTGGTGCACCATCACATCGACCGAGGCCAGCGTCTCGACCAGATACACCATCAGCGTTTCGGTACCGACCTCGGGGTCGACGGTAAACAAAGTGCTGGGTGTACGTGGAGTGGCTTTGATGTCGGCGGTAGATGGGAAGTGGAAGGCGAGCGCGCGTTCGGCGGCCTCGTTGAGCTTGTTTGAATCGGGTTCATACGGGGATGTCGGATCGGTGTCCGGCGGATTGGGGGTGACTTTGAACATATGCTTGCTTCTCTGATTGGGTGCCAACCCTCTTGCTGCTAAACGAGAAGGAGGCAGCTGTGCGCAGGTTAGCAGACCGGGGAAGCTAGCAAAGCCGGCGCGCCCGAAGGCGCCCTGCGCACAGCCACCATCAAATGCAGGCATGGGAATACCTGACTGACAGGAGCTTGTGCACCTTGCTTACAACCCCGGGCTGCTAAACCCGACCACTGATGGGCAGTGGCGCGGAAACGATAGAGACCAGAGGCGAGGCGCACAAGCCGGCGGATTCTGGCGTAACCGTAGGCAACGACGCAAGGTGTTGTGGCTTTCAGGAAATACCCTACAACCTTTTTAAACAGGCGCTCTTGCGGACATGAGCAACTGACTACCGGCTTTCGTGTATCGCTCTGTATCAGGGCGCGGCATCCGCATACAGCCATACAAAACCAGCGCTTTGCGGATACAGCCCGGATACACCACCGGGGCCAAATAGACCTGCCAAAGCGAGATGCACAACGCAGCTCGCAACAAGGTTTATCAACCCTTGTGGCACGACCAATAACGGTCAAGCCACGCAAATGATCCGGAGTATCAACATGTCTCGTATCCAGTCGAACAAAACCCGTATTGGCCTGATCGCTGTTGCACTGGTCGGCGGTATCAACTTCGCGTCCTCGGCGTTTTCGGCCGAAGCCTTGCCGCAGGGCTATCAACTGGCTTCCGCGGAGAAAACCAGCGAAGGCAAGTGTGGCGAAGGCAAGTGCGGTGCCGAAGCCAGCGCGCAAAAGACCCAGGCCGAGGGCAAATGCGGTGAAGGCAAGTGCGGCGATGCGTCTTTCGCACGCACCGATGCCGATCATGACGGCCGTGTGTCGCTCAAGGAACTGCTGGCCGTGGCGCCCAAGGGCACTGAGGAATTCAAGGCGATGGACACCAACGGTGATGGTTTCCTGTCCGAGGGTGAGGTGTACAAGTTCCGTACCAACCAGTACATTTCCAACGGCAAGAAAGTACCGACGGAGCTGTTCACCAAGTTGAGCCAGGCTAAAGACTGATCAGCCGCAAACAAAAAACCCTTCCTGCGTTGACGCGCAGGAAGGGTTTTTGCGTGGAAAGTACTGGTTTGGTCGTCAAGCGCGAAATTGCACTCCACTTGACCACCGATTGCATCGGATTTAACCAGCAGGCTTTGTAACCATGACCGGCAGAGAACGGCTAGAAGCGGTCACTCAAACCTATGCGCATCGATTGCAGCGGTCGCTAAAAGAAGCCACAGATCGCACAGGATCTCTTCGGGTCCGCCCCGAAGAGATCGACTAGCGTCAGCGCTAAAAATTACGCCAGCAACCGGGCATACCGATCTAAGTCAATATTACCTCCGCTCACGATCACACCGACGCGTTTACCCTCCAGCACCTTGCCCATCTCACGTACAGCGGCCAACCCCAGGCATCCGGTAGGCTCCACGACCATCTTCATGCGCTCGGCAAAAAAACGCATACCCTCGACCAGCTGTACGTCTGTGACAGTCAGGATGTCATCAACGTCGCGGCAAATGATTGGAAATGTATAGTGCCCCAGATGCTGGGTCTGGGCGCCGTCGGCCAAGGTATCTGGTGTGTCGATATGTACAATTTCTCCCCTGCGAAACGACTGTTGACCGTCATTCCCCGCCTGCGGCTCTACACCGTAAAGTTTGCAGTCAGGCGACAGTGCACGGGTTGCCAAGGCACCGCCCGCCAACAGTCCGCCGCCACCGAGGCAAACGAACAGTGCGTCCAGCGGGCCGGTCTCTTGCAATAACTCCATGGTCGCCGTCCCTTGTCCAGCGATGACATCCGGGTGGTCATAGGATGGAATCAAGGTGTAACCATGCTCCTCAGCCAGTTTTCGACCAATGGCTTCGCGGTCCTCGCTGTAACGATCATAGAGCACCACACTGGCTCCGTATTCGCGTGTCGCTGCCATTTTCGAGGCCGGAGCGTCATGGGGCATCACGATGGTCGCGGGAATACCCAGGATACGTGCAGACAAGGCGATGCCCTGGGCGTGATTGCCGGAAGAAAACGCCACCACGCCGGCTTTACGCTGGCGCTCGTCGAAACGGGCCAATGCATTAAAAGCACCGCGGAACTTGAAAGCGCCCATGCGCTGATAGTTCTCGCACTTGAAGAACACCTCGGCACCCAGTTGTCCGTTCAACGTACGTGAGGTCAGCACCGGGGTGCGATGAGCGTGGCCCTGGATACGTTCGGCGGCGTCAAGGACGTCTTGATAGGTAGGGAGCGTCAGTTGCGTCGTGGTCATAGGGTCCTCGCTTTTGATATGAAAATTTTCAGAAGTGTGCGCAATTAATACGCTCAGGCAGTCGCCGCAAGTGCAATGGCTTCCACCTCGACGGCTGAGCCAAAATGCAATTGAGACACTCCTGCAACGGCTCGGGCGGGCCGGTGATCACCTAACCATTGCTCGTAGAGACGATTGAAAGCTGGCCATTGATCAATGTCGGTGACATAGACGCGTACTTGCACCAGGCTGTCTTTGCCCACGCCCGCCCGAGTCAGACAATGCTCAAGATTGGCCAGGACCTGGCGGGTCTGTTCCTCGAAACTCTTGTCTGCCAACGCCTGCCCTTGGGCATTGACAGGCAACTGTCCCGAAATCATCACAAACCCGCCGACGATACAGAGGTGAGCATAGTGCCCCGCGGGAGGACTGATGGAGCTACTGTCAAATTATCAATATGTCCAAAAGCTGGACGTTATGTCTTGAAAAAAATCGCTTGCCGGGCGGGGGGACGGCTACGCGAGCGCGCCACGGGCTGACCGCTGGTATCCCGCATAGTTCGGCCCTGCTGGTCCGGGCGATAACCCTATGAGACCTCGATTTCGATTGTCAGCTTGGGGATAGCAGTCGACGACGAATGACTGTATATGGACTCCTCCTCGTTGCAAGCCCCTTTCGCTTTGGCGCCCGTGCCGACTGCACACGTATATTCGGCCTCTGATTTCAGCATCGATTCGATGCAGGGCCATGATGGGCTATTCGCGCGTCGGCTCCCAATTGCTTCTACGTGCTTTACGCACCTGGTCATTAGAGGGTTTTTCCGACGCCGGTTCGACCGGTTTGCCATTGTTCGGGTTGCTTCGCAATCGTGGTGTAGAGGTGCTTCTCCTTGGATAAATGGGTCAGGCCGCTGCCCGATCCGCTTGGTAATCAGTGCCGTTGCGTAGCATCGCCCAAGCTGGCACTCAAGATGCCGAGGTGAGGAGGAGTCCATCCCATTGCTTCGGGTCGGTTGCAGCCATTCCTGACAGGCAGAAATCGGCCAGGAGCAGACATTCATGATGGCCGGAATCAACTGCTGAAACAGACGCTGATCACGGTGGTCGACCGCCAGTGCGGCCTTGCTAAGGGATTGGTTTTCAGCCTTTTAAGGTCATTTCGGGTTGCCGGTGATCTTGTCTTTGGTGTTGAGCCATTCCTGGCGGGCTTCGAGGTACTTGTTGTCCGCACGCTTTTTGAGTTCCGAGAACTCACGAAGCGTCTGAGCCGAAATAGGTCGCTCACTCAAGAGCACATAGGCTGCTTCGCTGAGCCGATCGGCTTCAACGAAGAGCTGATTACTGAGATTGATTTATTCAGGCCAAGAAGAGTTTTGCGCTTTTTTGAAGTTATCGGGGTCATAGCGGCATTTCCTTCTGGCTGGCCCCGAACGCGGAAATGCTCTCCTGGCATTCCTTCAAGTCAAGCGCCGAGCACGAAAAAACGCTCGGAGTGTTGTCATCGTTCCTCGCCATAACGGCATATAGCAAATAAGTTTGGAGCAGTTTGAGCTGTTCTGCCGTTGGTGCTGACGGGGAAGGAAGCGATGCTGCTTAGCTCATACCCAAAGGATCGGGAGGCTTAATGGACGCTTGCTTGGACAAGACCATCTCTTCCAGTATCTCCCGGGCCAGTCTTGAAATTGAATCGGCTCCTCGGTAATCCGATCTGACTATGCCGGTGATCGCGAAATGATTTGAATCAGGCCCGCTCAAAACTGCCGAAAGAGTGCCATCTGGATGAAGGCTGCACTCAACCTGGTAGCTTGGAAGCCGTGCAGCCAAGACTGCTTCTATTTCTGCTTTAGTGAGCGTATCCATGCTGGCGATGATCCTGAAGGAGAGAACTGCTCTTGATCGTAGCCTATTCTGCCTCTGCAAATGATGGCGCTATGACGTCATTTGTGCCGGCTTCACAAATGCTTAAGCACCGCTCCTCGCCTCGTGAGTAAGTATCTCTGAGATTGATTTTTTACGTTTTTTTTACGGCAGATATTGTTCTCTGCAACGATACTGGTGGCCGCAATTGGCACACCTCGTACATACCCCGAAACACTTCGCCCCCATCGTTTTATCCTCGGCATTCCCTGGATACCTCAGGGCTGTTCGCGTAAGCACAAAACAGTCAGTTTTTTGCTTGTCGTAGCTCTGAAGGCAGCATACGGTTCTTCAATACCTCAACTTTCGAGTAACAATAAGTGAGCCCATCAGCTTCCGACGCAACCGAAAAGTCTCCGGCAAAAACATCAGCGGCGGGCCTGCTAGTAGCAGCTGTGGGGGTGGTATATGGAGACATCGGCACCAGCCCGCTGTACACCCTCAAAGAAGTATTCGCCGGGCACTACGGTGTGCAGGTCAACCAGGATGGTGTATTGGGCGTTCTCTCGCTGATCTTCTGGTCGCTGATCTGGGTGGTGTCGATCAAGTACGTGCTGTTTATCCTGCGTGCCGACAACCAGGGAGAGGGCGGCATCATGGCGCTAACCGCCCTGGCCCGACGTGCTGCCATGCCTTATCCACGCTTGAGAAGGACGCTGGTGCTACTCGGCTTGTTCGGGGCGGCGCTGTTTTATGGTGACAGCATGATCACCCCGGCGATCTCGGTGCTCTCCGCTGTGGAGGGGCTGGAGTTGGCTTTTGACGGGATCGAGCACTGGGTAGTGCCATTGTCCTTGATCGTCCTGGTGGCACTGTTCTTGATCCAGAAGCATGGCACGGCGCGAATCGGCACCCTGTTCGGCCCGGTGATGGTGCTCTGGTTTCTGGTGCTCGGTATTCTAGGGGTCTCTGGCATTCTGCAGCGCCCGGAAGTGCTACAGGCACTCAACCCCTATTGGAGTGTGCATTTCTTTTTCGTCCATCCGGGTATTGGATTGTCTATCCTCGGCGCGGTAGTGCTGGCGCTGACCGGCGCCGAGGCGTTGTATGCCGACATGGGGCACTTCGGCCGCAAGCCAATTGCCCGCGCCTGGTTTGCCTTGGTGTTGCCGGGGTTGGTGCTGAATTACTTTGGCCAAGGCGCGCTGCTTCTGGAAAATCCGGAGGCGGCGCGCAACCCGTTCTATCTTTTGGCGCCGAGTTGGGCGTTGTTGCCGATGGTCGCTCTCTCCACTCTAGCGACCATCATTGCCTCGCAGGCGGTGATTTCCGGGGCCTTCTCCCTGACTCTTCAGGCCATCCAGCTTGGCTATGTACCGCGCATGTATATTCAGCACACTTCCCACCACGAGCAGGGACAGATCTATATCGGTACGGTGAACTGGGCGCTGATGGTCGGCGTGGTGCTTCTGGTACTCGGTTTTGAATCCTCCAGCGCGCTGGCAGCCGCCTACGGCGTGGCGGTGACGGGAACTATGTTGATTACCACGCTATTGGCGTCGGCAGTGGCAATGCTGCTGTGGAGGGCACCGCGCTGGTTGGCCATCCCGATACTGCTTGGCTTCTTGCTGGTGGACAGCCTGTACTTCGCCGCCAATGTGCCGAAGATTGTGCAGGGAGGTGCCTTTCCGGTGATTGCGGGTATCGTCCTGTTTATTCTGATGACCACCTGGAAGCGTGGCCGCAAGATCATGGTCGAGCGACTGGACGAGAGTGCCTTGCCGCTGCCGCTGTTTATCGACAGCGTCCGCGTACAGCCGCCACATCGGGTACAAGGCACTGCGGTGTTTCTTATCGCGCGTGCAGACGCTGTTCCTCATGCACTATTGCACAACCTGCTGCACAACCAGGTATTGCACGAGCAAGTGGTATTGCTCACCGTGGTGGCGGAGGATAGCCCGCGGGTGGCTGAGGAGCGACGTTTCGAGGTGGAGGCGTACGGCGAGGGCTTCTTCCGGGTGACTCTGCACTTCGGTTTTATCGAGGAACCGGATGTGCCGGCCGCGCTCAAGCTTTGTCCCCTGAGCGAGCTGGATTTCAGCCCGATGCGCACTACCTATTTCCTTAGCCGCGAGACTGTGATTCCGACCAAGCGAATCGGCATGGCACGTTGGCGCGAGGGGCTGTTCGCCTTCCTACTAAGGAACGCCAACAGCAACTTGAAGTATTTCAATCTACCGCTGAATCGGGTGATCGAGCTCGGTACTCAGGTTGAGATGTAAAGTGTGCCTCACGCTTCAAGAAGTGCGCTCAACAACGGAGGCAGATGCGGAAATCTTGAAGTGCTATCAACACGACATGGACTGCAATTCCTAGTTGCACATAACAGATCAAACATAACTACTCATTTGCTATCGCTCCGCCCACCGGCTGCTTTTGGCCCAGAGTGTGTAAAAACGCCTCCGCGAACCCTTCTGGGCCGGTTACTGCCTGTCTCGACCGGCAGCTATGGGTCGGATAGCGACGGTCAAGCATCGACCGTCACTATGGATAGTCAGACTTCCGTTTGTTCCGCCATTTCCAGGGCATCATCGACCTCGATTCCCAGGTATCTGACAGTGCTTTCAAGCTTCGTATGACCAAGCAGGAGTTGAACTGCTCTCAGGTTCTTCGTCCTACGATAGATCAACGAAGCCTTGGTTCTCCTTAGCGTGTGGGTTCCGTACATAGTTGGATCAAGGCCAATGGTTGTCACCCACGCTTTGACTATTCGAGCGTATTGCCTGGTGGAAAGATGGTCCGAGGCGTGCAACCGGCTCGGGAACAAGAAGTTCTCGCTGCGGAGACGCGCCTGGTGCATCCAAGCCTCCAGAACTGTTCGAGTTTGCTCAGTGATTTCAAATTGCACTGGGTGATGAGTTTTTTGCTGCATCACGATGGCCCGTGACGACACATGCTCCCCATGGGCGATGTCTCGAACTCGCAACTTGGTTAAGTCACAGGCACGCAGCTTGCTATCAATGGCCGAGTTGAAAAGCGCCAAATCACGCGTCTTCTCAGCAAGCTGAAGTCTTACGCGGATAGCCCAGATATCTCTGACTCGAAGCGGAGCTTTCTGCCCGACAAGCTTTCCCTTGTTCCAAGGCTGATAGCGGTATCTAGCAATAGTATTCATGGCTCGTCCTCCACGTTGAGGGGAGGACAAGGGTGGATCAGTCACAATGGCTGGTGGTCGCTATCCGACCCTAAAGCGGCCGGTGGGGACAGGCAGAAACCGGCTAGTTGCTGTCATTAGAGCAACTGGTCGAAAAATGTCTGTAGCTGTCCAGACCACTGGTTTACAGCTTATGCCGCGCGGCATACAGGCAGATCATCTCCATCGCCAACGCGGCCCCGGCAAGCGCAGTAATCTCGGCGTGGTCATAGGGCGGTGCTACCTCCACCACGTCCATGCCGATCAGGTTGATACCGCGCAGACCTCGCAGAATCACCAAGGCCTGATGGCTCGATAGTCCACCGCAGACCGGCGTCCCCGTGCCTGGGGCAAATGCCGGGTCGAGGCAGTCGATATCGAAGGTGAGATAGACCGGATGGTCGCCAACGCGCGCCCGGATAATCTCCGCCAGTTCCTTGGTAGAGCGATCATGCACTTCACTGGCATTCAGCACCTGAAAGCCCATGACGTCGTCATTGGTCGTGCGCTGGCCAATCTGGATGGACCGTGCAGGATCAACCAGCCCTTCGCGGACGGCGTGATAGAACATCGAGCCGTGGTCGATACGCTTGTCCTCGCCGTCGGACTCCAGGTCATGGTGCGCATCGAAATGGATCAACGACAACGGACCATACTTGGCCGCGTGAGCTTGCAGCAGCGGATAGCTGATGAAGTGATCGCCGCCCAGGGTCAGCATCGCAGTACCCGCTGCCAGGATCCGCTCGGCATGGGCCCTGATCGCCGCTGGGGTCTGCTCCGGGGTGCCGTAATCGAAATAGCAATCGCCATAATCGACACAAGCCAGCAGATCGAACGGGTCAAATTCCCAAGGCCAGTGGCGCGCCCAGGCGGACTGTACCGATGCCTCGCGGATGGCCCGTGGTCCGAAGCGGCTGCCCGGTCGATTGCTGGTCGCGGTATCGAACGGAATGCCGCTGATGGCGATATCCACGCCACGCAAATCGCGGGTGTAGCGACGCCGCATAAAACTGGTGATACCACCGTAGGTCGGTTCACCCTCGGTGCCATACAGGCTGTCACGTGTCATCGCCTGATCGATTATTGAATTGTCATTTAGCATGGGATTCTCAATGCGGGTTACTGAAGCTGACCCAGACAGGTGCACGCTCACGCAGTGCTCGCTGGGGCAAAGGTTGGTTTCTGTTGCTCGGGCTTGCCGTGAATGGGCAGGATTGGCGCTTTATCGCGCCAGACCCATTGCGGTTTTCAGCCGCCTGGCAAGGGTGGGGTTCGCACCGGGATCAAGCGCTTCGATCCGGTGGCCTCAAATGCCGACGCTAGGCGCAGCAGCGCTGAGTCGTCGTAGGCGCGACCGGCAAACGTCAGGCCGACGGGCATGCCGATGTCCGGCACCACGCCCATCGGCACGGTGACCGTTGGCACGCCGAGGTGACGGATGGCGAGGTTGCCGTTGGCGACCCAGACGCCGTTGCTCCAGGCGATATCCGCCGATTGCGGATCGACATCGGCATTCGCCGGGCCCACGTCGGCGACCGCCGGGAAAATCACCGCGTCGAGCCCCAGCCGATCCATCCACTCCTCAAGATCGATACGCCGGGTCTGCTCCAGCCCGCGTAGGCCATCAGACAGCGTGGCGATCTGATCCCACGGGGTGATGCCACGCTCCGCTATGCGCACGTATTCGTCCATGCCAATGGCCGGGCCATCTTCGCGGTCAGGCAGAGCGCCTGGGTCGTGCGGAAAAATCTGCGGGCCGTCGACGTCAGCCAGACGGTTTAGTTTGGGATCGTCGTTGGCCAGCAGGAAGTCATCGAATGCCCAGGCGGTCAGGTCCCACAGTTCGTGATGGAGGAATTCCTTGGACACCAGGCCGCGGGTTAACACTGTCGGCGCCCCAGGTCGATCGCCCTCGCAATTGGAGACCAGCGGGAAGTCCGTCTCGACCACTTCGGCACCGGCCGCTTCCAGAGTCTTTCGCGCGTTTTCCCAGAGGGCGATCACCGAGGGACGGGTGTTGATCCGCTGGCCTGTCGCCCAACCGATACCCGGCGCTTCGCTGGTGCCTGCGTCGGGGTCGGCGTTGATATACATGCGCGGTACGCCCAAGCGCTTGCCGGCGAGTGCGGCGGGCCTGGCAGCCAGTTCCAGGTAGGAGGCGGGACGCACCGAGGTGACGCCGGGGATCGGCACCCAAGGCTGCAAGCGCCACAGGTCGCCACGTTTGTCGGCGTCTTCGGCCACCACCACGTCGAGCACTTCGAGCAGGTCGGCCATGGTCCTGGCATAGGGCACGACCACATCCATGGTTGGCGTCAGTGGCCAGTTGCCGCGCACCGAAATCACCCCGCGCGACGGTGTATAGGCGCACAGACCATTGTTTGAGGCCGGCCCGCGGCCGCTCGACCAGGTTTCTTCCGCCAGGCCGAAGGCGGCGAAACTGGCGGCGGTGGCCGTGCCTGCGCCGTTGGATGAACCCGAGGCGAAGGGTGCAGTGAGGTAGTTCGCGTTGTACGGGCTCTCGGCACGGCCATACACGCCGCGCTGCATGCCGCCATTGGCCATGGGCGGCATATTGGTCTTGCCCAGGCAGATCGCACCGGCGCCACGCAAGCGCTCGATGGTGAACGCATCGCGATAGGCAACCAGGTCCTTGAAGGCCGGGCTGCCGGACGCCGCGGTCAGGCCTTTGATCAGGTAGCTGTCCTTGGCTGTATAGGGAATACCATCGAGCGGGCCGAGGGTCTCGCCACGGGCACGACGGGCGTCGGAGGCCTGCGCTTCTTTAAGTGCATTCGGGTTGCGCACCACCACCGCGTTGAGGGCGGTGGGCGTGTTGGGGCCGTCGTAGGCATCGATCCGTGAGAGATAGGCCTGGACCAGCTCAACTGCCGTGGTTCGGCCAGCTTCGAGGGCTGCGCGTAGCTCGGCAATGGAAACTTCGGTTACTTCAATCATGCTGTTACCACTGGCTACTGGGTCTGCAAGGTGACTTGATTGGCGCCGCGTGCCAGCGAAACCGCATCGGCCATACGCTTGGTTCCGTTGGGGCTTCACTGGGGCAGCGCAACTTACTGTCAGGTTCCCGACTTGAGCTTGGTCCATGCACGGGTGCGAGCGCGTTCTGCACTGGACGGCAGTGGCACCAGCGCGAATAGAGAAGTCTGGATGTCGGCGGCGGGGTAGAGATTGGGGTTGTTGCGGATTTCCGGGCTGACCAGGGCAGTGGCGTCCTTGTTCGGGTTGGGATAGCCGACGAAGTCGCTGATCGGGGCAATCACCTGCGGCTGTAGCAGGTAGTTGATAAAGGCATGGGCATCATCCGGGTTCTTCGCATCCTTGGGGATGGCCAGCACGTCAAACCAGACCGGTGCGCCTTCCTTGGGCAAGCGCATGTCCACCACCACGCCGTTGCCGGCCTCCTTGGCGCGATTGGCCGCCTGGGAGAAACTGCCGGAGTAGCCCACGGCCACGCAGATGTCACCATTGGCGATATCGGTCATGTATTTTGAGGAGTGGAAGTAGGCGACGTTGGGGCGGATCTTTTTCAGCAGTTCTTCGGCCTTCTCGTAGTCCTTGGCCTGAGTGCTGTTGGGTGGCAGGCCCAGGTAGTGGAGGGCGATGGGGATCATATCCGTCGGCGAATCGAGAAGGGCCACGCCGCACTGCTTGAGCTTGGCAATGTTCTCTTCCTTGAAGATCAGATCCCAGCTGTCCACCGGCGCGTTCTCGCCGAGCGCAGCCTTGACCTTGGCCGGGTTGAAACCGATCAGCACGGTTCCGTACATATAAGGCACGGCGAAGCGGTTACCCGGATCGTTGGCCTCGATCAGTTTCATCAATTGCGGGTCCAGATGCTTCCAGTTGGGTAGCTTGCTGCGGTCAAGTGGTTGGAACGCGTCGGCCTGAATCTGCTTGGCGAGGAAACTATCGGACGGCACCACCACGTCATAGCCGGAGTGGCCGGTGAGCAGTTTGGCCTCCAGGGTTTCGTTGCTGTCGAAGATGTCGTAGACCAGCTTTGCGCCATTCTCCTTCTTGAAGTTGTCCAGGGTCTGCGGGGCGACGTAGTCGAACCAGTTGTAGACACGCAGGGTGCGCTCTTCCGCATGAGCGTTAGCGGTCAGCAGGCCGAGGCTGCAGATCGTAGCGAGGAGCGAACGGGGGAGTTGATGCTTGATCCATTTCTCACAGCTTTGGGAGATGGTGCCCACTCGTTCGGCTGCCAGCGCCGGGCCAGCAAGCATCGTCAGAGCTTTCAGCAGGACGGCACGCAGGCTGCCGACTCCAACGCGGGCGGTGCGCCAGGACACCGAGTCCACTCCCATATCGATTTTTTGCCACGGCTGTTGCTGCTTGTACTTCATAGGACCACCTTTTGAATTATTGTCTTTGGCCTAGCTCCAAATGAATTGTTACGGCTGCTTGAATCACAATCAATCTATATAAACTACAAGTAATTCAAGCAAAAAAACTAAACGATAGGGTCTCACGCCGATGTCTCCTACGCTTTGTGCAGGCGCTGACGGGATGCACCAGGCAGTGGCATGCACAAACGCGGGCACGTCATCTTTTGGAGTTAGGCAGTGATTCCCCGCGCAGGGCTGGATCAGCCGAACTGGCCCAACCCTGCGAGGGAAAGCAGTCTGGCTATTGCTTGCGTCTCATAGGCGGCAATTCTTTTCAGCGCTAACCGACACTAGGAATGTGTTGGGTGATGCAATGCACACCACCGCCATTGTTGGCAAGGATGGTGCCATCGACACCCACGACTGGCCGTCCCGGAAAAATCTCCCGGAAGAGATTCAAGGCAATCTCATCTGCAGGAGTGCTTGAAGTAGGAACCACGATGCCGACGTTGGATTTGTAGAAGTTGATGTAGCTGAAGTTCTCCACCGTCAGGCCTGACACCTTGAATGTTGGCTGGACGGGCATCTTGGTAATCCTGAAGGGACGGCCCCTTGCATCGGTGCTTTGTTGCAGCACTGTCAGGTTTGCCGCCATCCTGGGCACGTTGGGGTTGTTTGGGTCCGACGGGTAATTCAATAGCAGATGGGCTGGCTCGATGTAGGCAGCAACCAGGTCGACATGCCCATCGGTAGCGGCAGCGCCGTCGTCGCCGTACACCCCATACGGCAGCCAGATCATCTTGGTCGCGTTGTAGGCACGGAGCAGCGCGGTCTCGATCTGTGCCTTCGTCATGCTCGGATTCCGATTGGGATTGAGCAGGCACTGTTCGGTGGTAATGAGCGTGCCCTGCCCATCGGTAATCACGGCGCCACCTTCAAAGACCATATTGACTGTTGATTTAGGCACGTTAAGGGTGGCGCACACGCCGACGGGCAATTGATCATCCAGGGTGGCCGACCACCTGTTGCCCCAGCCGTTGAAAATAAAATCGCGTCCCAGCATGTCTTGCCCTGATGGGCTCAGCGCGAATACTGGCGCGGTATCACGGGTCCAGCAATCGTTGTATGGATACTCGATGACAGTAACGTTAGGGCCGCAGCGCTTGCGTACAACCTCGGTATTGCCGGTCATCGCCATCATCAAGACCGGCTCGAACTGCGCAATGGCATTCGCTACGTTGATGACAGAATCCTGCATGGGTTTCAGCTGGTCCTTGTAGCTCTTGTCATAGGGATACGCCATCAACACGCTCTGGTGTGGCTCCCACTCTGCCGGCACCCGATAGCCATCGGAGGCAGGGTTGGGCTCCGCCGCTCGGGCCAAGCGTCCAAGCCCTGATGTACCGATGGCAGTTGCAGTAATAGCCACCAACGCGCCCATATTGAACCGGCGCCTTCCCGGGTTCGTAGGCCCCTCCATTGCGGCTTGATCTGCCATCAACGGCTCTGTTGCCAACTGAATATCTTGTTCTTGATCCATGTAACGAGTCCCCCAGGTTATCCAGCCAGATATCTCATTTACCAAGGCACACGAGCGAAACAGGTAGAGGTGCACCGAGCCCACCCCTCATCGCTTCCTTGCCACACCTGTTGTTGCCTGTGCTTCGTAGGGCCACCTATTGAATTGTTGTCTTTGGCCTCCCTCCGCTGAATCTTTGCGGTTGCTCAAGGCACAATCAATCTATATAAATTGTCAAAAAAACAGGCAGAAAAACTAAATGGTAAACCCGCATGCCCTTACCTCCGCTCCATGCGTTTCGCGTATTTGAATGTGTTGCAAGGCTGGGCCATGTCGGTGCGGCCGCCGCTGAGCTGCATGTCACCGCCGGGGCTGTCAGCCAGCAGATAAGAGCGTTACAGAGCTCACTCGGCATCGATCTTTTCTACAAGCAGGGCCGCTTCCTGGTGCTGACCGAACGAGGCTTGGCGCTACAACGTTCGGTAGCTCGCGGCATCGGCGAGATCACCGAAGGGGTGCGACAGATTTCCGAGGCGTACTTCCAGGAGCCGGCGACGAAAGTCCTGACCATTTCCACGGAACCGATTTTTGGCGCGGCCTGGCTGATGCCGAAGTTGTTCGCCTTTCGTGCAGAACATCCGCACATTCACCTGCGCGTCATTACTGCCGACGACATCAGCGAGGTGGACTGGCGCAGGGCCGATATCGCCGTGCTCTACGACGCTCCGACGTGGGAGGGTTTCTGGTGGCGACCACTGCAAAGCCTGCATATGTTTCCCGTCTGCTGCCCGCAATTGCTGCGCGGCCCGCGTGCGCTCAAGCAGCCGTCCGACCTTGTTCACCACCGCCTATTGCATGAGGATGACGGCGCTCAATGGCGGCGCTGGCTACTTGAGGCGCGCTTGCCTTACCCAGGTGATGCCGATGTTCATCTGGAGGACTTCGGTATTGCCCTGCAGGCGGCGCGAGATGGCTATGGTGTTGCACTCAGCGACGAGATCAATTCATTGCGCGATTTGGATGAGGGCCGCCTGGTGCAGCCCTTTGCACTGAAGGTGCCGACGGGGATGGACTATTTCTGCATCTGCAACGAGGAGAGTCGCGATATCCCTGAGATAGCTTTGCTCATCGATTGGCTGATCGAGCAGGCAAAGATAGTCCCGGCCTACCCGTAAGCGTTGTTGGGGCGGTTTAACGTTCACGTGGCTCAGCACAAAGCTGAATGACCTCTGGATTTTTAGGAGTCTTGAACTGCTGCTTTTGGCCGTTCTCTGCCGATCATGGTTACAAAGCGTGCTGGAAATGCAGCGTGCTGCGGGGGGGGGGTATGAATTGACTAGTGTTCTACATTCAGGTTCGCAGGAAAGGACTATGGAAGTAGTCCGGCACAGCTGCGTAGATAGTTGAGGTTCTGTTGGAGCGGGTATTTGATCTGTTTTTAGTGCTGAGTCGACTTTCGGACTGGCTGAGTTGCAGGTTGTACAGCGGGTTGGATTTGCGCAATCTGCGGAGCTGGAGCTGGAGCTGGAGCTGGAGCTGGAGCTGGAGCTGGAGCTATTGCTTGCGGCGGAGCTGCATCCGCCAAGGCCTCTTGGGCAAGGATGATCAGCGGCATATTCCGAAGGTATGACCACTGTCACCAGCAAGCCGACCACAGTCAGCAGTACAATGTCTCGTGCTGGTGGACAGGTCGACGTATCAAACACCTCCAGCGAACCCAGTATTTCGGGGGATTGATATCTACCATTTGCTGTTCAGACTCAGTCCCCCGTCAGCCTATTTTTTCAGCTTCTCATTGTTTTCCTCAGGTGCTCAGCAATGACGCAGAGCATTATCCAGATCAGCGATCAGATCTTCCTCGTGCTCGAGGCCAATCGAGATCCGGATCAACCCCTCGGACACCCCTGCTTTACTGCGCAGAGCCTGCGGCACACCCGATTGTGTGGTCGAAGCTGGATGACAAACCAGGGACTCAGTGCCTCCGAGACTGACAGCCGACTTGAAAAGATGCAGGGCGTTGATAAAGCGGAAGGCCCGTTCGCGACCGCCGTCCAGTACGAACGAGAAGGTTGAGCCAGGGCCCGTGCATTGCCGGCGGTAGACCTCCTGATAGCTGCCATCCTCAATAAGCTCTGGATGCAGAACGACGACTTTCTGGTGGGGGTTGCTGGCCAGCCAGCGAGCGATCACAGTGCCGGTTCTTGCGGCCTCTTTCATGCGCAGGACGAGCGTTTCCATCGAGCGGGAGATCATCCATGAGGAATGTGGATCGAGTTGCGAGCCGAACGAGCTGCGAACGCTGCGTATTTTGTTGATCAGCTCTTTGGTGCCCGTGATGCCTCCGGCAACAAGGTCACTGTGTCCACCCACATACTTGGTTAGCGAATACACGCACAGGTCAACACCGTGTTTCACCGGCTTCTGGAAGATAGGCCCGAGCAGGGTGTTATCGCAGACAATGAATGGCCGGTAGCTATGGCGCGTTTCGAAAGCGTCTATTTCCTTGCGCAACCCTTCCAGATCGATCAGTGCATTGGTCGGGTTAGCCGGAGTCTCGATATAGCAAATTCTAACTCGCCCCTTGCAGGCAGCAGTTTCGAGTGCATCTGCAATGGATTGCATGGACAGGCCGTCGTCAAAACCATGCGAGCCGATGCCCCAATCCGAGAGAATTTTGCTAATCAGGGTCTCAGTACCACCGTACAGCGGTGCCGATTGCACCAGTTGATCGCCTGGGCGCAGAAACGCAAACAAAACAGCACTGATGGCGGACATTCCACTGGATGTAATTGCGGCGGCTTCTGAGCCATCCAGCAGCGCGAGGCGGTCCTCGACGATTTCTAGGTTGGGATGATTGAAGCGGCTGTAGACCAGGCCAGCTGATGAGTCCTGCGGAATCGGTTTACGACCCGACACGACATCGAAGAATTCTGCACCTTCCTCAGCCGTGCGAAACGCAAAGGTGGAGGTCAGGAAAACCGGTGGTTTGACTGCGCCTTCCGAGAGGAACGGGTCGTAACCATAAGACATCATCAATGTCTCAGGGTGCAACGCATGGCTTCCGATAGTTTTTTTGTGATAGCTGGAATAAGACATAAGCCGCACCTTTCTGAGTTTGCGATCAAGACTCATCGCTCATAAACGCACCGCCCTCGTAGGCATCGTTTTTGAGCCTGTTTGTGATGGAAAGAGTGTAATCAGAAGGGGGAGTATGATTTTTTCAATTTTTGTCAGGTTTTTCGTGGAATGAGAAATATCATTCTCCAAAACGGTCGATTTCGTTAAAACCCGATAATGAGAAAGCGTATTTGGATGGAATTGCGCTCTGAAGGTACTCAAAATTCCTCGGGGCGATGGACGTCCAACAATAGAAAGTTGTCGGAACGTGTATCGCTTTCGGTAATCGTCCCACTCCCAGAGCGGTAGCAGCAGAATGGGTGGGCAGGACGCGGGCTTGTAACAGGTACACCGCTGTCCTGTCAGAGATTGCTTTGTGGCAGATGCACCTGCCACAAACAGCAGATTATCGAGGCAAAGGCAGCGCCGTCGTGTACTTGATCTGCTCCATGGCAAAGCTTGATGTGATGTTGGAAAGTCCGTCGACGCTCGTGATCAGCTTCTTGTAGAAAGTGTCATAGGCTGCAATGTCGCTGACCACAACGCGCAACATATAGTCCCAGTCTCCCGACATCCGATAGAACGCCATCACTTCCTCGAACTGCGACACGGTCTTGGCGAATGTATCCAGCCAGACCTTGTCATGACGCTGCGTCTTGACCTGCACCAGCACCGATAACCCAAGACCCAGTAGCACTGGGTCCAGCAGGGCTACTTTGGCCCTGATATAGCCCTCTTTCTCGAGTTTCTTGATCCGCTTCCAGCAGGGGGTCGTTGAAAGGTTGACGGCTTCAGCCAGATCTTTGATAGGCATGTCGGCATCGCGTTGCAGGAGGGAGAGGATGTGGCGATCAAAGCTATCCATTTTTTCTTCTTATTTGTGAGTTCGTAGAAATTTTTTCTAAAAAATAGCCTAAGAACTGAAGAAATGGAAATTAAATTTCGAGTGGGTGGCAGTAGGATTTACACCATAAAAACCGTGCTTGGAGCCACTCAAAAATGAAGAAGATCATCGCCACACTCGCCACGCCTCAGGCGATGGTCCTTATGCCGTTGACGCCTGTCGGGGCGAGGGAAACTCTGTGAACGATTGGATCCGTACAGCAGTCAGCCGTATCTCCTGCGATCTGCTGCGCTCCGCCGACACCCACATCCACAAGCTGGAAATTCCAGGGTTGAAGGGCATCGACATTTACCTCAAGGACGAGAGCACACATCCAACTGGCAGTCTCAAACATCGGCTGGCGCGCTCGCTTTTTCTACATGCCATTTGCAGTGGCAAGATCCGAGAGGGTACCCATGTGGTCGAGGCATCCTCGGGCAGCACTGCTGTGTCCGAAGCCTACTTCGCCAAAATGCTTGGCCTGCGCTTCACCGCCGTCATGCCGCGCAACACCGCGAGCAAAAAGATAGAGCAGCTCGAGCTGCTCGGCGGGCACTGTTACTTCGTTGATCATTCGTCAGAGGTCTATGCCCAGGCGCAGCGCCTGGCACGCGAAAGCGAAGGGCACTACATGGATCAGTTTACCTATGCCGAGCGGGCAACGGATTGGCGTGGCAACAACAATATTGCCGACAGTATCTTCCAGCAAATGACCGGCGAGGCGCACCCCATTCCCCACGCGGTGGTCATGAGTGCAGGGACTGGCGGCACTACCGCCACCATCGGCCGCTACATCCGCTACAAGGGTCATGACACTCAACTGATCGTGGTGGACCCCGAGTACTCGGTTTTCTATGACAGCTATCGAACAGGCGACTCAAGTCTTTCCGGCAGCAAAGGCAGTCGCATAGAAGGCATCGGTCGTCCCCAGGTCGAGCCGTCGTTCCTGCCAGATGTGATCGACGACATGCTCAAGATCCCCGACGCGGCCAGCATCGCCACCCTTTATTGGCTGGAGAAAATACTCGGGAGGAAGCCAGGGGGGTCCACCGGTACCAACATGTGGGGCGCGCTGAAAGTCGCATCGAGGATGCAGGAGCAAGGTCTGCAGGGTTCTATCGTGACCCTGATGTGCGATAGCGGTGAACGCTATCTGGACACCTATTACGACCGCGACTGGGTCGCTCGCCACATCGGCGACATCACACCCTATGCGAAACAACTCGATTGCTACCTTTAATACACGTGAGTCACGACTGACTATGAGCCAGAACAAGAGCAACTTTTCGACCCAAGTGATCCACGCTGGCGAACAGTCGACCTATGCCGACAACACCATCTTCCCGGCAATCGTCACCTCCAGTTCGTTCATCAAGCGCAGCCTTGACGACAACCCAGACTACGCCTATGGACGAGTGGGTAACCCAACCCGACATGCCTATGAGAGCTGCATTGCGCAGTTGGAGCATGGCTTTGGAGCCGTGGCCTGCGCTTCGGGTCTGGCTGCGACCGCCACCGTGCTTGAGCTATTGCCCAAGGACTCCCATGTAATCGTGATGGCGGGCGTCTACGGGGGCACCTTCCGCCTGATGGAAGACTACCGCAGCAAGACGTCCGGGCTCACCACCACTTACGTCGACCTCAATGACCTTGAGGCACTGGCCGCCAGTCGCCGCGACAACACCCGGCTGATCTGGATCGAGACACCGACCAACCCTCTGCTGCGGCTGGTGGACATCCAGTGCGTGACAGAGTTTGCCCGTGCCCACGGCATCCTGACTTGCGTCGACAACACCTTCTGCTCACCCTGGAACCAGCGTCCGATCGAGCACGGCGTCGACCTGGTGATGCACTCAGCGAGTAAATACATTGGTGGGCACTCCGACCTGATCGGTGGAGTCGTGGTGGCAGCCAATGAGCAACTGTTCACCCGCCTGCGCGGCATCAGCATGGCCATTGGAGCAGTCCAGGGACCGTTCGACTGCTACCTCGCCCTGCGTGGGCTCAAGACCCTCGACGTGCGCATGGAGCGCCAGTGCAGCAATGCGCTACAGATCGCTCTCTACCTCAACCAGCACCCGCAGGTAGAGGCGGTGTACTACCCCGGACTGGAAAGCCATCCGCAGCACGAGCTGTGCAAACGCCAGATGCGTTCTGGCGGCGCAGTGGTCTCGTTGAAGTTGAAGGCCAATCGCAAGGCCATAGCACCCTTCATCGAACAGCTGTCGATCTTTGTATTGGCCGATTCCCTGGGCGGGGTGGAGAGCATGATCAACCACTCCTACAGCATGTCGCACAACTCGTTGAGCCATGAACAGAAAATCAGCCTGGGCATCAGCGAGAACCTGATCCGACTCTCCATCGGCCTGGAACATGTCGACGATCTGATCGCCGATTTGAATGCGGGCTTTGTGCGGCTACCCACGACCAACGTCGAATAACAGAAATTCCCACTCCACCCGCAAGAGGCTATCGAGGTCCACTGCACTGACGTTTCATGAAAACTGGCGTTCCGTTTATCAAACAATAAGGTCTATAAAATGCAAACGAACCGCATGCTCAAAAAACACTGGAAAACCGCAGTACTGGCACTGACGCTGGCAACCAGCTTCTCTGCTGCAGCTGATCAACTCAGCGATATCAAGGCCAAGGGTGAGTTAGTCTGTGGTGTGCTCGGCACCGACGAGCCATTCAGCTACATCAAGGACCCAGCGTCTCGCGCGATCGTCGGTTACGACGTCGACATGTGCAACGCCATTGCCGCGACCATCGGGGTCAAACCGGTACTCAAGCAGTTGACCGTCGCCGCACGGATTCCTGAATTACAACAAGGCCGTGTCGATCTTCTGGCTGCCTCCCTGACCCATAACAAAGAACGGGAAGCATTGATCAACTTCTCCCTTTCGACCTTCATCACGGGTCAGAAAGTCATGGTCAAGACTGACAGTGGCGTCAATCAACTCGACCAACTGGACGGCAAGAAAATCTTGACGATCAAAGGCTCCACCATGGAGCAGAGCATCCGCGCGAAGATCGCTGACGCCCAGATCGTATCGTTCGACAGCAACCCTCAAGCCCTGCTCGCCTTGCAACAGGGCAAAGGACTGGGTTACGCCAACGATGAGACCTCATTGGCCGGCAACTTCGCCAAGCTGGGTGATGCGGCAAAAGATTTTCGGATTCTCCCAACGCCCCTGTCCACCGAGCACATTGCGCTGGGCCTGAGAAAAGAAGAACCCGCCTTCCAGGAGCAGGTGAACAAGACGCTGCGCGATCTGGAGTCGTCTGGCAAGGCTGAGATGCTCTTCACCAAGTGGTTTGGCCCTGAGACCAACATGAAATTCGCCAGCCGCTCATTCAAGATCGAAACCGACCAAATCAACTAACTTCATTGAGGGCCCGACCTTGGGGTCGGGCCACGGGCCTAGTTATGAATACGTTTGATTTATCGGTTGTGCTATCCGGGCAGTATCACGAGTGGCTCATCAATGGCTTCCTGCTGTCCATCCAACTCGCATTGATCTCGCTGGCCATTGCCCTACCGCTGGCAATCGTCATCGCTGTATTGCGAATGGCCCCTTACGCTGCACTCCGGGCAATCGCGATCACTTATGTGGAAGCGATACGCAACGTCCCGCTGCTGGCACACATGCTGTTCTGGTATTTCGGGGCACCGGAGCTGCTGCCAACCCCGATCAAGACATGGATCTACGAACACAATATCGAAGCGGTCAGTGCGGTTATCGCTCTGGTGCTCTACACCGCAGCCTACATGTCCGAGGACATCCGCAGCGGCTTGCGTTCCATTCCCAAGGAACAAATGGAGGCTGGCCGGACCCTGGGCTTTGGCTTCCTCGGCACCATGCGCCTGGTCATCCTCCCGCAGTCACTGCGGGTAACAGTGCCGCCGCTGATTAGCCAGACACTTAACCTGTGGAAGAACACCAGCATCGCCATGGTGATCGGCGTCGCTGAAATGATGTATCAGGCCCAGCAGGTGGAAAGCTCCACATTCAGGGGTTTCGAATCGTACGCCGTTACCACGGTAGGTTATGTCGGCGTCTCGATCATCATCACACTGCTGTCCAGCTGGTACCAGCAACGCTATCCCGTCCGGAGTGCCTGACGATGCTCGATATCATCCACAACTACGGGCTTTTCTACCTGATTGGCCAGTACCCAAACGGCCCCTTGGGCGGCTTGGCAATGACGCTGATCCTGGCAGCGCTGGCCCTGGTGCTGGCCTTTCCTGTCGGGGTACTGCTCGCGCTCTGCCGCATCAGCCCGTACCGGCTGTTGCGTGTGCCGGTCACAAGCGTGGTGTACATACTGCGTGGCACACCCTTGCTGATGGTGATTTTCTGGGCCTATTTCCTTCTGCCAACCCTGACCGGTCAACGCACCGAGCAATTTGGCACCATGCTGGCTGCCTTGGTGATTTTTGATGGGGTATACCTCGCAGAAATCATTCGCGCAGGCATTCTTGGATTGCCTCGAGGGCAAATGGAAAGCTCCCGTTCACTCGGCTTTTCGTACCTGGCGACAATGCGCCTGGTCATCATGCCCCAGGCCTTTCGCAACATGCTGCCCTCGCTGGTGAATCAGTTTGTCTCCACCATCAAGGAGACCTCGCTGGGTTACATCATCAGCCTCTCGGAAGTGTCGTTCGTCGCCTCCCAGATCAGTGCTCAGTTGCTCACCAAGCCGGTCCAGGTCTATGCCGTACTTGGCCTCACTTACTTCGTTATGTGTTTCAGCTTGTCGCGCTTCGCCTTCTGGCTGGAAAGACGTCTCGCTGTCCGAACTGCAAAGGTTTAATCCCATGATCAAACTGAAAAACGTTAACAAGTGGTACGGCAACTACCATGCTCTGGCTGATATCAACGAAACCGTCGCCAAGGGTGAGGTGGTCGTGGTCTGCGGTCCGTCCGGCTCCGGCAAGTCGACGATGATTCGCACGCTCAATCGGCTGGAAGCCATCCAGAGCGGGAATATCTTTATCGATGGCGTGGATATCTATGATCGCTCCGTCAGCGTGAACGCCTTGCGCAGCGGTATTGGCTTCGTGTTCCAGCAGTTCAATCTGTTTCCCCACCTCACCGTTCTCGAGAACTGCACGCTGGCTCCGCGTCGCCTGCACAAGCTGGGTGCCAAGGAAGCGGACGATCTGGCCATGAGCTTGCTGGACCGCGTAGGGCTGGCCCACAAGGCATGCGCTTACCCATCCGAGTTATCGGGTGGCCAGCAACAGCGCGTGGCCATCGCCAGGGCATTGGCAATGAACCCGCCGGTGATGCTGTTCGATGAACCCACTTCCGCGTTGGACCCTGAGATGGTCGGCGAAGTGCTTCAAGCAATGAAAAGCCTGGCCAAGGAAGGCATGACCATGGTGTGCGTCACCCATGAGATGGGTTTCGCGCGTGAAGTGGCCGATCGAGTGATCTTCATGGATCAAGGCAAGGTGCTCGAACGAGCGACGCCCGAGTCTTTCTTCCTGCGCCCTGAACACCCTCGCGCGCAGCGATTCCTGTCCGATATCCGCTCGCCCTGGGTCGAGAGTGGTATGCCGCAAGCCTGCTGAATGGAGTACAGGGGGCAGGCTCGATGACCGCCCCCTTGAGAATGGAGGCAATGACCATGCAATTTCATGTTGAGACATTCTTCGACGCCGAGAGCTGTACCTACAGTTACCTGGTCATCGACCCGGTGACCCGGCACTGCGCGATCATCGATCCGGTGCTCGACTACGATGCCGCCGCCGCGCGTATCTCGTATTCAAGTGCCGAACTCCTTATCGAGCATGTGCGCGCCAACGCGCTAACACTGGAGTGGATTCTGGAAACCCATGTGCATGCCGACCACCTCTCGGCTGCCCGCTACCTCAAGCGTCAACTGGGTGGACAGATCGGCATTGGCGACCGTATTCCTCAGGTGCAGAAGGCCTTTGCCACGCTGTTCGACGCCGACGATGACTGGAGCCCGGACGGCAGCCAGTTCGACCGTTTGTTCGCCGACAACGAAACGTTCCATGTCGGCGCCGTGGCTGTCAGTGTGCTGCACACGCCTGGCCATACCCCGGCCTGCGTGACGTACCTGATCGAAGATGCCGCTTTCGTCGGTGACACGTTGTTCATGCCCGATTGTGGCACCGCCCGCTGCGATTTTCCTGGCGGCGACGTACACCAGTTGTACCGCTCGATTGGCCGTCTGTTCCAGCTACCGGGCAGCACGCGACTGTTCATGTGCCACGACTACAAAGCGCCTGGCCGCGACGCCTACTGCCACCAGACCACAGTGGACGAAGAGCGCGCGCACAACATCCATATCGGCAAGGGCATCGCCGAGGCTGATTTCGTCGCTCTGCGCACGGCGCGCGACAAGACCCTGAACCAACCCAGGCTGCTGCTGCCGTCGGTGCAGATCAACATGCGAGCCGGTGAGACACCTGCGGCCAGCGCCAATGGCATCAGCTATTTGAAGATACCGCTCAACATGTTCTGAATGAATATCGGAACTTAGGCAGAACGACTGAAATATCCCATTTAATCAATCAAATGGAATGCAGATGACTACGCTCAATCAAAACGCAACAGCCTCTGGGACAGAAGATGCCCGTGGACGCCCCGATATCACTGCCGACGTCGTCGTCATTGGTGGCGGGTCTGCAGGCATTGGTGTCGTGGCAAGCCTGCTCAAGCGTGCTCCCGATCTGCAGATCACGCTCATCGAACCCAATGATCAGCACTATTATCAGCCGGCCTGGACGCTGGTCGGTGGAGGGGCTTATGACGTTCGCAAGACCGTCAGGCCCATGTCGCACGTCATCCCGCGCGGGGCCACCTGGATCAAGGCTGCGGTGGTTGAAGTCCTGCCGAACGGAAAACGTCTAAAGCTGAGTAACGGCAAAAGCGTCGCTTATCGAAACCTTATCGTCTGTCCCGGGCTTAGGCTTGCCTGGGAGAAAATCGAAGGGCTGGAGCAAACCCTGGGCAAGAACGGGGTGACATCCAACTACCGCTATGACCTTTGCGCTTACACCTGGCAACTGGTGCAGGGATTACGCAAAGGCAAGGCCCTCTTCTCCCAACCCGGCATGCCGATCAAATGTGCCGGCGCTCCGCAAAAGGCCCTGTACCTTTCCTGCGATCATTGGCAAAAATCAGGTGTTCTGCAGAATATGCAGGTCGAGTTCAATCTCGCTGGCGCAGCGCTGTTCGGCGTACCGGCCTTCGTCCCTCCCCTGATGAAATACATCGAGAAGTATCAAGCACAGCTGGTATTCGGCTCGAACCTGGTCAAAGTTGACGGCCCCAGCCGGACAGCCTGGTTTGAAAGCAAGGACGAACACGGCGCAGTCATTCGCCAGGCCAAGACCTTCGACATGCTCCATGTCGTCCCCGCACAGGTCGCCCCCGATTTCATCCGCACAAGCCTTTTGGCGGACGCCGCCGGGTGGTGTGAAGTGGATCCGGGGACGCTGCAACACAGCCGTTATCCGGACGTATTTGCGCTCGGTGATGTGTGCTCCACCAGTAACGCCAAGACCGCTGCCGCTGCACGCAAGCAAATCGTCGTCGTCGCCGAGAACCTCATGGCAGCACGCGGCAACCAGCCCATGCCGCTGCGCTACGACGGCTATGGGTCATGCCCGCTGACCGTCGAAAAAGGCAAAGTCGTGCTGGCAGAGTTCGGCTACGGCGGGAAACTGCTGCCCACATTTCCCCTGGACGCTACGGTTGCCCGAAAAAGTGCATGGTTCCTCAAGGCCCGGTTCCTGCCCTGGTTCTACTGGAACGGCATGCTCAAAGGCCGTGAGTGGTTGACCAAACTCTCCAAGGTCGAATGAGGAGCCAGCATGCTGCTGAGTGGAATATTCGGGATCGCTATAGGCATCATTCTCGGCCTGACGGGTGCGGGGGGTGGAATTCTGGCCGTACCGGCGCTAGTGATCGGCTTGGGATGGTCAATGACTGAGTCTGCGCCCGTTGCGCTGTTTGCCGTCAGCGCAGCGGCAGCTGTAGGGGCTGTGGATGGTCTGAGGAAAGGTCTGGTACGTTATCGGGCTGCCCTGCTGATGGCATTATTGGGGGCGGTGTTCTCGCGTTTTGGCGTGTACTTTGCCCATCTGCTGCCCAACACCGTACTGACGTCCCTGTTCAGCATGGTCATGGTCATTGTGGCGATACGCATGATTCGACAGGCGAACGGCAACTCGGCTAAGGCCGCCGACAATCAGCAGTGCTGGCAAGAAAAGAATTGCATGATCAACCCTCAGACCGGCCGACTGCGCTGGACACCGAAATGCTCAGCAAGCCTTGCCGTAGTCGGCTCACTTTCAGGGCTGCTCACCGGGATGCTGGGTGTGGGAGGCGGGTTCTTGATCGTGCCTGCGTTTCAACAGCTTTCAGACATCCGCATGCATGGTATCGTCGCGACCTCACTTATGACTATCGCCCTGATCTCGGCTGTTGCGGTGACAGGCGCCATTCATGCAGGAGCCCACATAACGGTCACGGGCGGCGTTTTTATCGCTGCGAGTGTCAGCGGGATGCTGCTGGGAAGAGTCCTCTCCCTCAGGATTCCCGCCAAATCGATACAGCTGGGCTTTTCTGCTGTATGCATTGTGGTTGCCGGCTACCTTATGTTCAAAACCTGGATGTAGAAAACCTACTGAGTATCGACCTGACTGGCCCCCGCCATTCTCTTGTCCAGGGCACTGGCAAGACTCAACGCCTCAACTCTCAGTGCCTTGCAAAAGGCGTCAACGAAAACTGAGGAAGGTCGAAAATTAGGCCTTATCAGCATGACTCGGTAGGGAATGGACACGTTGATTGGCCGAATAGCCAATCCCCTGCCTGACTCTTGCACGGCGCTCAATGGGTTGATGATCGCCACGCCCAATTGTTGCCTGACCATGGCACAGACTGACGCGGCATTGGTGGTTTCGATCACGGTGTGCCGATCGACACCAGCGAGACGAAAGTGCTCATCGAGCTTTTGACGATAAATGTCCAGGCCCGACAGGTTGATGAAATTGACACCGCGAAAGTCCTCCATTGTCAGCAGCGACCTGGACAGCAAAGGATGCCCCTCTGGCAGTATGCAGACCATGTCGGCACAAAAGAGCAATTCCCCTCGGGTGCCTCTTGGCACATGTTCACTTTCGGTCAAGCCGAGGTCGTGACGCTGTGCGCTGAGAGACTCCTCGAGCAAGGGCGATTCCTGCGCGGTGATACTCAAGCCTATGCCCGAATGCTGCTGATGAAACTGCTTGCAAACGTTGGGCAATAGCGTCTGAGAAAACAGCGGCAGGCAGGTGATGCTGAGTTGCCCAT
Organism: Pseudomonas sp. GL-B-12; assembly: GCF_019955895.1. Classification (NCBI taxonomy): domain Bacteria; kingdom Pseudomonadati; phylum Pseudomonadota; class Gammaproteobacteria; order Pseudomonadales; family Pseudomonadaceae; genus Pseudomonas; species Pseudomonas sp. GL-B-12. The sequence goes on from NZ_JAHBCX010000087.1 coordinate 89,607, forward strand.
GTTCGAAACGACGGATCGATTGCGCAACGCTATTGATTCGTTCCAACCCGATATAGGAGCGTTCGACCTCTTCGAGCAGCATTACTGCCTGAGCCGTCGGTACCAACCTACCGCCCTCCCGATCAAACAGGCGCAAACCCGAAAGGCTTTCAAACCGGGCCAGTTCCCGGCTGAGCGTCGGTTGGGAGGTCAACAATAAGCGCGCCGCTCCCGTGACGCTGCCTGCTTGCATGATTGCTCGGAAAACTTCGATATGCCGCAACGAGACGTTCATACCCAACCTTCATTGATCGCTTGAAGGCCATATCAGAACTGAATTGATAACTAAAAAGAAGATATTTTATTGAATGCTCTGCAATCGGCATGATGGTCTCCACTCCCTAGATCAGATCGACTATCTCTATGCCCAACCAGCCCGACTTCCAGCAGTTAGCCGCTATTGCCACAGAACATGGCACCCCGTTCTGGTGTTATGACGCACAGACCATCAAGGCGCGCGTCGATCAACTGGCGTGCTTCGAGACTGTTCGATTCGCACAAAAAGCCTGTTCCAACCTGCACATCCTGCGCTTGATACGAGAGCAAGGCGTTCGGGTCGATGCCGTCTCGCTGGGTGAAATCGAGCGGGCACTATTGGCAGGTTTCAGCCCGGCCGGCACACCAGCAGGCATCGTCTTTACCTGTGATCTGTTCGACGATGCGACTCTGCGCCGCGTGGTCGAGTTGAATATCGAGGTAAATACCGGGTCGATCGACATGCTCCGCCAACTGGGTGAACGCTCTAGGGGTCATCGCGTCTGGTTACGGATCAACCCAGGGTTCGGCCATGGTCACAGCCGCAAGACCAATACCGGTGGTGAAAACAGCAAGCATGGCATCTGGCATGAGCAGGTTCACGAAGCGCTCGACGTCATTCGGCAGTTCGGGCTGAAGCTGGTGGGATTGCACATGCACATCGGCTCGGGCGTGGATTACGCGCATCTGGAGCAGGTGGGCTGTGCAATGGTCTCGGCCGTGAAAATGCTCGACCACGATATCGAAGCGTTTTCTATTGGCGGGGGGCTTTCCACGCCCTACCGCGAAGGCGAGGAGCCGGTAGACATCCAGCGTTATGCCAACGCATGGCGTCAGGCCCGACAGGACATCGAAGCGTTTCTTGGTCATCCGGTACGGATGGAAATCGAACCCGGCCGGTTTCTGGTTGCCGAATCCGGTTGTCTGGTGACCGAAGTCCGCGCGGTCAAAAAAGTCGGCAGCCGAAACTTCATCCTGGTGAACGCAGGCTTCAATGACCTGATGCGCCCGGCCCTTTATGGCGCCTATCACCACATGACCTTGCTGGATGCCGAGGGGGCTCCCATCAATCGCCCTGAGCACGACTACGTGGTGGGCGGCCCCCTGTGTGAATCTGGCGATATCTTTACGCAGGATGAAGCAGGGGTGACGCCGCGTTTGCTGCCCGAGGCGCTGGTTGGCGACTTGCTGATCATCCACGATGCGGGAGCGTACGGCGCCTCTATGTCATCCAATTACAACAGCCGCCCCCTGTTACCGGAAGTATTGATCGAGCAAAGGCAAGCCAGATTGATTAGACGCCCGCAGCCGATGTCGGACTTGCTGGCCTTGGAATTGGGGCTTTAAAGGCCAAGTGGTGGGCGAAACTACCGAGTGATGGAATGGGCCTACAATTTACTAAAACATCAATGAGGACGACTTGTATGCAATCGAAAGCGCATTGGGAACAGGTATATTCGAGTAAGCCTGCGCAAGCTGTCAGCTGGTTTCAGGAACACGCCACCAGCTCGTTGCGATTGATTCAACAGACGGCCGTCTCGTTTTCCGCATCGATCATTGACGTGGGCGGCGGGGCGTCGACACTGGTTGATGACCTGATAGAGAACGGGTTTACCCAGCTGAGTGTTCTTGACCTCTCTGCTTCAGCGCTTGCCACAGCAAAACACCGCTTGGGCAGTAAGGCAGAAAAAGTCATCTGGATTGAGGGGGATGTCACTCGGGTATCGCTTGCGCCTCAGACCTATGATGTCTGGCACGACCGAGCCGTGTTCCACTTTCTTACAACTGCAGATGAGCGACAGGCGTATATCGAAAAAGTACTAACATCTGTAAAGCCTGGTGGATACGTAATTGTTGCCACGTTTGCAGAAGATGGGCCTACCCAATGCAGCGGTTTACCTGTGAGGCGTTATAGCGCGGACGAATTGCACTCTGAGTTTGGTGCACCTTTCGAATTGCTCGGGCATGAAAAGGAAAAACATCACACTCCGTTCGGAACCCTCCAGAAATTTGTTTACTGCTATTGCCGAAAACTTCGCTGAATTCGAATCATCAACATCACATTGAGCGCCGTCAAATCACCCATCTAGGGTCTGGTCTGACGGACGGTGCGCACAGCGGACTGACGGGGTTCATCGCGGGGCTCGCCCGGCAAGACAACATCGCCAGTTGCAACATAACCATCAACAGCCTGCAAACGGGATCGCTCGATAGCTACCCCCCCTTCCAACCTACATCTTGTGGGAAGGGGATAAGCGTCTCGTGATTATTTCACCTTTTCAATGGACACAACCGTGGCTTTTGCACCCTCAGACTGGAACTCGAAATTCACCCGATCGCCAATACCGCAGGCGCGACAGGGGAGCCACTTTTTCACCAGAATCGGTCGTTTTCAGTCCTTCGCGACAGGCAGAAAGCGGCCAGAAGCAGTCGTTTGGGGTACGGAAAATAATTCTGCCCCATTCGTCTGTGAGTCGCTACGAAGGCAAACCATTTCTAAAGCTATTGGATTTCTACGTTTTAAAATCCATCGGCAGGATTGAGCCAGAGCAATTGAACGCCTTGGCTCAACTGGAGCCCAAACTACGCGAGACCTATGCCACCCAAGGAACGTGGTTTGAAATAGTCGCCGAGCAGATGGATCTTCCAGATGAGCTTCCCAGCCATATCAACGCCGCGTGGGATTCCTATTCCAAACACATGCAGCAGAAGGGATTGACTGCCGACCCAATGGAGTTCACCTACCGATTTGTAGATACCAACCTGATCGCTAATTAAGACGTCCGCTTTTGGGCTGGCCTCGATCATCCGACCGGCCGCTTCGGGCCGATTCGTGCCCGTCACGACAGGCAGTAATCGGCCATAAGCAGCCAGTCGGAAATGTCCACGAAACCATGTGCGATTCACTCTGGGGCACACAGGCATTCAGCTTCCCTCCGCCCTCGGTTCCCGACTGGGAGCGCGGCGCCTACAAAGTTGCCATTATCATTTGTCGTCCATCTTTGTTGACGATTGTGGCCGGCGCTCAGTGCTCTCTTCGGCGTTGGGCGCTTCTGGAAAACTCCCTGGCGTGAACACATGGGTCTGCAAGTCGCTGGCATCGACTTCGGCGACACCATGAACCGAACGGGCCAGACCAATGGCCTGTTCACACTGTCTATGAGTGTTGACGCGGCCGCTTAACCCCACTATGCCCGCATGGGTTTTGACATTGATATGCAGGCTAAGGGTCGGATCGGAAAATGCCAGGGCCGACTTCACCTTGGCGGTAATCCATGCATCGTGAACGGCCATTTCCAGACCATGAGAGTAATGCTGGAAGGAGTGAATTTTCATGGCTGAACCCTCTCTCGCGTAATCAGACGTACTGTCCATCCCATTTGCTGCGCCGCCCTCTGCCTGTCAGGTGAACGCTATGGATACCTGGTTCGTTTTGGAGCGCTCGCCACGCAAACATTGACAGAAATTAATTATAGTACGGCCGTTGCCTGCGGTCAGAGCGCTGTCCCCGTGAACGTCCGCCTTGGTCGCTCTGTGCCAGGCGCAACACCTACAGAGCACTCCAAACAGTCCTTATTGCGATCAGCCCTGATCAACCCATAGCTGCCGATCTCGACCGACAGAAAACGGCCGATTCTGTTGAAAAAGTCGGTTCGCCCAAACAGCCTGGTCATTGACTGGTTATAACGCCTTTTTTGCACACTGCTACGTGAAATCTGAGTCCGGAAGCCTCTGCCGAAAGTAAAGATTTCAATCTCGGACGCATACTTTTCTGCTGCGCAAACCATGGTCGACTTTTTCAACAGAATCGGTCGATAGCTACCGGTGAGCGTGGACGCTCGGTTGAGCCATTCCCCGCCCGGCGTATTGATCGAGCGCGGAACCTGATTGCTTTCGTAGGGCGGATAACGCGCCAGCGTTATCCGCCGTGGAGGGGCCGGCGTATTACCTATTCCGGGTTATGCGCCCTACGGTACTAGCGATGGTTGCGATATCGTTCGGTCAAGGACTGCACGAGGGTGACGTAGGATTGCGTCTCGGCGTAGGGAGGCACCCCGTTGTACTCGACCACAGACGCTTCGCCGGCGTTGTAACCTGCCAACGCCAGCACCTGGTTGCCGTTGAAGCGCTTGAGCAGCCAGGCCAGGTAGCGCACGCCGCCACGAATGTTCTGTCGTGCGTCGAACGGATCGTCCACGGCGAAGCGCTCGGCGGTGGCGGGCATCAACTGCATCAGCCCCTGGGCGCCGGCTTCGGAAATGGCATTGGGGCGAAACGCCGATTCGGCATGTATCACTGCGCGGACCAGCGCCCTGTCGACACCATAATGACCCGAAGCGGCTTCGATCTCCCGCCGATAGGAATGGGTGTCCAGGCGCAGTGAGGCGACCTTGAAATCCTTCGGCGCCATGCACAGATAGCAGCCCTTGATGTAATAGAGCTCAAGGACATCGACCCGTGCGGAGATCCCGGTGGGGCGCCGGCTCACAAATTGACGAATACCCTTGTGGATGAAGGTGTACACCCGAATCCGCACCGCGCCTGAGTCGTCGTCCCGCACAACTCGTGGCAGGGCCATTGCCTTGGCGCCGACACCGGCGCCCGCCATGCCATTCAGGCGAGTGCAGCGGGCGCTGGCGATGGCTTGGCTGGTGTAGCTGATGGCGCCGTCCCTGGCTTGGCACTTGAACATGGCGCTGGCGCACAGTGGAGCGACCAGCAAGGCCAGCTCGATGCAGCCAAGAAGGCTCTTGCGAGCCCATCGCCATGCTCTGGAACTCATCACATCGCTCCGCGCCGCAGGCGCCGATCAGGCCTGGGGCGCCTGGCCCGGGCGCTGCCTTTGGAGGGCCTATTCTGGGTGACCCGCCTTTTGTTCTGATAGTTATACCCCTTGTAACCGGCCTTGGAACTTGCGTTGACGTACGGGCTGCCGGCGTTCCCAGGCGAGGCGCAGGCCTGATTGCTCGCACGACGCGTCGTCCCGGCTTGCCAGGGCCGGGCGCAAGTCCGATCCGCGGGTGACGGACCCGGAGCCGGGGCGGGACAGGCCCAGGTAGGCGACGGCAAAGTTGTCATCGTTATCCGCCCGGGCCGAACTCATCCGGGAATGAAATACACCTTGCGCACCGGCGTGATGTTTTCCCAGGTTCCCTTGAACCCCGCCGCCACCACGAACGAATCCCCCGGCCCGAAGGTCTTCGCCACGCCGTCCGCATCGGTCAGGCGCACGGTGCCTTCGAGGATGTGGCACATCTCGTCGTAGTCGCACTCGCAACTCGGTCTACGCACTGACCGAAACACGGCTGCTTCCTGCGAAGACCCAGCGGTTCATCGAGTTCATACGCGACCATCTCAACAGTGCTTAATGCCTGACGACTGGATAGGGGGCATCCCGACGCAAACGAATGTCTCCTTCTGGCCCAGAGTGTGTAAAAACGCTTCACCAAAATTGAAGTACGCGCATCTACGTTAAATCTGAAATTTATCGGCACGTCAGCAGATGTGGATTTCGCGTAGAAACGCGATTTCCAGTCCGATTTTGAGTACCTGCCGCGCTCAAAACCGTTTTTACACAGCCTCGGCCGATGGCAGCCGTTCATGAATGTTCCCTGTTAGTCAGAAGCAATCAATAGCATGAGCACACTGACCATCGGCAAGGCATTGCAACATCCGCGGCACGATATGGGGGGTGGACATTTTCTTTAGCTGCAAAATGGCCATCTAACAAATTTCTTATTCAAACTTCCCCCGTAGGCGGCAACCGCTGCATAAGGGAATGACTTAGCGCATCACGCAATCCCGTCGGGATGTTCGGTGGCCCCTGCCGTAAAATCGGGCTCACCATCTGCCCATCAAACTCATTGCGAATGGTGTCGATGATGTCATCCGGTACCTTCGTCATATCGTATTGAACGATGGGGGTCGTGCCAGGGAACAATGTATGTATTGCCATGAGTTGTGCCAGCTCGGCCAGCTTCTGTTCATGCGTCGCCACAAAGGCTATTTCGACATGACCGCCACTCACTGGCGGCTTCAATAGCAGTTCCGGCGTTCTCAGCAGCAGCAAGTCCCACGCTGTAGCGGAAATGTTTCTGAGCGCCTTTTTACGTGAGGTGTTCTCCTTGATTCCGAGCAGAGAGCCTGCTTGTCCGCTGAAATAGTGCAATGCCAACTGGCTTTCCCGGGCAAGCGAAACATTCACCGTAGCGCTGATGAAGCGCTGATAAGCAATGTACTGGTCCGCAGCCGGCGCGCCTCGCATTTCAAATTCGCGTAACAGAACCATCTTCAGCAATGCGATCTCGGTGACTTCAACTGTCTCCAGAGCCTCACGCTGGGTATGGTTTGCGATAAATGAATGCACGTGCTGCTCGGCAATCTCATCAAGGGAATCTACGCCTTCCTTCGCAAGATAGTGCGCGACGGCGGCCGGGAGCAGGCGGACGTTGCCCGTCGCCAGAAAATAACCGGTGTCCATGGCTAGGAACCGATAAAGCAACCGTAAGCGCCGTGTGGCATGAAGTAAGAAATTCGCGCGCGTTGATTTTGCATACTGCTCGGTCAAAAAGAAGCCGGCGTTGATATCCCAGCCTTCGCGTGAGACGAACTCAATAAAGCCTCGCATGCCATCATCTATCTCCGCACCGGACATCAATGCTGCGATGCCGTCCAACAAATTGGAGTCGACCACGGCCTTGGCGCAGGCTGGATAACTCAACTCGCCCTCTTCCCAGTACTGTTGGTTAATCAGGTACGGTTGTTTACCGCCGAACTGATCGATCAACATGACGGGCTTATTGACCCCAAAAGTCTTCGTGCCGCGCAGCCAGGGCGACTCAATTGGGGAATCCTTCACCAGCCATTGGAATGCCGTCATAGTGCTGTCCCCTTTTCCCAAGAAAAATTTTGAACAACTGCATTCCGAGCTTCGTGCAGCGCGAAGTGAGCAATGATCAACCCGATACTAATGGCCATTAAGATGTCCATGTCCTACGACACGCGACTCTCTCCTGCGCAGCCGCTTCACCGCCTGCCTGCCAAGTCGAGAGCAGGTCCACGACCCGTCTGATGGGCAAGTTTCGACCCATAGCGGTCTTTGGCGGACCTCAAGAGTTAATCTCTGGCTGTCCGCATTTGGCTGCTGATCACGATTGGCTGTTCTCGAAGCCAAATGGTCCTTAACGGCGGCGAGTAAATGTTACGGAACTGAATCTGAGCTGCATCTCGTATTCATCGTGGCGATAAGACGTACAAATAACGCGCACGATCTTAGCTGCGCAAGGGGATGCTGGCTTATCGTGATCTACACTCCCTGGGCGTGTGAGTTGGCGCTTCGCCACAGGATTTACTCAGTCGCTAAGTAAAGAGACAGACCTGAATTTCAGTGGGTCGCGGTCTGGGTGGGGGCACGCCAGTCGATCAGCAAAAAACCTTGTCTGGCAATCGTGTATCAGGCGAGTTCGACAACACCTGGATTGAAGCCCTGATCGCCCACATGACCTGGCACTACTGAAAAAAGTCGGGAGGGTTTCAAGCATTCAAATTATTTCACCGTGGCCATGAACGCTCACGGTGCCAGCTTGCTCAAAACTAACGAGGTGGAAATGAACAGGAAGTCTAACCGGGGCTGGACAATGGCTGCGGCACTCGTCGTAGTGGGTTCAACGCTTTTTGCGGGGTGTGCGAGCAAGAACGATCCGATCACGCAGGCAGACAAGACGGATGCGACCAAGGGCGTACCCGCGCCGAGTCTCGAGCAGACCAAGGCGATCGCCGAGGAAGGCTTTATTTACGGCTTACCGCTAGTCATGAACTACGCCGTGATGAACGAATATGCTGTGGACAAGGGCGGCCCGCAATACAAGGCGCCGTTCAACCAGATCAAGAACGAGCCTCGCGTCTTCACCTACCAAGACACGGCCATCATCACTCCGAACAGCGACACCCCGTACTCGTTTGTCTGGCTGGACCTGCGCGCGGAGCCGATGGTGATCTCGGTGCCGGCAGTGGACAAGCGGCGTTACTACTCGGTGCAGATGATCGACGGCAACACTTACAACTACGGTTACATCGGCAGCCGTGCCACCGGCAGCGAGCCAGGCCAATACATGGTGGTCGGTCCCGATTGGAAAGGCGCGCCCCCTCCCGGTATCAAAAAAGTCTTCACCTCGACCACTCCCTTCGCCGTGAGCGCCATTCGGACTCAGCTCTACAATGCCAAGGACATGCCGAATGTCGAGAAGGTGCAAGCGGGCTACAAGGTCCAGCCGCTGTCCGCCTTCCTCCATCAACCCGCGCCGCCCACTGCGCCGAAGATTGATTTCGTGCCGGCTACGACGGAAGGCATCAAGGCCAACTTCTTCGAGTACCTGTCGGCCGCGATGGAGTATGTGCCGCCATCGGCTGACGACCAGGAGATCCGGGCCAAGCTGGCGAGCATTGGGGTGGGACCCGGTCGCACATTCGAATTTAAGGACCTCTCGCTCGAGCACAAGGCCGTGGTCCTGCTCGGGATGAAGGCCGGTGACGAGAAGGTCGACAAGTTCCTCGCGAGCGGGACGAAGATAATCAACGGCTGGAGCGTAGGCGCGTACTTCGGCGACCAAACGTTCTACAAGGCCGACTGGCTGAAGCGTGCTGGTGCCGCGAAAGGCGGCCTCTACGGCAACGACGCCGTCGAGGCGATGTATCCCAACACGCGCACCGACGGCACCGGCCAGACGCTGGATACCAGCAAGCGCAAGTACACGCTGACTTTCCCGGCCGGCAAACTGCCGCCAGTCAATGCCTTCTGGTCGGTGACCATGTACGACGGCAAGAGCCAGCTGCTGGTCAAGAATCCGCTCAACCGTTACCTGATCAATTCGCCGATGCTGTCGGCGATGAAGAAAAACACGGATGGTTCACTGACGCTGTACATCCAGAAAGACTCCCCCGGCAAGGCTAAGGAGGCAAACTGGTTGCCCGCGCCTGACGACACGGTCTTTCTGGTAATGCGCCTCTACTGGCCGAAGACCGCACCGCCTTCGATTCTTCCCGCTGGCGACGGCAGCTGGCAGCCACCGGCGCTGGTGGTCACGAAGTAAATCTTGCGGCCCATTGCTGACACTCGCCGTAGGTCGGTGTCGGCTTGTGCTGCCTTTTTGCCAATAGCAGCCAATCATCAAGGGCTGCTATTGGCCGGTTTCTGCCCTTCACGGAGGGCTGCTATGGTTCGTTTACCGCCGGTCATAGCCATAAAGCGCGGTAGTCAACTCCATACAAATGGTTGCTCAGGTCGAATGCAATCAGGTGAGCAAGTCTATGCAATTCCCCATCACGCCTTGACCCAACGCTGGCGACTCCAGCTGCTCAGGCCATCGACGGCAAACACCAGCAGCAACATGGCGAGGATAACCGTGCTGGCCTGGGCTTCCTGGAACAGGCTGAGGCTGACATAGAGCATCTGGCCCAAACCGCCGGCTCCGACAAATCCCAGCACGCTGGCCATGCGGATGTTGTTTTCCCAGCGGTACAGGATGTACGCCAACAGTTGTGGGAACAGGTTGGGCAGGGTGCCGTAGCAGAAGGCCCAGACGACGTTGCCGCCCTGCAAGCGGATGGCTTCGGCCGGTTGCGGCGGGGTGTTTTCCAGTGCTTCGGCGAACAATCGGCCCAGCACCCCGGTGGTGTGCATGGCCAGTGCCAGGGTCCCGGCGTTGGGGCCGAGCCCGGCTGCCAGCACCATCAGCGCGGCCCACACCAGTTCGGGAATCGCGCGCAGGGCGTTAAGCACGAGACGCGATGCACTCTGCAACGGCCAGCCGAAACGCCCGGCCGCCGGCAGTGCCAGCACCAGCCCGAACACCGCCGCGAGCAGGGTGCCGAGGGCCGACATGGCCATGGTTTCCACGGCGCCACGGCCGATGGCTTGCAGATGGCCGGCGCTCAGGTCCGGGTTGAGAAAACGCAGCACGTAGGCGCCCATCTGCTTCAGGTTAGCGCTGCCGGTCAGTTCGCCGAGATCGATGCCCAGATAGCGGAACGAAGCGACGACCGCCGCACCGATGCACAGGATCAGCAGCAGGTTGATCAGGCGATTCATGCGAACCTCCAGCGCAGCAGGCGGCTGATCTGATCGGCGAACAGCACCAGGACGAAAAAGGTCAGCAGCATGCTCGCCACTTCACCACCGGCGAACATGCGCAACGACAAGTCAATCTGCTGGCCCAGCCCGCCGGCACCGACGAAGCCCATCACCACCGACGCGCGGATCGCGCACTCCCAGCGGTACACCGTGTACGACAGCAACTCCGCCGCGACATTGGGCAGGATGCCGTAGCAGAACGCCGCCAACCGGCTGCTGCCGGCTTGCAGCAATGAGTGGGCGGGACGCTGGTCGACCGACTCGAAGATTTCCGCGTAGACCTTGCCCAGCATGCCGCTGTAGGTGATGGCAATCGCCAGCACCCCGGCTGTCGGGCCAAGGCCGACGGCGCGCACGAACAGCAAGGCCCAGACGATTTCCGGCACGCTGCGCAGGAAGATCAGCAGCCCGCGCACCGGCCAGCGCAACAGCCGCCCGAGTGCGCTCGGACGACCACTGCGAGAGGCTGCGGACAACGACAGCGCCCGGCTGGCCAACAAGCTGGCAGGCACGGCCAACAGCAAAGCCAAAGCCATGCCGGCGGTGGCGATGGCCAGTGTCTGCAACGTGGCTTGCCACAGCAGCTGAAGGAACTCTTCGCCATGGGCCGGTGGCCAGAAGGCTGAGACAAACCGGCCCATCTCACTCTGGCTGTCAGCCTTGAGCAGGACACCCAGGTCCAATTCGCTGAAATGAATACCGGGCCACAGCAGGGCAAGCGCCAACAGACTGAGCAACAGGCGAGGCAGGGTGGCCGGGTCTCGTGTATCGCGCGTCAGCATCGTGGAATCTGCAGGCTCAAGGGCGCCACCGGAACGGGCGGCGATAGCAGTTGCTCGTTGGCATAGAGCTTGTCGAGCAATTCGTGGTCGATGTCGCTGGCGGGAAGGTCGAACAGGACCTGCCCTTCACGCAATCCGATGATGCGTGAAAAGTGTGTCAGGGCCAGTTCCACCGCATGCAGGCTGGCGACCAGCGTCACGTTGTGCTCCCGGGCGTGGCGGCAGAGGATCGACAGGGTGTGCCCGGCCAGTACGGGGTCCATCGCCGACACCGGCTCATCGGCCAGCAGCACTTCGGGCGCCTGGTACAGCACCCGGGCAATGCCCACGCGCTGCAGTTGGCCGCCGGACAATTGCTGGCACTGGGCGAACAGCTTGTCACCCAGGTCCAGCTTGACCAGTGCCGCCCGCGCGCCCGGAACATCCAACGGATGCAGCAGGCTCAGCAGGCTTTTGGCAAAACTCCATTGCCCCAGCTTTCCGGCCAGCACCGCCGTGACCACCCGCTGCCGCGGTGGCAGGGGTGGCGCCTGGTGCACTAGGCCGATGCGCGCCCGCAGCTGCTGACGCCGATGTGCGCCAAGCTGCCAGGCGTGCTCGCCGAGCACCTCGATTGCGCCGTTGTCCGGGCGCAGGGCGGTGGCCAGCACGTTGAGCAGGCTCGACTTGCCGGCACCGGACGGACCGATGATTGCGACCTGCTCACCGGCAGCGATGTGCAGGTCGACCTCATGCAGCGCACGCACGCCATTGCCGTGGGTGAGGCTGACCCGGTTCAGATGCAAGGTCATTTCAGCAGGTCGGCAGCGCGCGCGGCTTCCTCGATGCCCTTGTAGTTCTCAGGCTTGGTCTCGATGAAGCGGCTGGCGGCTTGCAGGTCCAGAATCGCTTTTTGCTCCGGGTTGGCCGGGTCGAGCGCGAGGAAGGCCGCCTTGATTTTGTTGGCGAGGGCCGGGTCGAGGGTGCCGCGCACGGTCCAGTTGTAGTCGAAGTAGGCCGGCGTGGTGGCGAAGACCTTGACCTTGTCGGTGTCGACCTTGCCTGCCTTGACCAGTTTTTCCCAAACACTGGCATTCAGCACGCCGGCATCGACCTTGCCAGCCTGAACCCAGGCGACGGTGGCGTCGTGGGCGCCGGAGTAACCGACGCGGCTGAAATAGGTTTCCGGCTTGATGCCGTCCTTGAGCATGAAGTAACGCGGCATCAAGCTGCCGGACGTGGATGACACCGAACCGAAGGCAAAGGACTTGCCCTTGAGGTCGGCCAGCGACTTGACGGCCGGGTCGGCAGTGATGAATTTGCTGGTGAACTGCGCATCCTGCTCACGCTGTACCAATGGAATGGCATTGCCGGTTTTCAGTCGCGCCTGCACGAACGTGAAGCCGCCCAGCCAGGCCATGTCGATACGGTCTGTGGCCAGGGCCTCGACCACCGCCGGGTAGTCGGACACCGGTACGAACTCGACCTTCATGCCCAGTTGCTTCTCCAGATACTCGCCCAGGGGCGTGAACTTGCGCAGCAATTCGGTGGGGGCTTCATCGGGAATGGCGCTGACCTTGAGGGTCTCGGCGGCCTGTGCCAGCAGGGTGGAAAGGGACAGGGTCAGGCCAATGGCCATTGCCAGGGTACGTTTGAGCATGGAAGTTCTCCGGTTCAATAGCGGAAAAATGTCGATGCGCCCCGCACAAGCTGATTGCTGCACGACGCTTCGTGAGGGTAGACGAAAACGTCGCGATTATAGGGACTCCTGTTTGCTTGACCAGCCTTGCAACAAGACTTAAGGCCAAAAAAAGACCTGTGGGAGCGGGTTTTGCGGTGTCCCACAACTCCGGTGACTTACATCCTTGCCAACGCCTGCGCCAGATCCGCACGCAAATCCTCCACATCCTCAACCCCCACCGACAACCGCACCAATCCATCGCCGATACCCAGTTGCGCGCGGGTATCGGCCGGGATGGTGGCGTGGGTCATGATCGCCGGGTGTTCGATCAGGCTTTCCACGCCGCCCAGGCTTTCGGCCAGGGCGAAGATCTGCACGCTCTCAAGGAAGCGTTTGGTGCCAGCCAGGTCGCTGTTGAGGTCAAGGGAAATCATCCCGCCGAAACCGTGCATTTGCCGTTGGGCCAGTTCGTGTTGCGGGTGCGACGGCAGGCCGGGGTAGTAGACCCGTGAGACTTGCGGTTGGCGCTCCAGCCATTGCGCCAGCTCCAGCGCGTTGCTGCAATGCCGCTCCATGCGCAGCGCCAGGGTCTTCACCCCGCGCAGGGTGAGGAAGGCATCGAACGGGCCGGCGATGGCGCCGACGGCGTTTTGCAAGAAACCCAGGCGCTCGGCCAGTTCGGCGTTCTGCCCGACCACGGCGATGCCGCCGATCACGTCAGAGTGACCGTTGAGGTACTTGGTGGTCGAGTGCAGCACGATGTCGAAGCCCAGTTCCAGCGGGCGCTGGATCCACGGGCTGGCGAAGGTGTTGTCGGCCACGCAGATGATGCCGCGGGCGCGGCAGGTGCGGGCGATGGCGGCGAGGTCCGTAAGGCGCAACAGCGGATTGCTCGGTGTCTCGACCATGACCATGCGGGTGTCGTCTTGCAGGGAGGCCTCGAACGCCGCCAGGTCGGTCAGGTCGACGAAGCTGAAGCGGTGTCCGGCGCTGCGCTGGCGCACCTTGTCGAACAGGCGGAAGGTGCCGCCGTACAGGTCGTTGCCGGAGACGATGTGCGAGCCGGCGTCGAGCAGTTCGAGCACCGTGGAGATGGTCGCCAGCCCCGAGGCGAACGCAAAGCCTCGGGTGCCGCCCTCGAGGTCGGCCACGCAACGCTCCAGCGCCCAGCGCGTCGGGTTGTGCGAACGCCCGTAGTCCAGGCCTTTGTGCACCCCGGGGCTCTGCTGCAGGTAGGTGGAGTTGGCGTAGATCGGCGGCATCAAGGCCCCGGTGGATGGGTCCGGCGTTTGCCCGGCATGGATCACCCGGGTGGCGAAACCCCGTGGCGGGGCGTTTTCATCGTGCTGACTCATGGCAGGGATCTCCGCAAATGGTTGAGCATGTCGGTTCGGGTAATCAGGCCGTGGAAGCCCGAGGCATCCTGAATGATCGCCACCAGGCCACGGCCCAGTTCGGCTTCCAGATCCGCCAGTGAGGCGCCGGGGGACAGGGTTTGCAGTTTGTCGGTCATGGCGCTGGATACGGCCTTGCGAAAGTGCGCAACGTCTTCATGTACGCCCAGCAGGATGTCGGACTCGTCGATCACGCCGACCAGTTGTTTACCGTTCACCAGCACCGGTAGCTGCGAGACATCCGCCAGGCGCATGCGTTGAAAAGCCGTCAGTAGCGTGTCATCCGGGCCGACGCTGATCACCCGGCCATCCTCGAAACGCCGCGCGATCAGGTCGCGCAGGTCGCCGTAGTGCTTGCGTTGCAGCAGGCCCTGATCGTTCATCCACTGGTCGTTGTAGACCTTCGACAGGTAACGCGTACCGGTGTCGCAGACGAAGCTCACCACCCGCTTCGGCTGGGTCTGTTCGCGGCAGTAACGCAACGCCGCTGCCAGCAAGGTGCCGGTGGACGAGCCGCCGAGTATGCCTTCGGCGCGCAGCAGTTGGCGGGCGTGATCAAAGCTTTCTTCGTCGCTGATCGAATAGGCGTGACGCACGCTGGACAGGTCGGCAATCGACGGAATGAAGTCTTCGCCGATGCCTTCCACCGCCCAGGAACCGGGGGTGGGGAGGGTGCCACCGCGGCTGTATTCAGCCATCACCGACCCCACCGGGTCGGCCAGGACCATTTCCAGGTCCGGCTGCACGCGTTTGAAGAAGCGGGTCAGGCCGGTGAGGGTACCGGCCGATCCGACGCCGACGACAATGGCGTCCACATCATGCTGGGTTTGCGCCCAGATCTCCGGCGCGGTGCTGCATTCGTGGGCCAGCGGGTTGGCCGGGTTGTTGAACTGGTCGGCGAAGAACGCATCGGGAATTTCCGCCGCCAGCCGTGCGGCGACGTCCTGGTAGTACTCGGGATGGCCCTTGCCGACGTCGGAGCGGGTGATGTGCACCTCGGCGCCCATGGCCTTGAGGTGCAAGACCTTCTCGGTGGACATCTTGTCCGGCACCACCAGCACCACGCGGTAGCCCTTGGCGCGGCCGACCAGGGCCAGGCCGAGGCCAGTATTGCCGGCGGTGGCTTCGACGATGGTGCCGCCGGGCCTGAGGCGACCATCGCGTTCGGCGGTATCGATCATCGCCAGACCGATGCGGTCCTTGATCGAACCGCCGGGGTTCTGTGATTCGAGTTTGAGAAACAGCGTACACGGGCCGGTATCGAATCGGCTGACGCGTACCAGCGGGGTATTGCCAATCAGTTCGAGCACGGCAGGACGGGAATTGTCGGGCATGTCATCACTCCTTGCGTGAATCCGCACTGGATGGACAGCAATCCGCGCCGGGTCTTCGCGCCGGTCGCGGTCATTGCATCGCTTGGACCATAGGCCGGGATCGGGTCGACCGCAACCTTGCACAGCCAACCGGTCGGCTCGACGCTTTTTCCTCGCCAGCGACCACAAAAAACATAATTTCGCTATTTCCCGACTCCGAACAGAATGCGGCCAACACCCTGACACCGATAGCCGCAGCAGAAGAACAACAGTGATCAGAATCGAGGCGGCAGCCATGACCGACCTGAATCAAACCACCTTTCAGAAGTGCACAGCCATGACAGTTGATAAAACCGCAATTGATACGCTTGTTGTTGGCGCCGGCCAGGCCGGCGTGGCCATGAGTGAACACCTGAGCAAGCTCGGTGTGCCTCACCTCGTTGTGGAGCGCAATCGTATCGCCGAAGCCTGGCGCACCGGTCGCTGGGATTCGCTGGTAGCCAACGGTCCGGCCTGGCACGATCGTTTCCCGGGGCTGGAATTCGACGGTCTGGACCCGGATGCCTTCGCCGGGAAAGAGCAGGTGGCTGAGTACTTCGAAGCCTATGCCAAGAAGTTCAACGCGCCGATCCGCACCGGCGTGGACGTGAAGAAAGTCGAACGCAATGCCGACCGTCCCGGTTTCACCATTGAAACCTCCGACGGCGTGATCGAGGCCCGGCATGTGGTGGTCGCCACCGGCCCGTTCCAGCGTCCGGCCATTCCGCCGATTGCTCCCGAAATCGCCGGCATCACCCAGATTCACTCCGCCCAATACTACAACCCGCAGCAACTGGCCGAAGGCGCGGTGCTGGTGGTGGGCGCCGGTTCCTCGGGCGTGCAGATCGCCGATGAACTGCAACGTTCCGGCAAACAGGTCTACCTGTCGGTGGGCGCCCACGATCGTCCGCCCCGTGCCTATCGCAACCGTGATTTCTGCTGGTGGCTGGGGGTGCTCGGCGAGTGGGATGCCGAGGCCATGCAGCCGGGCAAGGAACACGTGACGATCGCCGTGAGCGGCGCCCGTGGCGGCCACACCGTGGACTTCCGCCGCCTGGCCCATCAGGGCATGACGCTGGTCGGCCTGACCCAGGCGTTCAACGGCGCTGTGGTGAGTTTTGAAGACAACCTCGCCGACAACATTAAACGTGGCGATGAAAACTACCTGGCGCTGCTCGACAAGGCCGACGCCTACATCGAACGCAACGGCCTGGACCTGCCGCTGGAACCCGAAGCCCGGGCCATGCTGGCGGACCCGGACTGCGTGACAAATCCAATCCTGGAACTGGACCTGCTCGAGGCCGGCGTCACCACGATCATCTGGGCCACCGGTTACTCCACCGATTACAGCTGGCTGAAGGTCGATGCCTTCAAGGAAAACGGCAAACCGCAGCACCAGCGCGGCGTGTCGGCCGAGCCAGGGGTGTATTTCGTCGGTTTGCCGTGGCAGTCCCGTCGCGGCTCCGCATTTATCTGGGGCGTTTGGCACGACGCCAAGCACATCGCCAATCACATCGTTAAACAGCACACCTATCTCAACTATCGGGATGCGACCCAGCGTCAAGCCGAAGCCGCCCGTGCACCTATTCAGAAAGCCAGCCTCATGGGAGTTCGTTAATGCCTACTCATACCCGCATCCGCATGTTCAACACCAAAGACACCTACCCGAACCAGACGCTGGACAACGATTTGTGCCAGGCCGTGCGCGCCGGCAACACCGTGTATGTGCGTGGTCAGGTCGGCACCGATTTCAACGGCCAACTGGTGGGCCTCGGCGATCCGCGTGCCCAGGCCGAGCAGGCCATGCGCAACGTCAAGCAATTGCTGGAAGAGGCGGGCAGCGACCTGAGCCATATCGTCAAGACCACCACCTACCTGACCGACCCGCGCTATCGCGAGCCGGTGTACCAGGAGGTCGGCAAGTGGCTCAAGGGCGTGTTCCCGATTTCCACCGGCCTGGTGGTCAGCGCCCTCGGCCAGCCGCAGTGGCTGATGGAAATCGATGTGATCGCTGTAATCCCTGAATAAGGAATTCGCCATGACTTTTTCCATCGTGGGTCGCTGCGCCGAGACCGGCCAGCTGGGTATTGCCATCAGCTCTTCGAGCATTGCCGTCGGCGCGCGCTGCCCGTGGCTGCGTGCTGGTGTCGGCGCGGTGTCGAGCCAGAACATCACGCTGCCGGCCCTCGGCCCGCAGATCCTCGATGAACTGGCCAACGGCTCGGCGCCGCCCCAGGCGCTGGACCACTCGTTGACCCGCAACGGCTACAGCCAGTATCGGCAGGTGGCGGTGGTGGATGCCCAGGGGCGCACGGCGGTGTTCAGCGGCAACCATACCCTGGGCATCAACAATGCCCTGGCCGGTGACCAATGCGTGGCGGCCGGCAACCTGCTGGCCAACAGAGGGGTGATCGAGGCGATGGTCGCGGCGTTCGAAAACAGCGAAGGCTGCCTCGCCACCCGGCTGATGAACGCCTTGCAGGCCGGGCAGGATGCCGGTGGCGAAGCCGGCGCGGTGCACTCGGCGGCGCTGTCGGTGGTCGGTGACCTGACCTGGCCGATGGTCGACCTGCGGGTGGATTGGGCCGATGAAAACCCGATTGGCGAGTTGGGCAAACTGTGGACGGCCTACGAGCCGCAATTGCAGGACTACCTGACCCGCGCCCTCAATCCGACCCTGGCCCCCGCGTATGGAGTGCCCGGCGATGAGTGAGTTGCGCAGCCGCGCCATGCTCGCGCGATTGATCGGGTTCGCCACGGTCAGCCGCGATTCGAACCTGGAGCTGATCGAGTTCGTGCGGGACTACCTGCACGAACTGGGCGTGGATTGCGAACTGATCTACAACGCCGAGCGGACCAAGGCCAATCTGTTGGCCACGGTCGGCCCGCGTGTGGCCGGCGGCATTGTGCTGTCCGGGCACACCGACGTGGTGCCGGTGGACGGCCAGGCCTGGACGGTCGAGCCGTTCAGCCTGAGCGAGGCGAACGGCAGGCTCTACGGCCGCGGCACCGCGGACATGAAGGGCTATCTGGCTTCTGTGCTGGCGGCGGTGCCGATGTTTCTCTCCAGCCCTTTGAAGCGCCCGGTGCATTTGGCGTTTTCCTATGACGAAGAGGTCGGTTGCCTCGGCGTGCGCGGCTTGCTGGAAGTGCTGCCCCAACGCATCCCGGCACCGGCGTTGTGTCTGATCGGCGAGCCGACCGAACTCAAGCCGGTGCTCGGCCACAAGGGCAAACTGGCGATGCGTTGCCACGTACGCGGCGCCGCCTGTCATTCGGCCTACGCGCCTTATGGGGTCAATGCCATCGAGCAGGCCGCGCGCCTGATCGGTCGGCTGGGCGACATCGGCGCCACCCTGGCCCGGCCGTCATTGCACGACAAACGCTTCGATCCGGCGTTCTCGACCGTGCAGGTCGGAGTGATCCAGGGCGGTACGGCGCTGAACATCGTTCCAGCGGACTGCCGTTTCGATTTCGAGATCCGCGCCTTGCCGGACTTCGCCCCGCAAGCGGTCGTCGATGAGCTGCAGGACTACGCCGAGCAGGCGTTGCTGCCGGCCATGCAGGCCGTGGACACCGATACCGGTATCCGCTTTGAAAAAATCTCGGCCTATCCCGGCCTGGCGACACCCGCCGACAGTGCGGCGGCCCGGCTGATTGCCCGGCTGTGCGGCAGCGACGAGTTCAGCACCGTGGCCTTTGGCACCGAAGGCGGGCTGTTCGATCAGGCCGGCATTCCTTCGGTGGTCTGCGGTCCCGGCAGCATGGACCAGGGGCACAAGCCCGATGAATTTGTCAGCGTTGTTCAGATGGCGGCCTGTGACCGCTTGATGGATCGCCTGGCGGCTTACTTGAGTGAATCCGAACACCCATAACAACAACGGGCCGACAAGCCCCGAGGAAGCGATCCATGTCCAGATCCTTGCGTTGCAGTGTTCCGTTTGCCCTGGCGTTGCTGAGTGCCAGTGTGTGGGCGGGCCCCCAGGACCTCACCGTGATTTCCTTCGGTGGTGCTACCAAACAGGCCCAGGATAAGGCCTATTTCCAGCCCTTCAACGCCAGCGGCGCGGGCAACATCATCGCCGGTGAGTACAACGGCGAGCTGTCGAAGATCAAGGCCATGGTCTCCGCCGGCCACACCAGCTGGGACGTGGTGGAAGTCGAAAGCCCCGAGCTGTTGCGCGGCTGCGAGGAGGGCCTGTTCGAGAAGCTCGATGCGGGACGCTTCGGTGATTCGGCGAACTTCGTGCCGGGTGCACTGACCGAGTGCGGGGTGGCCACTTACGTCTGGTCGATGGTCATGGCCTACGACCAGAGCAAGCAGGCCAAGGCGCCGCAGTCCTGGGCCGACTTCTGGAATGTCGCCGACTTCCCGGGCAAGCGCGGTCTGCGCAAGAGCGCCAAGTACACCCTGGAAATCGCTTTGCTGGCCGACGGCGTCAAGGCGGACGACGTGTACAAGGTCTTGAACACCCCGCAAGGCGTAACGCGGGCCTTTGCCAAGCTCGACCAGATCAAGCCGAACATCCAGTGGTGGGAGGCGGGCGCCCAGCCGGCGCAATGGCTGGTGGCCGGGGACGTGGTGATGAGCGCCGCCTACAACGGCCGGATTGCCTCGGCGCAAAAGGAAGGCATGAAGCTGAGCATCGTCTGGCCGCAGAGCCTGTACGACCCGGAATACTGGGCGGTGGTCAAAGGCACGCCGAACAAGGCTTTGGCAGAAAACTTCATCGCGTTCGCCAGCCAGCCGCAGACGCAAAAAGTCTTCTCAGAAACCATCCCTTACGGGCCCGTGCATCGCCAGACCCTGCCATTGCTGCCCAAGGACGTGCAGGAGCAACTGCCGACCGCCGAGGCCAACCTGGCCGGCGCGCGAGCCGTGGACGCGGAGTTCTGGGTCGACCATGGCGAGGAGCTTGAACAGCGCTTCAATGCCTGGGCTGCGCGCTGATACAGGCACCAAAGAACCCCTGTAGGAGCGAGCCTGCTCGCGATAAGGCCATCAGATCCAACATCTTCGTTGACTGATGCACCGCCATCGCGAGCAGGCTCGCTCCTACAAAAAAGCCTCGTGCAAAACCTCGGGTTCAAGCTTTGCTGCCTTCGCGCAGTGGTGATGGTAGTCAGTTAATCGGCCTGATCGTCACCACACCGCTGTACTACTGGCTGGCCAATCGTGATACCGCGTACCGCTGGCGCCAGAACATGGCCGGTCTGATGCCGACCAACAGTTGATCGGGCCTGTGGAACGGGCGTACCGGGTTGAAATGATTGTGTAATTCGGGATGGTCGTTTGTCGGGCGTATGGCTATGCTCAGCGAGTTTGCCAATCGCCAAATAATAACAACCACAGTGAAACCATGAGCCAATCAGACACGCGTGCGACTGTTCTAGCGCAGTATCCGGAAGACTCCCGCGAGGCCGCGGCATTGCTCAAGCAGGCAGTGCCGCTGATGGTTCGTCACAACATTGCGCCCAACCCGGTGCACTACGCGCTCTGGTACACCTACAGCAAGGGCCAGGAGCCGGAGCTCAATCGGCACCTGGACCGGCTGGTCAACGACTTCGACTATTTCCCGCCGGATTCGGCCACCAAACTGTTTCGCGAGTACATCATCCGCGATGAGCTGGCGGACGCCCGCTCCGGGCAGCAGGACGCGATCAATCTGGTTGATGACATGGAGCGCGATGTTTCGCGCAGCGTGAAAGGCAATCAGAATTTCCAGGCCAGCCTCGGCCAATACCTGCAAATGCTCGAAGAGCCCGCCAGCGAGCGCTTGCCGAGCATCCTGGTCCAGCTGCAACAGAGCACCCGCCTGATGCAGGGGCAGCAGGAGCATTTCCTCGCCCAGTTGCAGTCGGCGCAGCATGAAATCAAAAGCCTGCGGGACAAACTGAAGCGCGCCCAATTGGCCGCGACCCTCGATGGCCTGACCGAATTGCTCAACCGCACCACCTTCAACCGCAAGCTTGAACAGGCGATGAACAATGCCTCGACAGGCGTGGCGCTGGTGATGCTGGATATCGACCACTTCAAGCAATTCAACGACCAGTACGGCCATCCCTTGGGCGACCGCGTGCTTCAGCATGTCGCCCGGGTGTTGCGCGATTCGCTGCCCGGCGAAGCGTTCGCGGCGCGTTATGGCGGTGAGGAGTTCTGCGTGGTGCTCAAGGATTGCCCGGATCTGGCGGCCGCGGGCGCTTTTGCCGAGCGCCTGCGCCTGAAAATCCAGGCGCTGCGGGTCAAGGCCCGGGGCACCGACACGGTGCTGGACACCATCACTGCCTCGTTCGGCGTGGCCCAGGTACAACCCGGCGACACACCGGAAAGCCTGTTGACCCGCGCCGACGACGCGCTGTACCAGGCCAAGCGCAACGGGCGCAATCAGGTACGTCAACAGCCTGAAGCAGCGGTCGGGGCCGTTTAGCCGAGGATGAAGTAGACCTTGCGCACCGTCGTGAGGTTTTCCCAGGTGCCGTTGAATCCGCTGGCGACCACGAAGGAATCACCGGGGCCGAACGTGCGTGCGACGCCCTCGGCATCGGTCAGGCGCACGCTGCCTTCAAGGATGTGACACAGCTCGTCGTAATCGCACTGGCAACGCTCGCGGTGCGGTCCCGCCTCCCAGATGCCGGCCACGGCGTTTTTCCCGGGTTGCACGAAGTGCCGCCAACTCTTGCTGCGGTAAGGCGCGTCGACCACGGCCGGGTCGTTGATTTCGGTTTCACGGGGGGCAAGCTCGCTGGCGAAGTCGATGACGTGCCGGGGCAGGGCTGTGGACATGGTGGTCTCCGGATCAGGAATCGAAACCGATGCCAAAGGCATCGAAGGTCTTGAGCAGCAGGTCGCGGTGACCGTCGTGGTCTTCTCGCGCCAGCGAACGCTGGGCCAGTTTCACGCCGACATAACGCAAGGGTTCGGGCGGAAAGCGGAATGGCGCCTTGGAGGTCATCAGCAATTCGGTGCGTTCGGTGCGCTCGCCGGACAACAGATCGAGCATGTTCAGCGCGGCGAAACGGCTGGCGGACACGCCTTGGCCGGTGAAGCCCAAGGCATAGGCGACGCGGCCCTGATGTTCGCAACCGGTGAACATCGTGGTGCGCGCCGAGGTGTCGATGATGCCGCCCCAGGCATGGCTGAAACGCACATCGCCCAGGGCCGGGAAAGTTTGTTGAAACTGCTCGGCCAGACGCTGAAAGCTTTGCGGGCGCTGGGTCAGGGCTTCGTCGCGGCGCCCGCCAAAATGGTAGATGGCATCAAAGCCGGCCCAGAGAATGCGGTTGTCGGCGGTCTTGCGCAGGTAGTGGAACTGGTTGCCGGCGTCGGCGATGCCGTAGCGGCCGGTCCAGCCGATGGCATGCAGTTGCGCATCGCTCAAGGGGTCGCTGACCAGGCTGTAGTCGTAGACCGGGATTACGCTCGATGCCAGATGGCCGAGCAGCGGCGGGGCGATGTTGGTGGCGAGGGCGATTTTTCCAGCGGTCACTTCGCCGCTTTCTGTACGCAGGCGCACGTTGTCTTTGTCCGCATCCAGTTGCAGGACCGGGCTGTTTTCGAACAATTGAATGCCTTGCTCAAGGCAAACGCGGCGCAGTTCAGCGGCCATTTTCGCCGGGTTGAGCAGGGCGTAATTGG
Source organism: Pseudomonas sp. GL-B-12 (assembly GCF_019955895.1). Classification (NCBI taxonomy): domain Bacteria; kingdom Pseudomonadati; phylum Pseudomonadota; class Gammaproteobacteria; order Pseudomonadales; family Pseudomonadaceae; genus Pseudomonas; species Pseudomonas sp. GL-B-12. The sequence continues at coordinate 112,854 of NZ_JAHBCX010000087.1, forward strand.
CTTCGAACAGGCCGGCCGCATACGCCGGTGAATCAAGCTTGCGTGCCAGGTCGCTGCCTTCCAGCCACTGGCAGTCGATGCCGAACTGTGCATAGTTACGCTGCATCGAGCGCAGCCCGTCGACCTGCCACGGCTGGCTGGCGACGTTGAGTTTGCCCTGGCGTTCGAACTCGACGTGCATGCCAAAGCGTTGCAGGTCGGTGGCCAGTTCATCAAGGTTCTGCCGGCCGAGGCGGATCAGTTGCTCTGCTTCATCCGGCCAACGCTTGAGGGCGTTGGACACTCCATGGGAAATGCTTGGAGCACAAAACCCGCCGTTGCGCCCACTAGCCTCACCGCCGCAGCGTCGCGCCTCGATGATCGCGATGCTCAGCCCGGGGTTGCGCTGGCGCGCCAGTAACGCCGTCCACAATCCGGTAAAGCCACCGCCAACCACCGCCAGGTCGCACTGCACCGTGCCGGTGACGGAAGCTGCGACGGGCGGTGGGGTGACGGTGTCTTGCCAAAAGGGATGGGGCAGGACGTTGTCGAGGGAATCGAGACGCGGTGGGGCATTCATGCTGAAACTCCGGCGGTGTGTCGGGCAGCGACGATTGCGTTCGGTTGCCCGACGATTTTTTGTTGTTATGGCTAGAGGTCTGGAAGCGCCAGGATCGCGCGCGCGGCAATGTCGGTGCCGCGGGTCGCCTGCATGCGCTCGCTGAACGATTTGAGGCGTTGTTTCATCGGTTGGTCGGCCAGCAGCTGTTCGAGGGCAGCGGGCAGGGCGGCCAGGGGATCGGCAAAGCGCGGTAGGTAGCGGCCGACGCCGACTTCCTCGGCGCGGGCGGCGTTGTCGTGGCCGTCCCAGCAATAGGGAATGATCAGCGATGGCAGGCCAAAGTACAGCGCTTCGCAGAAGCTGTTGTTACCGCCGTGGTGGATGAACAACTGGCATTCCTTGAGCACCGCCGGCTGGGCAAACCAGCTGTCGAGGTACACGTTGTCCGGCACGGTGGTGTACATGTCGCGGTAGGCGCCGACGTTGACCAGGAAGCGGTACGGCAAGGTTTCGATTGTACTGATCAGGCGCTTCATCATTTCGGTATCGGCGGCACCGAGGCTGCCGAAGCTGAGGTAGATCAGCGGCGCGTCGTTGTGCCGTGGAAAGTCCGGGACGATGTACGGCGCTTCGCGGCGTACGCAACCGTCGAGGTACACGTAGCGTTGCGGGTCCAGCGGTTGCTGGCGCTCATAGCGCACTGGCGTCGGTGACAGCAGCAGGTTCAGCCATGGCGAGTCGGTGAGGAACTGTCCCGCTGGGCACGGCGCGGTGGCGTTGCCGAGGAGAAATTGCGAAAAACGTTCATGGGCCGGTGCGACAGCCTTCAGGTACTGCTTGGTGTAACGCTCGCAGGCCTGGGTGTCGCTGGCCAGGCATCCGGACAGGTAGGGTGGAACGGCCGCATCCGGCAGTTCGGTTTCGGCGCAGGACACCATCCGCACCCAGGGGCAACCGGCGTTGGCGATGGCCGGGAACATCACCACGTTGTCGAGTAAGATCACGTCGGGCTTGAGGCGGCCGAGCAACTGCTGCAAGGGTTTTTCCGCTTCGATCGCGGTGTCGATGATGGCTTCCCAGGCCGGCGCCACGTAGCTGTCGATCTGTGCCAGCGGGGTCTGGTCGAAGTAGGGAATGCTGCGTTCGATGAAGCGCTCCCAGTAGTGCTGGTGTTCCGCCGCCGACAATGGGCTCGCTTGCGGAATCGGGTACTCGTCGAAACCGTATTCGGCGAACAACCCCTGGAAATGTTCATGGCAGATGAACACCGGCTTGGCACCCAGTTCACGCAGCGACTGAGCGATACCAATGCAGTTCAAGGCCGCGCCGAAACTGGCTTCCGGAAACAGGGCGATCAGTTTTTGTTTTTGCATGGCGAGGGACTGTCCATGGCGGGTCAGACCCGCCGCTCCTGAAGGTGTTTTTGATGCTGTCTTATTTTCAAAAAAAAATCATCATGTTTTTGCGAGCCGGTTAGCGCCGCCCGAACAGATGACTTTGCGGGATGCCACGGTTGGCGGTTTGCGGGCGTTGCGCAGCGCTCAAGCGCAGGTGCAGGCGCAGCAGGTCGGCGGCGATCTCCATCTGTCCGCGTTCGATCTGCGCGATGATTTGCAGGTGTTCGCGCAGGGCTTCCTGCAGGCGGTGCACGCTCACCGAGGGCAGCAGGTTCGGCAGGCGCCGCAGGCCCTGATGCTGGAGCAGGGCGTCGCTGATGAAGCGGTTGCCGCAGCTCTGGGCCAGCAGTTCGTGGAAGCTGATGTCCAGTTCGCGAAACTGTTGGATGTCGAAGTCTTCCACGGGGCGGGCGAGCAGGCTTTGCGTGGCGCTGCGCAACAGCGCCAGGCGTTGCGGGTCGGCGTTGAAGCTCGGGCTGAGCAAGGCTTCGGGTTCGAGAATCAGGCGGAATTTCAGGCTTTCTTCCAGAGCGGCCAAGCTGTTCAGCGACGGACGAAACAGCCAGGACTGGCCGGGGCCGCGCTCGATGGCCTGGTTTTCGCTCAATTGCTGCAGGGCCTTTTGTGCCGCCGGCCGGCCGATTTCGTAGCGGCGCATCAGTTCGCTGATGCTGATGCTGTCGCCCAGGCGCCCGGCCATGCGGTCGCGCAGTACCGAGGCGGCCAGTTCTTCTTCCTCGGCTTGCGGCAGGGCGGCGTTGAAGGCCTGGCCCGATGGCGAGGCCAGCAATCGGTAGCCCTTGCCGGCTTCGTGACTCAGCAGGTTTTCTTCCAGCAGCACTTTCAGCGCGCCGCGAATCAGCGTGCGCGAGACCTGGAACGTGCGGGCCAGGGCCTGTTCGGCCACCGGGTCGCCGGCCACCAGGCCGCTTTCCTGGGTGTGATCGAGGATGCGGCGGGCCAGTTCCAGGTGATTGGTGCGCGGTTTTTTTTCGGCTGTCGTGCTCAAGCGTCTTTTCTCGTGGTGATCCGCTGTCGGGCTCAGGTGCTCATCTTATGTCATGCGCTGGCCAATCGTCAGGCCGGAAAAAAGCGTTGACATCTTTTGATACTGGTCCTAATTTCTAAAAAAAAACACAAGCAATCGTTTCTCGTTTTGCCGTACTGCCTTCGAACACAACAATAAACAATCGTCGGGTGAGTATTTATGAGCAAGCTGAATGATCTTCTGTGCGTGGGATTGGCCGTTTCCCTGGCGATCGCTTCACAGGCTGCAAGTGCGAAAGACATGGTGATTTCCATCTGGGATGGCTACATGGCCCCGGATGCGCTGGAGAAGTTCAAGGCGGCCAGCGGTGTGGACGTCGACAAGGCGCTGCACGCCACCAACGAAGAAATCATGGGCAAGCTGATGGCGTCCGGTGGTGAAGGGTACGACGTGGTGTTCGTCTCCTCGCCCTTCGCCGAAGTCCTGCACAAACAGGGGCTGCTGGCGGACATCGATCCGGTCAAGGTCCCCAACCTGAAAAACCTCTACCCCGAAGCCACGCACCTGGAATATGACCAGGGCAACCGGTTCTCCGTGCCTTACACCTGGGGCACCACCGGCATCTGCTATCGCTCCGACAAGGTGACGCCGGCGCCACAGAGTTGGAACGAGTTGCTCAATCCGAGCGATGCCCTCAAGGGCAAGGTGACGATGCTCGCCACCGACCGCTGGATGCTCGGCGCCGGTTTCCTCGCCAAGGGCTGGTCGGTCAACGACAGTGACCCCGCGCAAATCGCTGCGGTTCGCGATCAACTGATCGCCACCAAAAAACGCATTCTCTCCTTCGACGACACCACCTTCTACTCCAAGCTGGCCTCCGGCGAATCGCTGATGGCCCACGCCTGGGACGGCTGGTGCAACTACGGCACCCAAGCCAACGCGGCGATCAAGTTCGTGGTGCCCAAGGAAGGTTCCGACCTGTGGGTGGACACCATGGTGGTGCTCAAGAATTCGAAGCACCAGGACGAAGCCTTCAAGTTCATCAACTTCATGCTGGCCAAGGAAAACCACGCCTGGGTCGCCGAAAACATCCTCTACAAAGTCCCCAACCAGGCGGCAATGGCCGGGTTGTCCGCTGACTTGCTCAAGCAATACCCCAACCTGACCATCGCCCCCGCCGAGTTGCTGAAAATGGAGCAATTGCGCGACCTGGGCGGCACCACGCAAAAGGCCTACACCCGCGCGGTCACCGAAATCATGGCAGCGCAGAACTAACGCCACGTCGACCCGAGGCATGCCTGGCGTGCCTCGCCACGCTCGCAAGCCGCCTCTGTCCTGAGGCGGGAGGATAGGGTTAATGAGTGCTTTGCATGCTGACAGGCGTCTGTCGGCCTGGCTTCTTGCGCCCGGCTTCGGCTGGCTGCTGATGTTTCTGGTGATTCCGTGCCTGCTGGTGCTGGTCTACAGCTTCGTCGAACGTGGCGCGTATGGCGGCATCGACTGGTTGTTCACCTGGGAAAACTACCAGCGCGCGTTCGATCCGCTGTACCTGGGCATCCTGCTCAAGTCGGCGAAGATCGCCGGGCTGGCCACGGTGTTTGCGGTGTTGATCGGCTACCCGGCGGCCTATGCGATTGCCCGCGCGCCACGGCGGCGTCAGGCGGTGTATCTGTTTCTGGTGATGCTGCCGTTCTGGAGCAATTACCTGATCCGCACCTACGCCTGGATCGTCTTGCTCAATCGCGAAGGCTTGATCAACCGCCTGCTGCAATTGTTCGGCTACAGCGGTGAACCCATCAGCCTGCTGTACACCGAAGCCTCGGTGGTGCTGGGGCTGGTCTACAACTACATCCCCTTTGTGATCCTGGCGATTTTCTCGTCGCTGTCACGGATCAACAACGAACTGTGGGACGCCTCGAAAGACCTCGGCGCCTCGGGCTGGATGACCTTTCGTCGGATCATCCTGCCGCTGAGCGTGCCGGGTATCGCGGCAGGCGCGGTGTTTGTCTTCGTGCTGAGCATCGGCAACTTCATCACTGCCGACCTGCTGGGCGGCAAGCAGGTGCAGATGGTCGGCAACCTGATCTATTCGCAATTCCTCACGGCGCGGGACTGGCCGTTCGGTGCGGCGCTGAGCTTCTTTCTGATCGCGATCATGTTGATCCTGCTGTTCATCCAGGCCCTGGTGGCCCGTCGAGCAGAAGGGGCGCGCTCATGAGTCAGTCTCGTTCTGTCAGCGCCACCGTGCTGGGTTCGCACCTGGGGCTGGTGTACGCCTTCCTTTATATACCGATCCTGGTGTTGATCCTGCTGTCGTTCAACAAGTCCGGGTTGCCCACCGCCTGGGGCGGCGTATCGCTGAAGTGGTACGCGGCACTGGCGCACAACACGGCGATTCTGTCGGCCGCGCTCAACACTTTGATTGTTGCCTTGTCGGCGACCTTCATTGCCTGCGTGCTTGGCACGTTCCTGGCGCTGGGCATCGAGTTGCGCCGCAAGGACAACCACAAAGGCCAGGTGGTCGACACCTTGCTGATGGCGCCGATGATCATTCCCGACATCGTGCTGGCGATTGCGTTGCTGAGCTTTTTCAACCTGCTCAAGGTCGGCCTGGGGCTGCACTCGATCATCATCAGCCACGCGGTGTTCAACATCGCCTTCGTCTGCGCGGTGGTGCGCACGCGGCTCAAGCACTTCGACTATTCGATCCTCGAAGCCTCGATCGACCTCGGCGCGAGCTGGTTCACTACCTTGCGCCGGGTGCTGTTGCCGGTGATTTTCCCCGGCGTGCTGGCGGGCGGTTTGCTCTCGTTCACCCTGTCGGTGGACGAATTCATCATCGCCTTTTTCAACTCAGGCTCCGGCCAGGCTTCGACCACGTTGCCCATGCAGATCTACGCCATGATCCGCTTCGGCGTCACCCCGGAAATCAACGCTCTGGCGACGCTGGTGATGCTGGTCAGCATCACCGCGCTGCTGGCTTCGCAGCGTCTCAACAAGGCTCCTCGCACCCATGAATAATTCTTCCGCGGTACTGATCCTGGACAAGGTCAGCAAGTCTTATGGCAACGGTCTGGCGGTCAACGAGGTGTCGCTGAGCATCCGCGAGAACGAGTTTTTCGCGCTGCTTGGGCCGTCCGGCTGTGGCAAGACCACGCTGCTGCGCATGCTTGCCGGTTTCGAGACCCCCAGCGGTGGCTGCATCTACCTGGACGGCAATGACATCTCGCCGCTGCCGGCCAACAAGCGTCCGCTGAACCTGATGTTCCAGTCCTACGCGCTGTTTCCCAACATGACCGTGCGCAAGAACATCGCCTACGGCCTGGAAATGGAACGCCTGCCGGAAAGCGAAATCCGTCGTCGGGTCGATGAAGTGCTGAGCACTGCGCAACTGGGTGAACTGGCCGAGCGCAAGCCCGATCAGCTTTCCGGCGGCCAGCGTCAGCGGGTGGCATTGGCCCGGGCACTGGTCAAGCGTCCGCGGGTGTTGCTGCTCGACGAACCCTTGGGCGCCCTCGACAAGAAGCTCCGGGAAAAGATGCAGCTGGAACTCAAGCGCCTGCAACACGAGAGCGGCATCACCTTCATCATCGTCACCCACGACCAGGAAGAAGCCCTGGTGATGTCCGACCGCATGGCGGTGCTCGATGGCGGCAAGGTGTGCCAGTGCGGCAGCCCGACCGAACTCTACGAAAACCCCAACAGCCGTTTTGTCGCCAACTTCATCGGCGTCAGCAACCTGCTCGAAGGCGTGCGCTCGGGCCAGCACTCGGTGCGGGTCAATGGCCAGGAGCTGAGCGTTGAAACCGACGCGCCGCTGGTGACCGGCCAATCCGTCGCCGTGGTGGTGCGCCCCGAACGCCTGCAAGTGCTGACGGAGCAGGGCGGCGATTGCGCCAATCAGGTCAGCGGCAAGATCGTCGAAGTCGCCTACCACGGCCTCGACACCAACCTGCACGTGCAGACCCCCCTCAGCGACAAACCGCTGATCGTGCGCGTGCCGTCCTCCCAGTTCGAATTCGCCCATTTTGCAATCGACACGACCATCCGGCTGGGCTGGCAGGCCCGGCATGCCCGCGTATTGACGCGCTGAACAATAAAAAGACCAGGCAGGAGCAGCACTCGATGAAACAGAAAGTGATCGCATTCTTCCCCGAAGCCGCCTACGGCCCGGCGCTGAACTCAGTGGGTATCGCCCAGGCCTGTGAAGCCCTGGGGCACAAAGCGGTGTTCCTCACCGACCCGGGCATGAGCGGTGTCTACGCCGGTTATGGTTTTGAAGAGCACATGGTGAATATGTCGGCGCCGATGCCGGCCGAAGAAATGGCCCGTTACTGGGTGGATTTCATCAACGGCCACATTCCGAATTTCCGCAAGTCGCCGCTGGAGCAGATCGACAACTACGTCAAGGAATGCTGGGCGGCCATCGTCGAAACCGCCAAGTGGGCACAAAAGGACCTGCCGGCGGTGCTGGACAAGGTCAAGCCCGACCTGATCTGCGTCGACAACGTGATCCTGTTCCCGGCGATCAAGCAATACGGCAAGCCGTGGGTGCGGATCATTTCCTGCTCGGAAAACGAGATCGAAGACCCGGATATCCCGCCGCACCTGTCGGGTATGAGCATTGACGACAAGGCCGGCCACGCGCAATTCCGCCAGCGTTTCGAGGAAGTGGTCGGGCCGATCCACGACGACTTCAACCAGTTCCTCCAGGCCCATGGCGAGCAGCCGTATCCGCTGGGAACATTCTTTGAAGCCTCGCCGTTCATGAACCTGTTGTTGTACCCGGATGCGGTCAAGTTCGACCGGCGCCATCCATTGCCCGCCGAGCGCTTCCATTACCTGCAAGGTTGCGTGCGCCAAGACACGCCCTACGAGATTCCGCCATTCCGCGCCCACAACGACAAGCCGCTGTTGTACGCCAGTTTCGGCAGCCTCGGTTCCGGCGATGTCGAGCTGCTCAAGCGCTTGATCGAGGCGGTGGGCAAGCTGCCTTACCGGGCGCTGTTCAACGTTGGCGAACACCTCGACCAATACCCGGACCTGCCGGACAACGTGCAGATTTCCAACTGGTTCCCGCAGCCGTCGGTGATTGCCCAGGTCGACGCGGTGATCCACCACGGCGGCAACAACAGCTTCACCGAGTGCCTGTTCTTCGGCAAACCGGCGATCGTCATGTCCTACGTCTGGGACGGCCACGACAACGCCATGCGCGCCGAAGAAAGCGGCCATGGCTTCAAGCTCGACCGCTATGAGTGGAGCGAAGAACAGCTCGCGGAAAAACTTCACGCTTGCCTCAACGACGAGGCGATGCGCCAACGCCTGCAGCGCACCAGCGCGCAAATGCAATCACGCAAGGGGCCGCAAGACGCGGCCGCGATTCTCGACAAGGTGCTCAACGATGCCTGATTCATCCACCACGGCGGGTATCACGCCGTACCTCGAAGCCGTCAGCAGCCGCACCGATCTGGTGGACTGGGGCGTGCAGAGCGACGCCATCGAAGGTGTCTCGCACTCCAGCGGCCGCTTGCTGTTCAAGGGCCCGAACAACAGCCCGGAAACCGGGTTGTGGGTGTGCACCCCCGGGCGCTGGCGGCTGTCGATTCCGCGGGACGAGCTGTGCCATTTCATCGCGGGGCACGCCACTTACCGTAACGACAACGGCGAAGTGATCGAAGTGCGCCCCAACACCCTGGTGCTGTTTCCGGCCGGATGGACGGGCGAATGCCACGTCCGGGAAACCCTGCGCAACGTTTACATGCTGGCCTGAGCCTGAAACCGGACCTGAACCTGAACCTGAATCTGAATCTGAATCTGACACTGGACCTGTGGCGAGGGAGCTTGCTCCCGCTGGGCAGCGAAGCTGCCCCAACAATTGGGCCTGCTGCGCAGTCCAGCGGGAGCAAGCTCCCTCGCCACAGGTTATGCGATGAACCTTTTGAACTGATTTTTCTGGAGAGCAACAGATGAAGACCCCATTTCTGTACGACCCGCTGAGCATCACCGACGTCAAGGATTGGGGCGTGATCCCGACCATGCTTGAAGGCGAATCCCGTGTCTCCGGCGTGGTGCTGCACAAAGGCCCCGAAGGCCAGTCCGAATGCGGTATCTGGATCTGCACCCCGGGCAAGTGGTTCTGCCATGTGACCAGCGACGAGTTCTGCCACTTTCTCGAAGGCCGCTGCACTTACGTCCACGAGTCTGGCGAAGTGATCGAGATCAAGCCGGATACCGCCGCCTTCTTCGGCAAGGACTGGAAGGGTGTGTGCACCGTCCACGAGACCATCAAAAAGGTCTACATGATCCGGTGACTGCCATGACAGATGCACTGGCGTCATTGCCAACCCGTGAAGCCCAGCGCGCCGCCTTTCTGGCCCGCGCCGGTTACGCCGGAGTCTTGCTGGTCGCCTTGCCGGCGGATGCTTCGACCCGGCGTTATTGCCGCCTGGACGGCGCCGGCCTGTTGCTGATGGATTCGCCGCCACACAGCGAGCCCATCGGCCCGTTCGTGCGGATCGCCCGGCAGTTGCAGGGGCTGGGCCTGTCCGCGCCGGCCTTGCTGGCGGTGGACGAGGTGGCGGGGCTGGCGTTGATCGAGGATTTCGGTCACGACACCTACACCCGGCTGCTGCTGGCCGGGCATTCGGAGTCGCAGCTGTATCACCTGGCGGTCGATACGCTGGTGGCCTTGCATCGCGCAGCGCCAGCCACGGAACTGGCGCCTTACGACGGTCATCGACTGGCGGACGAGTACGCGCTGTTTATCGACTGGTACGTGCCACTGCTGATCGGCAAGGACGCGGCGCAGAACGTGCGCGATGACTATCTGGCGTTGTTCGCCGACGCCTGCTGCGACGTCGCACAACGCCGCGAAGCCCTGGTGCTGCGCGACTTTCACGTCGACAACCTGATGCTGCTGCAAGGGCGTGAAGGTGTCGCCGCCTGCGGCTTGCTGGATTTCCAGGACGCCCTGGTCGGGGCGGCGGCCTATGACCTGATGTCGCTGCTCGAAGACGCCCGGCGCGATGTGCCCGAAGCGCTGCGGGCGGCACTGATCAGTCATTACCTGTTGCAGCGCCCGGAGCTGGATGCGCCGGGTTTTCTCGAAGATTACCGGTGCCTGGCCGCCCAGCGTCACGCCAAGGTGCTGGGGATTTTCGTACGCCTGGCCGGCCGTGACGGCAAGCACGGTTACCTGGCGCACCTGCCGCGCACCCTCGGTTTGTTCATCCGCGCCCTGGATGCCGAGGCCTTTGCGCCACTGCGGCAATGGCTCGACCGGCACGTGCCGGGCTGGCGTGAAGAACTGCCCGCCGAGACCCTGGCGACGTTGCGTGAAACCCCTTATCGATTGGTTCAAGGATCATCCCATGGCCACGTTCAACCCTGACACCGCATTGCGCTTCATCAATTCTGAATTCCTGCCGCTGACCGATGGCCGTGTGCGCGAAGTGCTCGACCCGGCGACCCTGCAACCGGTCGGGCAAGTCGGCGTGTGTGGCGAAGCCGACGTGCAAGCCGCCATCGAAGCCGCCACCACCGCGCAAAAACAATGGCGCGTAGTGGATGCCAAAAGCCGTGCCGCGCGCCTGCATCAACTGGCCAATGCCATCGAACAGAACGTGGCCTGCAACCGTGAAGTCGCACGCCTGATGACCCTGGAGATGGGCAAGCCGTTTCCCGAAGCCATGGGCGAATTGGCGAACTGCGCGCCGATCTTTCGCTACTACGCGGAAATGGCCCGGGACGATGCCGGCAAGGTCGCCGGCACTACGCAGATCGGCTCGTTCCAGCATGTGCGTTACGAGCCCTATGGCGTCAGCGTGCACATCATGCCGTTCAACTTTCCGATCCTGCTGATGTGCTGGACCGTCGCCGCGTCCCTGGCGGCTGGCAATGCCTGCATCATCAAGCCGGCGGAAGCCACGACCCTATGCACCCTCAAGTTCATGGAACATTTCACCGCGTTGCTGCCGGGGCTGGTGTCTTGCGTGCCGGGCGATGCGGTCACCGCGCAGTTGCTGGTGCAGTCGGCGCAGACCCACGCGGTGGCGTTCACCGGCAGTGTGGCGGCAGGCAAGGCGGTGGCCGTGGCCTGCGCCGAACGAATGAAACCGTGCGTGATCGAGGCCGGTGGCAGCGATCCGCTGATCATCTCCAGGCATGCACCGCTGGAAGTGGCAGCGGCGGGGGCGGTGACAGCGGCGTTCCACTTGAGCGGGCAGATCTGCACCTCGGCGGAACGCTTCTACGTCGTCGATGAAATCCATGACGAATTTGTCGCCAGGTTCGCCGAGCGCACCCGTGCCTTGCGCATTGGCCATGGCCTGGAACGTTCGGAGATCGGGCCGATGGTCAGCGAGGCGGCGCGCAATAAAGTCATGCGCCTGGTCGATGACGCCGTGGCCAAGGGCGCGACAGTGGTGTGTGGCGGGCGGATTCCGCCTGGGCACAGCGTCGGCTGGTTCTATGAGCCGACCATCCTCACCGGCGTGACCGGCGACATGGCGATTCTGCAGGAAGAGTGCTTCGGCCCGGTGGCGGCGATCTGCCGGGTCAGCGATTTCGATGAGGCGGTGCGCTTGGCCAACGATTCGCCGTTCGGCCTCGGTGCCTCGCTGTTTTCCACTGATCTGGCCGAAGCCATGGAAGCCGCCGAGCGTCTGGAGGCGGGGATGGTCTGGGTCAACAATCCGCTGATCGACAACGATGCGCTGCCGTTCGGTGGCTGGAAGATGTCCGGCCTTGGGCGCGAACTCGGGCGTCAGGGGCTGGAAGCATTCCGCCGTTCGAAAATGGTCATCATCGACCACCAGCCGAAGATTCAGGACTGGTGGTATCCGTACGCCGACGACGTGTTCTATCGCGATCCGGCCGGTTCGCTGAACCGGCAACTGACCCAATTCAAGGATTGAGCCAGTTGCCGATGCTGCCCGGTTAGTGGAACGGAAAGATGTAGTTCATCCAGGCGGCCATGCGCAGGAGGATCTTGCGCATCATCGCGATGTGATGGAAATGCTGGCTGTACAGCGCTGCCTGGCCGTAGGCGCCGCCGGGCATCTGGTCGGCGTACTGGGCATAGTCGGGATCGGTGATTTCAATGATTACCGGGACCCGGCCGGCCGGTGGTGAACCGGTGAAGCCGATCAGCGTGCCCGACGGTTGAATCTGGCCTTCGGCGATGACCGAAACGACAGTCTTGACCTTGCCTTCGAAAACCCTCCCTGGAATGCCGTCAAATGCGACTTCGGCCTCGTCGCCTTCTGATAGGCGCAGCAGGCTGTTCTGCCGCATCCACGCCGCGAAGTAATGCCCTTCGGCGGGAATGAAGACCATCGAAGGGCGCAGTGGCAACTTGGTCGCCATCATGCCCGGACGCAGTGACACATGGGTAACGAAGCCTTTGCTCGGCGCACGGACCGTGGTGTTGTCGAGTTCGTACTGCGCGCTGTCCAGTTGTGCCTTCAGGTCATCACTGCGAGCGACCACAATGTCCAGCTCCCGTTGGGTGCCGAAATTACGCTTGATCAGCTCGGTGATCCGGGCGCGATCGGCTTGGGCGGCAATCAGCTGTGCCTTGAGGGATCTGAGCCGGTATTCGAAAGGCGCGGGGTCGATGCGAAACAGCACATCGCCTTTTTCCAGGGGCTGGTTGGTCTTCACCGGCACATCGATCACCTGGCCGCTGACCACGGGTATCACCGGAACCGATACGAAATAGGAACGCGCCACCTCGGAGTAGGGGTGGTTGTAGTTCATCGTGAAAATCAGCGCGCCGATAATCACGATCCCGCCCAGCACCGCCGTGGGCACCGTCCATTTGTTCAGGGGGATGCGGAAGATCTTGAAGATGGCTACGCAGAGAGCTGCATACGTCAGAATGAGTAATAGATCCATGGCTCAAAGGCCCTCGCCGAGATTGTCCGTTGGTACCCGGTTCTGTGCCGTGCCCGTCGCTGCCTCCAGGCGCTCGATGCGGCCTTGCAGCTCGGCGACCTGTTGTTCGAGGTGAACCACATGACTTTTGGGTGAATGTCCGTCACTGAAACCCCAGCCCCGGTCCTCTCGATAGGCCATCGCCCAGATCCACAGGAACGGCCACAGCGCGTGCAGGGTGAAGAGGCTGACCCAGCCGGTGGCGTGGATCGCATCCTGGTGAGGGTGGTTGCGGTGGACGGCAATTTCATAGGGGATGTCGTGGAGCAGGATGATCCCGTAAAACAGAATAAGCCCGACAAAGACCAGCAGGCCCAAGGCGAAGTAATCAAGCATGAACCACTCCTTTTGAAGCAGATAACGTGTGCGCATGAGTGTAGCCGTTCAATCTACACTTGACGGGGATGCGGATATCCAGCCTGGGCAACCGGTGCCTGGCCGAAGCGTCGACCGGAATCGTGCAAGCACACTTCGACGAGGTGAAATCATGCCAACCAATGGTCAATTCGAGAGGGCGCCTGTACTTGACCCGGTCGAGCGCATTACCGAGGTGATCTTCGGCCTGCTGATGGCCATGACGTTCACCGGCACTATCAGCGTGGCCACGGCAGACCAGGCAGCCGAGCGCACGATGATGATTGCCGCACTCGGCTGCAATCTCGCCTGGGGACTGGCCGATGCTGTGATGTACCTGTTGCGCGCACTGGTCGAGCGCACGCGCAGGGTCAAGCTGTACCTGGCCCTGCGCAATGGCACGGACGCCACGGCCGGTCAGGCGCTCGTGGCGCAGGTGTTGCCATTGCAGTTCGCGATGGCAGCCGGCAGCGAGGGCCTGGAGTTGTTGCGCCGTCGGCTGCTCGAGCAGCCCCCCTTGCCGATCAGGGCCGGCCTCGGCTGGAACGACTTCAAGGGTGCTCTCGGTGTTTTCCTGTTGGTCGTGTGCTCGACATTTCCGCTGGTGGTGCCGTTCATACTGCTGGATCAGACGGCACTCGCCATCCGCCTGTCCAACCTGATCGGCCTCGTGGTCCTGTTCATCGCAGGCTGGCTGCTCGCCAGATACGCTGGCGCCACGCAATGGCAGGGTGGGGTGATCCTGGCCGCCACGGGGGGTGTGCTGATCCTTGCGATCATTGCGCTGGGCGGCTGACAGCCGGGCATAATTCAACACACTAAAGACTCATTCTCATTTACAATTGCCCTTCCATTTACGTCGGGCAGCTCGGTATGGATGTTCTTGCCACAATCCATCTTTATTTATCCCAGTGGGTGATCGAGCCGGTCACCCGGCAGTTCCTGGGCATTTTCGACTTCAACGGCAGGCTCGGTCTAGCCTTTCTCTGCATGTCTTACGGCGTCGCTTATTGCCTGTTCCGCCTGCGTAAATCCCGGGGTTTGACCGACGCGCGCTCATTCGGGCAGTTCATCGGCGGCCGCCGGGTGTACCTGCATCGCTCAGCGCTGCTCGACTACCGCTATTACTTTGTACTCGCCATCCTCAAGGTTGCCCTGGTGCTGCCCATCGTCGGGCTGGTGGATCCTTACGTCTTGCGTTCAGCGGACTACATCGGGTTCTTCACCCAGCTGTGGGGCGCGCGTACGCAAGTGGAGGAGCACCTGGCGCTGACCCTGCTCTATGGGCTGGGCGTATTTCTGGTCAAGGATTTCAGCCATTACTGGGGCCATCGCGCTTTCCATTCGCGGTATCTGTGGGCCTTCCACAAAGTCCATCATTCGGCGCCCGTGCTGGTGCCGGCGACGGCCAGCCGCGTGCACTTTCTGGAAGAGGTGGTCGAAAAACTCACGGACATCATCTGCGTCGGCGCGTTTGCCGGTGTCTTCTGGTACGCCTGCGGGGGAGAGATCAGCCGCTATACCTTGTTTGGCGTGACCTACATGGTGTTCATCTTCAATGCCCTGGCGGCCAACCTGCGTCACAGCCATGTCTGGTTTTCCTTCGGGCCGGTGCTTGAGCGGGTGCTGAGCAGCCCGGCGCAACACCAGATCCATCACAGCGATGCGCCGCGACACTTCGACAAGAACTTCGGCATCAATCTGTCACTGTGGGACTGGATGTTCGGCACGCTCTACGTCACCCGGTCCACACCCGAGTCCATCCAATTTGGCATCGGTGAGCAGGATCACGAGCGATACCTGACGCTGCAGGGGTTGATCGTCACACCTTTCGTGGACATCGCCCGCAAACTCTTTCCTGGGAACCCCCCGAAAGCACAGCCTGAAAGCGGATCTGATCCGTATTTTTCAGCGCAATCTGCCTCTGTAACGGATACAGCCGCCAGCCCACAATAAGTCTTCGGTACGCCGTTCGGGCAGCGCAGGCTGCCCCTGTACCGCCAATTCATTGTGTGGGAGGCCCCATGGCCAAGATGACGATTTTTCTCGGCGGTTTTCTGCTGTTGACCATCCTGATCGGTATGCTGGCGACGATTCCGCCGGCGTGATTACACCTGTCGCTGTTCGTCAACGGCCAGGCGCAGTTCGCGGTACGCCGTGACCAGTTGCTCGAGGCTGAACCCACGATTTCTCCCGCTGGGGTTGGGCAGGATCCAGACCGAGGCATTGCCGAAAGTTTTGGTTTGCAGGCCCCAGGCAATCTCCCGCTGACCGGACAACGCGGCATACGCCGCCTTGCCTAGAAACGCCACGAAACGCGGCGCATGGCGTGCAATTTTCTGTTCGAAGTCGGCAGCGGCGGCGGTGAACTCGTGCAAGGACAGCTGATCCGCACTGGCCGTCGGCCGTTCCACCACCGCAGTCAATCCGCAGTGGTAGCGCAAGATCGTCCGATCGTTTTCCGCTTGCACAAGCTGCGGGGTAAACCCGGCGAGATGCAGCGTGCGCCAGAAACGATTGCCGCGCCCCGCAAAATGGTGCCCCTGGGCGGCGGCCGTCATTCCGGGGTTGATGCCGCAAAAGATCACGGCCAATTGCCCGGCGAGGATATCTTCGAGCTTTTCACTCACCGCAGATCACTCTGATCGCATTGCGTGCCAGTTCCGTCAACTCGGCTCGGGATTTACCGGCCCGGGCACGTATCGAAATGCTGTGCAGCAAAGACGAGGCGAGCACGGCCAGGGCGGCCGGGTCTGCGTTGTCTTTCAACTCGCCGGCCTCCTTCGCCGCTTGCAATCGAATTTCCAGATCGGCATCCAGTCGGCTCAAGCGGTCGGACAGCACCTCGCGAATTTCCGGGTCCTCGACCGCCTCGGTGGTTGCCGTGCCGATGGCGAAGCAACCGCGAGGCTGGCCGTCGCCCGAGAAGTAAATCGATAACTGCCCCTCGTAGAAAAGCTGCAAGGCCTCGGCCAACGGCAGGTCCAGGTCCGTCAGCGCCTCGCGCATGGACGCAGCGGCAAACTCCCAATATTGCTCCAGCGCTTTGATGTAGAGCGCGTGCTTGTCGCCGAATGCCGCATAGAGGCTGGGGCGATTCATGCCGGCGGCGGTGGCGATGCTGTCCAGGGACGCGCCGGAATAGCCGGTGTTCCAGAACACACCGAGTGCCTGCTGCAACGCTGTCTGCGGGTCGTAGGCCCGAGGGCGGCCGCGGCTTTTGCCCTCTGTCGATTTATTTTGTGCCATGTCGTACAAAATCCTTGTGGGAGGGTGGGTCGAGGGATATTCTTACACCATCGCACAAAATTAAGGAATCAGAAATTCCTTGTTCCAGGGTTTGTTGTAGCCGAGCGCGAACTGAGTGTTGCGGCGACGAAACCGACGCGCCGGGAGCGATCCTCCCGGCCGCGCACGGGCTTGCTTCCTTACAGCATTTATTGACCTGCGGGCCGCTGGCGATGTTTGCCGACGTCGGCCCGATTACCCGGCTAAAGGTGAACTCGATCATGACCAAATCGTTCGATATCCCGGCTTCACAGACCTTCGAGCAGCCTGGCCCCAACCCGGTCGGCGCGCCCACCAGAAAACCCCTGAGACAGACCTTGCGTCCCTGGCTGATGGTGGGTGTTCCCATCCTCTTCGCGGCGCTGGGCTATGCCCACCATGTGTCCGGGCAGGCTTATGTTTCGACCGATAACGCTTATGCCCGGGTGGCGAAGGCATCGATCAATGCGCGGATCTCCGGGCAAGTGGTAGAGATCGCCGTCGAGGACAATCAGCAGGTCCGCAAGGGCCAGGTGCTGTTCCGGATCGACCCGAAACCCTTCCAGATCGCCGTCGACCGCGCGCAAGCACAACTGAGCGTGGCGCGGCTGCGTATCGACGGGCTCAAGGCCAGCTATCGCCAGCAACAGGCGGAACTGCAATCGGCGAAAGAGTCGGCTGACTTCGACCAAAAGGATTTTGCCCGCAAGAAGGCCCTGATCGCGTCGGCGTTCGTGTCGAAGTCCATCTACGAACGCGCCGACACCGACGTGAAGGTGGCGCGGCAACGGATCGCCTCCATCGAGCAGCAGATCGCGAGCACCGTGGTTGCGTTGAACGGCAATCCGAACATCGATGCCGACAGTCACCCGACGGTACTGGAGGCCAGGGCGCAGCTCGACGAGGCGCAGTTGTACCTCTCGTACACCACGGTGTATGCACCGCAGGATGGCATCGTGGCCAAGGTCGACGACCTGCAGGTGGGCAACCATCTCAACAGCGGCGCCCCGGCCTTTGCCTTGTTGTCCGGTCACGAGATCTGGATCGAGGCCAACTTTCGCGAGACCGACGTGACCCACATGCGCCCGGGCCAGGAAGCCACCATCCGCATCGATACCTATCCCGATCGCGTGTTCAAGGCCCACGTCACCAGCATGAGCCCGGGGGCCGGTTCGGATTTCGCATTGCTGCCACCGGAGAACGCCACCGGCAACTGGGTCAAGGTGACGCAACGGGTGCCGGTACGGCTTGAGCTCGACGAAGCGGACCCGGCGCTGCCGCTGTTCTCCGGGACCAGCGCCACGGTGCGGATCGACACCCGGTTTCAAAGCCCCTGGTGGCACCCGCTCAAGGCGTTGCTGAGCGCAGGTAACTCCTGATGAATACCCAATCGATGGTAAGCCCCGGTGGGGAGGGCGCGCGCTCGCTCAGGTTCGCCGCCTTGCTGGCAACCTACATGCAGTCGGCGAACCTGCCGCTGCCGAACGCGGCACTCAGGTTGATTCAGGGCAGCCTGTCGATGAGCGACGATCAGGCGGGCTGGATTTTCACCTCGTACCTGGCCGCGAGTGCGATCAGCATGCCGATTGCGCAGTGGCTGGCCGGGCGCTTTGGCTTGAAGTGGGTGTATCAGGCGGCGCTAGCGTTGTTTGTCCTTGGCTTGCTGCTCGCCACGGCGGCGACGACGCCGCTGGAATTCGTCGGCGCGCGCATCGTTCAAGGCATCGCCAGTGGCGTGCTGGCACCGTTGTCGATGGCGATTGCCATGGAAACCTTGCCGCAGGATAAGCGTGCGAAGTTCGGCGCGAGCTGGACCGCCATCGTGCTGTTCGGCATCGTCAGCGGCCCGAGTATCGGTGGCTGGATCGCCGAGCATTTTGGCTGGCGACCGATGTTCTACCTCAGCGTGCCACTGTCGGCGTTTATCTTCCTGGTGGCGGCGCTGTTGCTGACCGAGAAGAAGGCCGAGAAACCGTCGGGGTTCGATTTCTTCGGTTTCGGCACCTTCACCCTCGGCATGATCAGCCTGCAAATGCTGCTCGACCGGGGGGAGCGCCTGGACTGGTTTGCCTCGCCCGAGATCTGGCTGGAAGCCGTGGCGTCTGCGCTGGGGATCTACCTGTTCGTGGTGCATGTGCTGACCTCGAACGTGCATTTCCTCAACAAGCGCCTGTTCAAGGACCGCAACTTCGTGTTGTCGACGGTGATCTTTTTCGCCCTCGGTTTCGTGCTGTTGTCGACCATGGCCCTGACCTCACCGATGCTGGACGAGATTCTCGGCTATCCGCCTGACACCACCGGCGCCTTGACGATTCCCCGTGGCATGGGCCTGGTTGGCGCTTTTCTGCTGATGGGGCGGCTGCCCGAGCGTTTCGACCGTCGTCCTTTCGTGGCGGCAGGCGTGGCGGTGGTGGTTTATGCCAACTGGCTGATGCTCGGCTATTCGCCGCTGATGGACGAGTGGCCCGTGGCCGTCGCCGGTGCGATCCAGGGCATGGGCCTGGGCATTCTGATGCCGGCGGTGAGCAAGGTCGCGTTCAGCACGCTCGACCCCACGCTGCGCCCCGAAGGTACCGGCCTGTTCAATCTGGCCCGTGTCTACGGCAGCACGCTGGGCGTGGCGATCGTGCAGCTGTTCTTCTTCAACAACACCCAGGCGATGCACTCGGCGCTGGCCAGCAACCTGACGCCCTACCGCGCGGCTGCGCATTCGCTGACCTCAGCGCCCTTGCAGGTGCTCGACGGGCTCAACGAAATGATCACCGGCCAGGCCGCGTTCATCGCCGTGATCGACCAGTTCAAGATCCTGATGGTGGTGATGCTGGTGGTGAGCCCGCTGGTGTTGTTTCTTCGCAAGCCCGTTGCGGCCAATTAGTTTTCGTGGAGTTTGCCAAATGAAACCTTATGCGCTGGTCATCAACAGATATCTGCTGCAAACGAAGATCGCGGCGTTGTCGCTGCTTGCATTCCTGACGGCCTGCACCGTTGGCCCCGACTATCAAGCACCGGCGGCGAGTGCGTCGCAGCACTATGACCCACAGGCCGAGCAGCGTCTTGCCCAGGGTGGCAACCCTCGTATCGACCTCGGCAGCAAGGTCAATGGCGATTGGTGGTCGGCCTTTGGCTCGCCGAAACTCGACCGCGTGGTGCGTCGTGCCATCGACGGCAACCTGGATCTGGTGGCAGCCGATGCAACGATCCGGCAAGCCGCTTCTTCTGTTGCGGCGGCGCAGGGTGCGCTGTATCCGCAGGTCGATTTCGCTGCCGTGGCCGGTCGTCAACGGCTGCACAACGCCAGGGAACCCGCCATCGCCAATTTCTACGCGATAGGACCGCGAGTGGGGTTCGACCTTGATGTGTTCGGCGGCAACAAGCGGCTGGTTGAACAACAGCAGGCGTTTACCGACCTGCAACGGCACCGCTACGAAGCGGCGTATCTGACCCTGACCGGCAACGTCGCCAGCCAGGCCTTGCTGGTGGCCTCCGCCAATGCGCAGATACAGGCCGTGGAAGAGCTGCTGGCCAATGACGCAAAAAACCTTGAACTGGTGCGCATGGCCCATCTCAACGGCTCCACTACGCAGATCGATGTATCACTGGCCGAGACCCGTCTCGCCCAGGACCGCACCTTGTTGCCACCCCTCGCTCAACAGCGCGATGCGGCACGCCACGCATTGTCGATTCTGACAGGGAAGGGGCCGGCGGACTGGATCGCTCCCGACTTCGACTTGAGCGAGTTTGCCTTGCCGTCGAACATGCCGGTGAGCCTGCCTTCGGAGATGGCCCACGACCGGCCGGATGTGCTGCAAGCCGAGGCGCAACTGCGCATGGCCAGCGCGGCGGTGGGCGTGGCGACGGCGAACCTCTATCCCCACGTCACGCTGTCGGCGTCCCTGGCGCAGGCGGCTTCCGGTAATGGTGGCGCGGCACTCTGGGGTTTCGCTGCGGGGCTGGCAGGGCCGATCTTCGACGGCGGAACACTCAAGGCGCAGCAGCAGGCCGCCGTCGACGGTTACAAGGCGACGCTCGCCGGTTACCAGCAGACGGTCATTACCTCGTTCGGCCAGGTCGCCGACACCTTGCAGGCGATCAACCATGACGCCGAGGAACACCAGGCCCAGACCGATGCCTTGCGCGCGGCCGAATCCAGTTTGCAGTTGAACCAGCAAGCCTTTGCACAAGGCGAGAACAGCATCCTCCAGGTCCTGGAAGCGCAGCGTGCCTACGAGCAGGCGCTGCTGGGACAGATCCGCGTGAATACCGCGCAGTACCTCGACACCGTGCAGCTGTTCATTGCCCTGGGCGGCAACGCCGTCGGTGCCTTCGAGCAACGCGTGGCGTCCGGCGACGGGCAGAAACCTTCGTATCAATAACGGCTGCGGCCTGGAGTAATGACATGACCTATGAAGCCTTTCACGACGGACTGCGCGAGACCCGATTCACGCTCAACCATGGGGCGGTCGAGATGCCGGCGGTTGGATTCGGGACCTTGTTCCGTGATCTCGCCACCACGACTGAAGCGGTGAAGGAAGCGCTGGCCGCCGGTTTCCGCCATTTCGATTGTGCCGAGCGCTATCGCAACGAAGCGCAGGTGGGTGTTGCGCTGATGGAAGTGCTGGAGGCGGGCAAAGTCCGCCGCGAGGAGCTGTTCATCACCACCAAGCTGTGGAACACCAACCATCGTCCGGAGCGCGTCGAGCCCGCGTTCGAAGCCAGTTGCCAGCGCCTGCAAGTGGACTACATCGACTGCTACCTGATCCACACGCCGTTTGCCTTTCAACCCGGCGACAACCAGGACCCGCGGGACGAGCAGGGCAATGTCATCTACGACGACGGCGTGACGCTGATCGAGACGTGGCGGGCGCTTGAGCGGCTGGTGGATGAGGGACGGGCGAGGGCCATCGGTGTGTCCGATATCACGCTGCAGGCGCTGAAGACGCTGGTCGCCGCTGCCCGGATAAAACCCGCGGTGGTGCAGGTCGAGGCCCACCCTTATTTGCCGGAGTGGGAGTTGCTTGAGTTCTGCAAGGAGCACGGGATTATCGTGCTGGCGTTTGCGCCACTGGGGCATGGCATGGAACCGAACGTGCTGGCAGACCCGGTGCTTGCCGGCGTCGCCCGGCGCGTGCAGAAAACCCCGGCCCAGGTCGCGCTGGCCTGGTCGGTACAACGCGGGGTGGCGTTCCTGACCACCTCGGCTACGCCGAGCCATATCCGGGAAAACATCGATATCTCGACCTTGCCGCACAGGGCCATGGTGGAGATTCAACAAGACATCACAACCCGTATACGCTTCAACTCGGTGGTTGAAACCGGTGTCCCCGGATTCATCCCGCGCAAGCAGTAGTTGCTGACGCCAGGGCGGTCCGTCACGGGGCCGTCCTGTTTGCCTATCCCTTGAGGTGAAAACGATGGATGTGTTCCAGACCCTGCGCTGTTTCGCGGCGGTGGCCCAAAGCGGCAGCTTCACCGCGGCGGCCGCGATGTTGGACACCACCACGACCAACGTTTCAAAAGCCGTTTCCAGCCTGGAGGCCCGGCTGCAGACGCGGCTGATCAACCGCACCACCCGGCGCCTGGCACTGACCGAAGCCGGTGTGCGCTATTTGCAGCGCTGCGAGCGGATTCTGCAGGACATGCGCGAGGCCGACGAAGAGGCGGGCACGGCCCAGGTCATGCCCGCAGGCCGGCTGAAAATCCATGCCATGTCGGCCATCGGCAACCATTACGTGATCGGCGCCATTGCCCGCTACAGAGAAACCTATCCTTCGGTTCTGTTTGACCTGACCGTGACCAATCGGCTGCCGGATTTGCTCGAGGAAGGCTATGACATGTCGATCGTGCTGGCGCGGGATCTGCCCGATTCCGGATTTGTTGCCCAGCGGCTGGGTATCACCTACAGCATTCTCTGCGCCTCGCCGGCGTACCTGAGCAAACGCGGGACTCCCGAGTCGCCGAGTGATCTTGGCAGCCATGATTGCCTGCGAATCGTCAACACGGTCATGCCGGCCGAGAACTGGGTATTCGAAGGTTCCCAGGGGATAGAAACGTTCAGCACGCCGGCGTCGCCCTTTCACGTCAACACGGCTGACGCCATGACATTCGCGATCAAGAACGGGATGGGGATTGGCATTCAGCCGATTGCTTCGGCCGTCGAGGGCCTGCGGGCGGGGACTCTGGTGCGGGTACTGCCGGGGTATCGGCTGGAGGAGCTGAACCTGTTTGCGATCTACCCGTCACGCAAGTTCGTGGATGCAAAAATAAAAACCTGGGTGGAATTTCTGAAGCATTCCATTCCGGGGTTGCTCGCCGCTGATGAAAAAATTGTCGGTGCATCTGTGTAGCGATGTGGCTGGCGCTGTACCCATGGAGTGTCGACCCTCCATCGTCCGTACCTTGCTCAACCGTTCGAGCACCCGCTGCCCATGACTTGATATTCGATGGTGCGGCGTTGACCCTGGGAATCTTCATAGGTCATGCGCGCCGGGACCGGTCCGCATTCATTGGCTATTTCTGATACATCGATGACGCGTTTGATATCTAGCCTGGTGCCGTATGTGTAGGTTTCAACGGGTGTTTGGCCGGTGGCGGCAGTCGAGTGGCTGTCGTCTGCAAAGGCCTGGGTGCCGGCGGTGCCAAGGGCAACAAAGAGTGCAATGTTCAACAGTTTCATGATCTTCACCTCGTGGTTGAAGCGTTGTCCTGCAAGGGGTGTTCAGCCTTGTGAGCGGGTTGCATCTGACCGGGTTTGCTCACTTGGGTAGGGCCGATATTAGGCGTTTGTCAGGGGCGCAAATATCGGCCCTCGGGATAAACACTGTTGCCGGATTGCTCATTAATCGAGGGGGAGTTCATTGACGACGCGGGGTCTCCCAGACCCAGCCGGCGCTGATGGACAAGCGGGCGGACCTCTTCATCGGCGGCCAGTGACACCGCTGTCGCTCACTGGTACTCATCATGCCGACGCCACCAGGGCCCCGTTTCATTACGTCCCTTGGGCGCGCGGTCGAGCCATTGGTACATTCCCCACAATCCGTCCAGGCCCCGCGCGTAGGTGGAGTAGGTGTGATAGATCTCGCCGTCTTCCAACACGAACGTACTCAACCCCGGCCTGTCGCGGGTGTAGGTCGGCGCATCGGTGCCACAGGTCGCGGCGAACTGTTTCACCGGTTCCGGGATCTGACTGGCGTCCATGGCATGGCCGCCTCGCTGATAGTTGTACTCGACCAGCCCTTCACGCTGCTGCTCTTCGGTGAAGTAGACATTGAAGTCGGCGGTGAAATCGCTGTCGGCGGCCGAGGCCCAGGGGAAGGTCCAGCCCATTCGGCGCTTGTAGGCCTGCAGTTTCGCCAACGGCGCGCGGGATATCGCCATCAGGGTCACGTCGTGGTTCGCCAGGTGGACGATGAGGGGGTCGAAGCCATCGGCGATGGCTGAGCAGGACGGGCAGCCGGCGGTGTAGTCGGGGCCGAACATGAAGTGGTAGACCAGCAGTTGCGAGCGCCCTTGAAAGAGTTCGGCCAGGGTTGCGCTGCCGGTGTCGGTATCGAAGCGGTACGCCTTGTCGAGGCGAACCCATGGCAATGCCTGGCGTTGCCTGGCCACTTCATCGCTGCGTCGGGTCAGGGCCTTTTCCGCTTCGAGCAGTTGCAGGCGTGCCGCCAGCCATTGGTCCCGGGACGCGGTTTTGTGGGTGTTCATCGTTCTACGCTCCTGGTGAAAGGTCGTGATTTAGACTAAACCCGGGTATCGAATGATGGGAGTGACAAGCGTGGCGGGATTTCCATGGACTCGATGATCGCGGCAGCCGCGCAGGCGCTGGCGGCGGGTAATCCGCTGGGCGCACTGGACCGTGTGGCCTTGCGCGACGATGCGCCGGCGCTGGCCCTGCGCGGTATCGCCATGGCGCAACTGGGTGATCTGGTGCGGGCCAGGGCGCTGGTCAAGCGTGCGCAACGGGCCTTTGCGCCCAAGGAAGTGCTGGCCCGGGCGCGCTGTGTGGTGGCCGAGGCCGAAATTGCCCTGGCTTCGCGGGAGCTCGGGTGGCCGGTCAAGGCGCTTGAATTGGCGCGGGTCACCCTTGAACACCACGGTGACCGGGTCAATGCCGCCCATGCGCGTTATCTGCAAATCCGCCGTTTGCTGTTGATCGGCCAGCTCGATGAGGCGCAGCAGTTATTGGCCGAACTCGACCCCGACCCATTGCCGCCGGCCTTGCGCGCAACCCATGAACTGGTGCTGGCGGGGATCGCCATTCGGCGCGTGCAATCGCACGCGGCGCGGGAGGCATTGAACAGGGCCGGGCAGGCTGCCGGTCAAACCGGGATTACCGCGCTGATCGCTGAGGTCCAGCACGCTGCGTATCTGCTGGATGCTCCAGCGGCACGCCTGATTGCCCAGGGTGAAGTACGGCCGCTGTTGCTCGATGATGTTGAAGCGTTGTTCTGTTCAACGTCACTGGTGGTGGATGCCTGCCGGTACGTTGTGCACGGCTGTGGCATGTCGGTGCCGCTGGCGACGCGGCCGATCCTGTTCGTGCTCGCCCGTGCGTTGGCCGAAGCATGGCCCGCCGACGTTACGCGGGAAGTGCTGATCGCCCGGGCATTCCGTCTGAAGCTCTCGGATGAGTCCCATCGCGCCCGGCTTCGTGTGGAAATCGGCAGGCTGCGCAAGGCACTCAAGCCGTTGGCCGACGTCATCGCGACGACCCGCGGTTATGCCCTGCAATCGCCGGTGTGCACGGAGGTGGTGGCGCTGGCGCAACCGATCGAGGAAAAATTTGCCGCGGTATTTGCCTGCCTCGCCGATGGCGAGTCGTGGTCGAGTTCCGCCCTGGCACTGGCGCTGGGTACCAGCCAGCGTACAGTGCAACGGGCGCTCGATACGCTGGCGGAGCAGGGCAAGGTGCAGTGGTTTGGCCGTGGCCGCGCGCGGCGCTGGATGACGCCACCGGTGCCGGGATTCGCGACGACCTTGTTACTCCCGGCGCCGTTGCCCGGTGGCTAGGATGAACGCCACCAACCCCCATCGAGGAATGCCAGATGAAACACGCAACTGCTGAAATCATTCGTGAATATGGCCCGTTTGCCGATGTCGATCATGTGTGCGGCGTCACCTGGGACGGCGAAAAGGTCTGGTTCGCCAGCAACAGCAAAATCAACGCCCTGGACCCGGAAAGCGGCAAGGTACTGAGTTCGATCGATGTCGCGGCCCATGCCGGTACCGCGTTTGACGGGGAGCACCTGTTCCAGATCGCCGAAGACCGCATCCACAAGATCGACCCCCGCACCGGCCGCATCCTCTCGACGATTCCTGCTCCCGGTGCAGGCACCGATTCGGGTCTGACCTGGGCCGAAGGGACGTTGTGGGTGGGCCAGTACCGCGAACGCAAGATTCACCAGATCGACCCCGAGACCGGCAAGATCCTGCGCACCATCGAATCCAACCGTTTCGTCACCGGCGTGACCTGGGTGGACGGTGCGCTGTGGCATGGCACCTGGGAGGGCGACGAAAGTGAACTGCGGCGCATCGACTCGCAAACCGGTGAAGTGCTGGAAAGCCTCAAGATGCCGGAAGGCGTCGGCGTGTCGGGGCTGGAGTCCGATGGCGGCGAGCGGTTGTTCTGTGGTGGCGGCGATAGCGGCAAGGTGAGGGTGGTGCGTCGGCCTGCATGAGGCACCGATGTTGGATGTGCCGGCCCCTTCGCTGGCAAGCCAGCTCCTACAAGGTTATGTGTCGCTTCCGGCATTAGCGTCTGGCAACGATCCCTGTAGGAGCGGGCTTGCCCGCGAAGGCGGCGTGTCAGGCACCATCAATGTTGGATGTGCAGCCCCTTTTGAACCGCGCTGCGGGCTTAGTTTTTTTCCGTCCAGCCATGTTTTCTGCTGGTCGAAATCGGTCTAAAAGCCCGGTTGGAAATTGTGTCTGTTTTGCTATCCTCAACCATGTAGGTGAAGACGCAGACTGATGCGCAAAAGGATAGCAAGGAGACGTGGGGCGCGTTCCGAAGGGTACACGGTTAGAAAGATCCCCGCGCTGGGATCCAGCCCTTATGCCGTGTGAAGCAGAAGAGTTCCATTACAGTTTCACAACTCTTTTGTGGGAGGCCTGATAAACCTTGTAAGCCGGAGACCAGCGCCGGCCACCTACTTATTACATTCACCCACGAAGCCCGCTCAGTGCGGGCTTTTTAATGCCCGCAAGGTGGGTCCGGTCAGCGGCTCAAGGCGCGCCAAACAGCATCGTCCAGTAAACACCGTTGTCGCTGCGCGCGTTGGCGGCGTACGCGGCACCGACCTGAGTGAACATCGGGTTCATCAGGTTGGCGCAGTGCCCGGGGCTGGCGAGCCAGCCGGCCATGGCCTTGCTCGGTGAACCTTGCCCGGCGGCGATGTTTTCACCGATTTGCCGGCCACGGTAACCGGCGGCCTTGGCGCGGTCGGAGGGCATGTCACCGTCGGGGTCCTGGTGGGCGAAATAGTTGCCGTAGGCCATGGCCTTGCTATGGCCCTGGGCGGCGGCACCGAGGGCAGCACTCCAGGACAGCGGCCGCGCGGCGGCGAAACGCTGACGACCGCACAGGCGCGGCTTGGCCCGGGCGGCGTTGACCTGCGCCAGCAACGCCTGTGCGGCGCTACGTGGATCGCCGGTTTGCCCGTCGAGCACCGGCCGCGCCAGCACCACTTGCCACTCACTTCCGGCGCGGCTGACGCCGATGTCGGCGTATTGGTTGTCGAGCAGTGCGGCGCAGTGCTCGTCCTGGAACATATCGAAGGCTTCTTCGGCATCCCGCGCACCCACCACGCGGATGGATCGCACCATGGTGGCCTGATAGCCGGAAGCCTTTAACCGGTCCCGCAATCCACCGCCATAGCCAACGGGCAGGGCCAGGTTCGATTTGAGCGTCAGGGGTGATAAACGTTGCGTCGGCCGCCGGTCGCAGCGTTGCGGATGGGCACGATAGTCGTTGATGGCGTCCACCAGTTGCCGTTGCCCATCGGCGTGGGCGGGGCTTGCAAAAACGGGGAGCAGGGAAAACAGGCACAGCGAAGAAAAGCGCAAGGCAACGGCGGTTTGGCGCATGGACGGACAACTCTGATGAGATGACAACGAAGAAAGTGGGGAAAAGCGCTGGGCTATGACTGGTGCCTTGAAACAAGGTTCACGGCGGACACCTGTCTATTTGCGGGCGTAGCCATGAGTCCGACGAAGGGTGTCGGCAGGTCTGTATGATGGGGATTTTTCACCCCAGACAAGGATCAACCCATGGGTTTGAGCAAACGCGATCAGGCGCACATCGAACGGCGTCTGGTCGCCACCCTGACCGAAGCGTGCGAGACGGCCAAAGCGGAAATCGTCGGGTTTCAGTGGTTGACCCATATCGTCGACTACGCCCGGTTTCCGACCAGCCTCAAGGTGGTTTGGGTCTTCGACACCCAGGCCAACAGGGAGCAGGCGCTGGCCAAAGGGCAGGGCGAACGCATGGTCGAATTCACCGCCATGGCCTTGGGTGAGGCACAGGTTCAACTCAGCCCGGTCGCGGCCCATGTGCAGTTCGATTCTGAAGAAGCCTGCCAGCGGGACAACGCCGGAAACTGGCAGCAACGGCTGTCACGCAAGCGCTAGGCTGGCTGATCGGTATCGGCTGGAGCAGCGTCAGTCGCGACGTCCGGGGTTTCGCTCGGTCGCAGCCTGAAACGACAGACATGCCCGCCGCGCACCATGCATTCGCTGTGCTCGACTTCACCACCGCCCAACGCGCCGATCAAGGCCAGGTCCAGTTCGCAGACCACCGGGTGCTCGGCGGCCAGGCGATGGAATACGCAGTTATGCGCGACGATTTCCGGGGTGTCTCCTGAGCGAAAAAACACCTCGGCTTCGTAGCCCGCCTGGTTCATGTGCTGCACGATCCTGGCTTCATCCACGACCTTTTGTTCTCGGTCCGAAGCCAGTTTGCGACCCATGCTGCGCATCAGTGAAGTCAGGGCTTCAGGACCGATGATGCCCGCCACTTCATCGATCAATACGCTGGCCAGTAGCTGATAGTGGCGAGGGAACAGCTCCCGCGCGTGGTCGGTGAGCCGATACAGCTGCTCCGGACGACGGCCCGTCGGACGGGTGTCGCCGCGCAACACCAGACCGTCACGCTCCAGCGCCGCCAGGTGTTGGCGGATCGCCGTGCGCGTGACGGCCAGGTGTTCAGCCAACTCGTCAATGCTCATGCCGCCCCCATGGTGCAGCAGTGCATTGAGCAGGTCCTGCTGTGTTCGGCCCAGTCCTTCCAGCATGGTGTGCCCTCGCGCGATATCAGAACTTGTCCGGGAATTGCTTGACCAGCGCGCCGGTCAACGCGTCGGCCAGGGCCAGGATGTGCGTGCGCATCATCGCCCAGGTACGGGCTTCGCCAGCGTAATCGTGCGCGGCGAATTCATCGATTTGGGCGACGTGATGACCGCCATGGGCTGACAACATCGTCACCAGTGTCGCCTCAGGCAGATTGGGGTTCGCCGTAGCCAGAAATGCCGCAATCGCCTTGGCATTGCTGGTCAACTCGGTGACGGCAGCCTGCTTGCCCTTGGCGTCTTTGGCGACGGTCGCATCGCTGTAGTGTTTCACCGCGCCCCAGTGACCGGCAAGCAGCTTGAGCAGTTGATCCGCCGCCGGTTGGCCGTAGAGCGGGGCGATGCTGTTGGCGATTTTGGTGGCGTTGTCGACCACCTGGTCCGCCGTGACTTTGGCTTGCTTTTTGTCGGCGGATTGATTGGCCAGCGCGTAGTTTCTGATCCAGAAAATGTGTTCGACCCAAAGGTCACGCTCGGCCAGGCGCGTGGTCAGCGCGGGGCTGTCGGCAGCGGCGGGTGAAGCGGCAGGCGTCTGGCTCCAGACCGGTTGCGCACACAAAGCCAGCAGGAGCAAAGCCAGGGTTTTGATATTCATGACGGCACCCTCTGAGAGTGGGAACGTTCGACAATATCAATATAGGCATAAAAATATGTTTTTATTGGTCGTTGGCGAATTCTCGGATTAACGGTCATATAACCTTGCACGTTTGTTCAGCTCTGAAAGGGCGCTTTTCTGTGGCGAGGGAGCTTGCTCCCGTTGGACTGCGTAGCAGGCCCTGCTTTTCAGATGAAGAGCTGGGGGTCGCTTCGCAACCCAGCGGGAGCAAGCTCCCTCGCCACAGATCACAGGTATGTTCTACCTTGCTTGCTACAACCCATCCCCCAGCACCTTTAAGTATTCAGGGCTTTCGCTGATCGAGTTATGCCCCATCCCCGGTATCACCTGCAGTGACGCCACGCCTTTGGCGAAGTGTGTATACAAACGTTCTGTGCTCGGGCGCGGAATCACTTCGTCATGCTCGGCCGCGATCAACAATGTCGGCACCGTGATGCGGGCGGCGTAGCGCCAGGACGGGTATTTGTCCTTCAACAACCAGCGCACCGGAAACCAGCGGAACTGACGGGCGGCGAGCCCTTCGAGGCTGTTGTAGGGCGTGATCAGCACCAGTCGCGCGGCCGGGCGTTCGCTGGCCAGGCGCACGGCAACCCCGGAACCCAGGCTGCGTCCGACCACCGCCACATGCGGATGGGTGGCATACACCTGGTCGAACAAGGTGATGGCATCGCGGGCAATGGCCTCTTCGGAAGGCGAGCCGGAACTCCCGCCATAACCACGGTAATGCAGCAGATACAGCGCGTAGTCAGGGAACGCTTGGGTGAACTCGGGCAGGTTGCGCGAGACGTCTTCGGCATTGCCGCCGAAATAAATCAGCGCGTTCGGGCCATCGTGAGGACGGACGGAGACCAGCACCTGTGCGTCGGCGACCGGCAGGGTGAGCAGCGTCCCGGCGGTCCCGACGGCGCGCGGTTGTGGGTAGTAGATCAGCGCCCGTTGAAACACGAACAGCGCCACGCACAGCGCCAGGTACAACGCAGCGACGATGACGACGAGTAACACCAGGGTGCGCGACATTCGACTAACGTTAGTGGGCGGCATTGACTGCTCGGGGTTTGAAAGTGGCTGGCGCAAGGCTTTCTGAGTGTAGACAATCGACCCTTGGCGCGGGTTATCCGGGTTGTCGGCGCAACGGGCCGGACCCGAGCGACTGGTGAGAAGCGTTTTATGAGCCATCCTGAGGGTTACACCCGTAGAGAAGTACTCACGCTGGCTGCCGGTGCTTCGGCGGTCTTCACGTTCGGTCCGGCGGGTGCACAACCCGAGCCGTCGACGGGAACAGGAGGCAAGACCATGCAGACCCGCGCCATTCCTTCCAGCAACGAGTCCTTGCCGATCGTAGGGTTGGGCACTTATCGCGGATTCGATGTCGAGCCTTCGCAACCGGCTTACAAGGACTTGCCCGCGGTGCTGGATGCGTTGTTCGACAAAGGTGGCAAGCTGATCGACAGCTCGCCGATGTACGGTCGCGCCGAACAGACCATCGGCGAGCTGCTGTCGATCCATGAGCCGCGCTCGCCGGCCTTCCTGGCCACCAAGGTGTGGACCCGGGGCCGCGAAGAAGGCATTGCGCAAATGGAACAATCCTTCGCCCTGTTGCAGACCAACCAGATCGACCTGATGCAGATCCACAACCTGCTGGACTGGCAGACGCACCTGCCGACCCTGCGCCACTGGAAGGAAGCAGGGCGCATCCGCTACATCGGCATCACCCATTACACGGCGTCGGCCTATGAAGAAGTGGAAGCGGTACTCAAGGCCGAGCCAGTGGATTTCTTGCAGATCAACTACGCCCTGGATGATCGCGGTGCCGAGAATCGCCTGCTGCCGTTGTGCCGCGAACGGGGGGTGGCGGTGATCTGCAACCGGCCGTTTGGCGGTGGTGGCTTGCTGGCCAAACTCAAGGATAAGCCGCTGCCAGGCTGGGCGGCGCAAGTCGGGGTCAAGAGCTGGCCGCAACTGGCACTGAAGTTCCTGCTGTCGCATTCGGCGGTGACCTGCGTGATTCCGGGCACCGGCAATCCGCGCTACATGGCGGAAAATGCCCGGGCCGGTTTCGGCCCGATGCTGACCGATGCCCAGCGTCAGCAACTGATTGCGCTGGTGGGCTAGCGACTTGTTCAACGCGTTGCGGCGAGTCGTCGAACCTCTCCTATACTGTCTCGCGTCCATGCCGTTTAAAGCGCATTCGTTGCCCTGACGGCGTCCCTGTCCATCACTGCAAGGAGATCGAACATGGCTATCCGTATTGGCGACGAAGCACCGGATTTCACCGCCGACACCACCGAAGGCACCCTCAATTTTCACCAATGGATCGGCGATGGTTGGGCCATCCTGTTTTCCCATCCCAAGGATTTCACCCCGGTGTGCACCACGGAACTGGGTTACCTGGCCAAACTCAAGCCGGAATTCGACAAGCGCAACACCAAGGTCCTCGGCCTCAGCGTCGACCCGGTCAGCGACCATAACCGCTGGGTCGGTGACATCGCCGAGACCCAGGGCGCGGCGGTCAACTATCCGCTGATTGGCGACGAAAACCTGGTGGTGGCCAAGCTCTACGACATGATCCACCCCAATGCCAGCGGCGGCGCGCGCACGGCGGTGGACAACGCCACGGTGCGTTCGGTGTTCATCGTCGGCCCGGACAAGAAGGTCAAGGCCATGCTGATCTACCCGATGAGCGCCGGGCGCAATTTCGATGAAGTGCTGCGCCTGCTTGATTCCCTGCAACTCAATGCCAAACACACCGTCGCCACGCCAGTGAACTGGCGGCCGGGTGAAGACGTGATTATCCCGACGTCGGTGTCTGACGAAGACGCGAAGAAGAAATACCCGGATGGCTTCAAGACCCTGAAGCCGTATCTGCGGACGGTGGCTCAGCCGAAGTAATTGCGGCAGCCTTAAGATCGCCTTCGCGAGCAAGCCCGCTCCCACAGGGGATCTCCAGTGAACACAAAATCTGTGTACGACAGAGATCCAATGTGGGAGCGGCGGTGCGGCGATCCGACTTGCTCGCGAAGGGGCCAGCCCTGCTGCCCTCAACCTCTGGTCAAACCAGATACTTTTTAAACCACCCCAACGTCCGCTCCCACGCCAGCTTGGCCGCCGCTTCGTCGTAGCGCGGCGTGGAGTCGTTGTGGAAACCATGATTGCAGCCCGGATAAATGTAGGCCTCATAGGTCTTGCCCCCGGCCTTCAACGCTTTCTCATAGGCGGGCCAGCCTTCGTTGATCCGCGTATCCAGTTCGCCGTAGTGCAGCATCACCGGGGCCTTGATCCGAGGCACTTCTTCCGCCGCCGGCTGACGGCCATAAAACGACACCGCGGCCCCCAGTTCCGGATAGGCCACGGCGGCGGCGTTGGTCACGCCACCGCCGTAGCAGAACCCGGTGATACCAACTTTTCCAGTGGCGGCAGGGTGTTTCATCATCCACTCGACGGCGGCGAAAAAGTCGTTCATGAGCTTTTCCGGGTTGACCGTGGCCTGAAGCTCGCGGCCCTTGTCGTCATTGCCTGGATAACCGCCAACCGAACTCAGGCCGTCCGGGGCCAGAGCGATGAAACCGGCCTTGGCCAGACGCCGGGCCACGTCTTCGATGTAGGGGTTGAGCCCGCGGTTTTCATGCACGACCACCACCGCGGGCACCTTGCCGGTGGCCTTGGCCGGACGCACCAGATAACCGCGAACCTGGCCGTGGCCCTTGGGCGAGGGGTAGGTGATGTACTCGGCAAGAATGTCCGGATCGGTGAACTCGACCTGCTCGGCCAGCGCATAGTCGGGGCTTAGCGCGGCGAGCAGGGCACCCGCGGTCAAACCGCCGAAGGTAAACAACGCCGCGCGGTCGAGAAACTCCCGGCGGTTGATCTTGCCGTGGGCGTAGTAGTCGTATAACTCAAGTAGTTCCGGGGCGAAGTCTTTGGCAGTGAGGCGGGTCATCGGTGCGGTTCCTCTCGGCTGGTCTAACACGGACCCCTGTAGGAACGAGCCTGCTCGCGATAGCGCCATATCAGGCGAAACCTACGTTGAATGACACTACGCGATCGCGAGCAGGCTCGCTCCTACAGGGTGGAAATGGTGATGCCACAATTTCATTTCAGGCACTGCGCTCCGGCCTTGGCCACTTGCGCATCCTGTTCGGGTTTGACGCCCGACACCCCGACAGCACCAATTACCTGCCCATCGAAAACAATCGGCACGCCACCCTCCAGCGAAGTCAGCAAGGGTGCTGACAGGAAAGCGTAGCGCCCAGCGTTGACCATGTCCTCGTAGCTTTTCGATTCGCGCCGCCCGAGGGCCGAGGTGCGCGCCTTTTCGGTGGCGATGTAGGCACTGCCGGGCGCGCAGCCGTCGAGGCGTTCTAGGGCCAGCGGGTGGCCGCCGTCATCGACCACCACTATGGTCACGGCCCATTGATTGGCCTGTGCTTCGGCGCGGGCGGCTTTGATGATCTGTCCGACTTCGGTCTGGCTCAGGACGGCTTTGCTGTTCATGGGCATCTCCAGGGTTCGGTTAAGGCAAGGCGGCTTCGACCAGTTCGATCCAGTGCCGCACCGGGGTTCGGCCCGCGCCGTCGAGGTGCGTCTGGCAGCCGATGTTGGCCGTGACAATCACCTCGGGATGGCCGCTTTCCAGGGCGTTGAGCTTGTTGTCGCGCAGTTGCCGCGACAGTTCGGGCTGGGTCAGCGAATAGGTGCCCGCCGAACCGCAGCACAGGTGTCCGTCGGGAACGGACGTCAGGTTGAAACCGAGTCCGGTCAGCAGCGCTTCCACGGCACCGCCGAGTTTCTGTCCGTGCTGCAAGGTGCAGGGGCAATGGAAGGCCAGGCGTTGCGAGGCGTGGATGCCGAGCTTTTCCAGCGGTTCGTCGCGCAACACCTCCACCAGGTCCCGGGCCAGCGCACTGACCTTTTTCGCCTTGTCGGCATAGGCCGGGTCGCTGGCGAGCAGATGGCCGTAATCCTTGATGAAGGCGCCGCAACCGCTAGCCGTCTGCACAATCGCTTCGGCACCTTTTTCCAGGCTCGGCCACCACGCGTCGATGTTGCGCCGGGCGCGGTCGAGGCCGGCGGCCTGGGCGTCCAGGTGGTAGTCCACGGCGCCGCAGCAACCGGCTTCGCGGCTCGCGATGACGCTGATCCCCAAACGGTCCAGCACCCGCGCCGCCGCGGCATTGGTGTTGGGAGACAGGCTGGGCTGCACGCAACCTTCGAGCATCAGCACCTGACGCTCACGCAGGGTCGTGGGTCGCGGCTTGGCCGGTGGTACATTGCGCGGCAATTTGCTTTGCAGGGTGCCGGGCAGCAGCGCGCGGAACACCTGACCGCTATTGACCAGGCTTTTAAACAAGTCCGGATGCGGCACGGTCTGCCGCAACCCCTCGCGCAACAGCCGCTGACCGAGCGGGCGCGGCACCGCCGCATCGACCACCGCCCGCCCGATGTCCAGCAAGTTGTGGTAATCGACGCCCGACGGGCAGGTGGTTTCGCAGTTGCGGCACGACAGGCAGCGGTCCAGGTGCTGTTGGGTCTTTTGCGTGACGTCGTTGCCTTCCAGCACTTGCTTGATCAGGTAGATACGGCCCCGTGGTCCGTCCAGTTCATCGCCGAGCAATTGATAGGTCGGGCAGGTGGCATTGCAGAAGCCGCAGTGCACACAGGTGCGCAGGATGCTTTCGGCTTCTGCGGCGCGGGGCAAATGGCTGGCGCGTTCACTCAAGGTCGTCTGCATGGTTCAAAGCTCCGCGTATAGGCGTCCGGGGTTGAAGATACCCCGTGGATCGAGCTGTTGTTTCAGGTTGCGGTGATAACGCATCAGCGCCGGGGGCAGCGGATGGAACGGGCTGTCGGTCAGGCCGTGGCTGAAGCAGGTGACATGGCCGCCGACCTCATCGACGACCTGGCGGATGAACGCCGGTTCGGCATCGGATTTCAGCCAGCGCTGGGCGCCCCCCCAGTCGATCAACTGGCGCCCCGGCAGCGACAGGAGCGGCGTGTTGTGCGGCAGTGACAGGCGCCAAAGCGGTTGGTCTTCATCGAAGAAACTCAAGCGCTGTTCATTCAGATCGTCCCACCAGCAAGCCTCCAGCCGTTCGCCGCCGAGGCGCTCATGGGCCGCCGCCACCGAACCTTCACCGCCCTCCAGCCGCAGGTGCAGGCGTGAACCGTCGTGACAGGCCGCGCTGATCGGCAACGGCTGCTGGCCCCATTCCGCCAGGCGCAACAAGGCCCGTTCGGCGTCCATTTCCAGGCTGATACTCAGGCACTGCCGGGGTTTTGGCAGCACTTTGAGGGAAACTTCGGTGATCAGCCCGAGGCTGCCGTAACTGCCGGCCATCAGGCGCGACAGGTCGTAGCCGGCGACGTTTTTCATCACCTCGCCACCGAAGCGCAACAGCTTGCCATGGCCGGTGATGACCCGCGTGCCAAGAATGAAGTCCCGCACCGAACCGACCCACGGGCGCCGTGGTCCGGACAGCCCGCAGGCGATCATGCCGCCGACGGTGGCGCCGTCGCCGAAGGACGGTGGCTCGCAGGGCAGCATCTGTTGCGCGGCGTCCAGCACCTGCGCCAGCTGCGACAACGGTGTGCCGCAACGGGCGGTGACCACCAGTTCAGTCGGGTCGTAGCTAACGATGCCCCGGTGCGAGCGGGTATCGAGAATTTCCCCGGCCGTGGTGCGGCCGAGAAAGGCTTTGCTGTTGGAACCCTGGATGCGCAACGGCGTGGCGTTTTCCAGCGCCTGATTGACCTGTTCCAGGAGGCACTGGCTGTCATCGAAATCTTCAGCGCTGCGCATCAGAAACGCTCCAGCTCAGGGAAGGGCAATTGACCGCCATGTATGTGCATGGCACCGAATTCGGCGCAGCGGTGCAGGGTCGGAATGTTCTTGCCGGGGTTGAGCAGGCCGCTCGGGTCGAAGGCGGCCTTGATGGCATGGAACAGGGTCAGCTCATCGCTGTTGAACTGCGCGCACATCTGGTTGATCTTCTCGCGGCCGACACCGTGTTCACCGGTGATGCTGCCGCCGACTTTCACGCACAACTCCAGAATCCTGCCACCCAGGGCTTCGGCTCGATCAAGCTCACCGGGTTGATTGGCGTCGAACAGGATCAACGGATGCATGTTGCCGTCGCCGGCATGGAACACGTTGGCCACCCGCAGGCCGTATTCGTTCGACAGCTCGGCGATGGCATGCAACACGCCGGGCAGTTCGCGACGGGGAATGGTGCCGTCCATGCAGTAGTAGTCCGGCGAGAGGCGGCCCACCGCCGGGAAGGCATTCTTGCGCCCGGCCCAGAAACGCACGCGCTCGGCTTCGTCCCTGGCCTGGCGCAACTCGATGGCGCCGGCCTGTTGCAGCACCTGGCGCACCCGGTCGCAGTCATCAGCGACATCGGCTTCAACGCCATCGAGCTCGCACAGCAGAATGGCCTGGGCATCCACCGGATAACCGGCGTGGATGAAGTCCTCGGCGGCGCGGATCGCCAGGTTGTCCATCATTTCCAGGCCACCGGGGATGATGCCGGCGGCAATGATGTCGCCGACCGCGCGCCCGGCTTTTTCCACGGAATCGAACGCCGCCAGCAGCACTTTGGCGGTCTGCGGCTTGGGCAGCAGCTTGACCGTGACCTCGGTGATCACCCCGAGCAGGCCTTCGGACCCGGTGAACAGCGCCAGCAGGTCGAAACCGGGGGCGTCGAGGGCGTTGGAGCCCAGGCTCAGGTGCTCACCGTCGACGGTGAGGATGTCGACCTTGAGCACGTTGTGCACGGTCAGGCCGTACTTCAGGCAGTGCACGCCACCGGCATTCTCCGCGACGTTGCCGCCGATGGAGCAGGCGATTTGCGAGGACGGATCCGGCGCGTAATACAGTCCGAACGGTGCCGCCGCCTGGGAGATCGCCAGATTGCGTACGCCGGGCTGAACCCGCGCAGTACGGGCGGCTGGATCGATGTGCAGGATGTTGTTGAAGCGCACCATCACCAGCAGCACGCCTTTCTCCAGGGGTAGCGCACCGCCAGACAAACCGGTGCCCGCGCCTCGGGCCACGACGGGGACGTGCAGCTCATGGCAGACCTGAAGCACGCCCTGGACTTCGTCGATGTATCGAGGCAGCACCACCAGCATCGGCGTGGTGCGATAGGCCGACAGCCCATCGCATTCGTAGGGCTTGAGTTCCTCCTGCTGATGCAGGATTTCCAGATTCGGCAAGCGGGTTTGCAGGGCCTGCAACAGCGCCTGTTTGTCGACGTCGGGCAAGGCACCGTCAACGCGTTCATCGTAGAGAATGTTCATCGGTTCATGACTCCCGCTGCAGGCCACTGATGTACATCATTGGCCTGCAACGGCTGACTGTCCATGGGATGTTTGTCAGCCTGAAGCGGGCATTCATTCAATGAGCTTGCGCAGAAAATGCCAACGCCCGGGTGAAGGAACCCGGGCGTTGCAAGCGTTGGGAGCAGGGTGCGCAGACTCAATGCCCGCCCACCACCATATGGCTGAACGGCGCGACGTAGGCCTGCAACGACACCAGGCCACCGACCAGGATCGCCAGCACAATCGAGTGGAAGAACACGTAGCGCAGGATTTCCCCTTCATGGCCATACCAGCGGGTGGCGGTGGAGGCGACCACGATCGACTGGGCGTCGACCATCTTGCCCATGACCCCGCCGGAACTGTTGGCGGCGGCCATCAACACCGGGCTGATGCCCAGTTGCTCGGACGTCACCCGTTGCAGGCCACCGAACAGCACGTTGGACGCGGTGTCCGAGCCGGTCAACGCTACGCCGAGCCAGCCGAGCAGGGTGCCGAACATCGGGTAGAAAATGCCCGTCGCGGCGAAGGCCAGGCCCATGGTCGCATCCAGCCCCGAGTAACGCGTGAGGAAGCCCAGCGCGAGCATCGCCGCAATGGTGATCAGCGAGTAACGCACCACCCACAGGGTGCGCAGGTACTGGTGAATCAGTTGCGGGATCGAGTAACCCATCAGCAAGCCGCCGATGATCGCCGACAGCAGAATGCCGCTGCCGGTGGCGGTGAACCAGGTGAACTTGTACACCGCCTCTTCGGTTTTCGGCGCGGCCACCACGGGCGGGACTTTCTCGACCTGCAAATGCAGGGTGGTGAAGGTCACGACCGGCGCAAACAGCGGGTTCGCCTCGCGCATCGGCTTGCCCTGCGGATCGAGTTTGGCTGAGCTGGTTTGCGGGTCAATCGCCGGGCGGGTGTCGAAGGTGTTCTTGAAGCCCTGGGTGCCCCAGATGAACACGAAGACCGTCAGGATGATCCATGGCATCCACGCCCGCATCACTGCCGGTTTTGCCTCATTGGCAAAGGTTGCAGTGGGGACAGGTTTTTCGTCGTGCTCGACGTCGATCTTCGAGTCGTCGACCCGCCCGGATAGAGCGGCGGAAGTGTGCACAGTGGCCGGCTTCCACACCTTGAGGAAACCGGTCAGGCAGGCCATGGAAATCAGTGCGGCGATCACGTCCACCAGCATCGGCCCGTGATAGTTGGACACCAGGAACTGCGGCACGGCAAAACTGACCCCGGCCACCAGGATCGCCGGCCAGATTTCCAGCATCTTGCGCCAGCCGGCAAAGGCCCAGATCAGCCAGAACGGCACCAGCACCGAGAAGAAGGGCAACTGCCGGCCGACCATCATCGACAGTTCCATTTCATCCAGCCCGGTGACCTTGGCCAGGGTGATGATCGGCGTGCCGAGGGCGCCGAACGCCACGGGGGCGGTGTTGGCGATCAGCGCCAGCCCCGAAGCGGCGAGCGGCGAAAACCCCAGCCCGATCAGAATCGCCCCGGTCACCGCCACTGGCGTACCGAAACCGGCCGCACCTTCGAAAAATGCACCGAAGCAGAAGGCGATCAGCAGCAATTGCAGGCGTCGGTCATCGGTGATGCGCGCCAGGGAGTCTTGCAACACCTTGAACGAGCCGTTCTCGGTGGTCAGGCGGTGCAGGAAGATGATGTTCAACACGATCCAGCCAATCGGCAGCAGGCCGTTGGCCGCACCGAACAGCGCCGCCGAACCTGCCATGTTCGCCGGCATGCCGAAGGCGAAGATCGCGATCAGCAAGGCCGAGACCAGGGCGAGCAACGCCGCCAGGTGCGCCTTGACATGGAAAAACGCGAGGGACGCCAGCATCACCACCACCGGCACAGCCGCCATGAGCGTTGAAAGCACCGGGTTACCGAACGGATCGTAGACTTGCTGCCAGACCATGTTCCACCTCTGCTTTTTATTGTTGGACGTGCAGTTCCCCTGGGGGGAGGTGGCTTTCAGTATAGGTGGCATTGCGCCGCTGTCAGGGCAGGCCCTCCGGTCCAGCGGGTCGGCGCAGTTCCGGGGGCTGAGCTAGCATGGCCAGTAGGGTTTGAATTCAGTCAGGGGAGGAATGCAGTCATGACCGAGCGCCATCTGGAGCACAAGGAAACGCTATCGAACGGATGCAGCATCAAAGTCAAAGCCGAGATATTGAAGGACGGTTCGTTGGGCATGTTCATCGGTGTCTATTGGCCGGACGGCACCGTCATCGATGAAAACCACGATCCACGGCCGCACATGCTGGACATGGAAGCGGCGATGGATTGGGGGATTGATATTGCCAAGGGGATTGGCAATAGCCAGCGAACGTTGTGAGCGGTTCCCGTCCGAACCCGGGCGACCGGCGGTCGCTGTCAGAACCCGAACGAACGGGCCGAGCCTTTTGCCAGTTCGACATCCAGCAGATGCTCGACCAGCA
The DNA here is from genome assembly GCF_019955895.1 of Pseudomonas sp. GL-B-12. NCBI lineage: Bacteria > Pseudomonadati > Pseudomonadota > Gammaproteobacteria > Pseudomonadales > Pseudomonadaceae > Pseudomonas > Pseudomonas sp. GL-B-12. Next base: position 153,051 of record NZ_JAHBCX010000087.1, read on the forward strand.
CGTCATTCAAAAAACGGAACTGATCATTGAGCCCGACCACTTCGTTGCTGAAGTGATGATCGGCTGCCGGGATCAGCAACGCCTCGAACTTCTCGTCGAACAGCAGAGTCAACTCTTTACGTGACTCGAATTCCTGCGCGTAGAAATTGTTGCCGAACACCGGGAAGCCCACGGCGAGGGTGACGATGTGAATCATGATGTTTGCTCCTCGCTCAGGACGTACCAGGCAAACACACCCAATGTGAACGCCGTCAGGGCCAGGCAGGTCAGCAGATGGATCAGCATGAGGTTCCCCTCCGATTCGGGGTTTCGTGTTGGCTTGGGATCGATCCTACGCTGACGGCGTTCAAGCGGAAGGCAATCGCGGCGATGGTGAATATCGACGCAAGTGATGGTGGTTTTTGTGCTGTTGATGCGGGCCCTTTCGCGGGCAAGCCCGCTCCTACAGGTAAGCGGTTGGCCACGGACCTGTGGGAGCGGGCTTGCCCGCGAAGGGGGCCTCAAAAGCGCCGCCAACCGTCGGCCATGCACATGCCGCCACCTATACTCAAAACAGAGGTTGTCCAATCACCGAACCTCCGGTTCGATGACAACTGTAGGAAGCCGCCATCGTGAACCTGCGTTCGCTGATCATTGCCGTGCTGGTGGTGTTGGCAGGGTGCGCCACACCGCCGCGTGCGCCGGTGGAAGTGGCGCCGGTCATCGTTCCTGCCAGCACCTGGCAACAAGTGGACCGGGAGATCGTCGCCGCGTCGCAGGCGGCCACCGAGGAGACCAAAATCTACGCCCGCGGCGCCATGGATTACTGGCGCACACGGGTCTATGAATTGACCGAACAGAATTTCATTCCGTGGTTCAGCAACTACTGGACCCAGGAATGGCTGTCGATGAAGGTCAGCTGGTACACCATCAGCGCCAAGGGTGAGCAGGACGCCGTGGAAAAACGCCTGGCGGCGTACCTGCTCGAAGCCTATCAGGAGAAGGTCCTGGCCCCGGTGGCCGTGGAAATCGATCCCGATGCGATTCTCGGCCTGGCAGCGGCGTTCTATGTCGACATCCTCAAGGAAGAGCTGCAGAAAATCTCCAACCGCCACGGCGTGCCGATGGCCCAACTCAACGGGCGCATCCAGAAAGTCCCGGCCATCGCCCTCGGGCCTCCGCCGACGAGGGACGCCTCGTTGTACCGGATCGTGCACACCGAACCGCTGAACTCCTTGCCGGCCTTCGCCGCGCTGATCGACAAAGTCCATAAGGCCGGTGGCGACAAGGGTGTGGGCTCGACCGACACCGCGATGGCGCCGGTGGCCAGGCGCGCCAGCCGGCGGATGGAAGCCGAGATGGCCCCGCGCGGGGCCGCCAGCGCCGTGGCCGCAGCGACCGGGAAACTGGCCGGTGGCTTGATCACGCTAGGGGTGGCTGGCATTCGCGCATTCATCCAGGCCTTTGACCGGCCCGATAGCGAGGCGCTGATTCGCCGTAGCCTGGGCAATACCTTCGACAAGGCCTGGACCAAACTGGTGCAGAGCCCGACCAGCGGCGTCATGGCCGGCACGCTTTACATGGCAGCGCAGATCGAAGGCAGTCTGGGCGGCAGCGCACAACCGCCGGTCGGTTTGAGCACCGGCACTGTCGATCGGACGCCAGCGCAACCGACTAACCTGCAGCACACCCCATGACCCAAGGAGAAACACTCATGTCTTATGTCGATGGTTTTATCGCTGCCGTACCCACCGCCAACCGTGAGCAATACATCAAGCACGCCAAAATCGCCGCCTCGGTCTTCAAGGAAAACGGTGCGTTGAGCGTGGTCGAATGCTGGGGCGAGGATGTCCCGGAAGGCAAGGTCACCTCGTTTCCCATGTCGGTGAAGCTCAAGGACGGCGAAACCGTGGCCTTTGGCTGGATCATCTGGCCGGACAAGGCCACCCGCAATGCCGGAATGGACAGGATGATGCAGGACCCGCGCATGAAGCCGGACGTCAATCCGATGCCCTTCGACGGCCAGCGCATGGTCTACGGCGGGTTCGAAGTACTCCTCCAGGCCTGACGCCGCACGCGGGATCACTCCGGCGTCGGGGTGATCCTGCAACTCTTGCGCTGGCGGATCTCGTCGTCCGTCGGCCGCTCGCGGATGAACTCGAAGCGCGGCTCACCTTCGCTGTAATGCACCAGCCAGCCCCATTCCAGCTTGAGTTCATCCTGGCCGGGCTCGGGCGGGCTGGCCCACCATGGTTCCTTGCTGATGATCTCTCGCATGGTCCCCTCCGGTTTTTCGGGATGCTAGGGGGCGTTCTCAATTAGTTTTCCCGGCGCGGCGTGAAAACTAATTGAGAACGCCCCCTGGAACTATAACGCGCATGCCCCACGGCGCCAGAAATGCGCTGGCCGGAACGCGGGTGTTGAGTACACTCAGGCAGTCTTCCCCAGGAGGTGTCCGGCATGAACGACGAAGCCCGCGAGCCGTTCAAGCGTCTGTTCTTTGCGCTGAACTGCGCCCCGGCCCTGCGCCGGGATATCGCCCAGTGGCGCAGTGCGCTGCAACTGCGCAACGGACGGCCGGTGCCGGCGGAAAACTTTCACTTGACGCTGAAGTTTTTGGGGGCGGTTGGCGTGGCGCAGATTGCCGAGATCTGCACCGCTGCGGCGTCGATCCGTACACCGGGCGAGCGCTTGACGGTGGTGCTGGACCGGCTGGACGTGTGGCGCAGGGCAGGGGCGCTGGTGCTCGCGCCGCAGCAGGCGCCCCCGGCATTGCTGCGCCTGGTGTATGCCCTGGAACAGGCGATGTTGCCGTTCGGGCTGGAGGAAGCACCAAGGGAATACCGTCCGCACCTGACCCTGGCACGGCAGTATCGGGCGCCGGTGCCGGAGTCCGCAACCGCACCGGAATTCTTCCTGCGTGCCGACCGGCTCACCCTGTTCGAATCCCACAAGGGCCGTTATCGGGCGCTGGCCGAATGGCCTTTGATTGATCCCCAATAAAAAAGGCGCCCGAGGGCGCCAAAATTCACCTGAACCGAGGGAGCCAGGTGAGGCCGTTCTACTTGCAGGAGAGGCAGCGGTGGTAAGGCGCTGCGCGAACGGAAAGTGTTGAACCCCACCGATTAAGTGTGGGGTTCTGGATTATTGGCCCAGCTTCACCTTGGTCCAGCCACGGGTCATGATCCGCTGGACGGCGATCGGCTGGTCCGGCACGGCATAGAGCGTGGCCATCACCGCTTCCGGCGGGTAGGAGCCCGGATCGTTGCGGATCGCTTCATCGACCAGTGGCGTGGCCGCAGCATTCGCGTTGCTGTAGCCGATGCTGTTGGTGATGTCGGCAATCACATCGGGGCGCATCAGGAAGTTCATGAACAGGTACGCGTTCTGGACGTTGGCGGCATCGCGGGGGATGGCGAGCATGTCGTAGAAACTGGCGGCGCCTTCTTTCGGGATGCTGTAGTCGATCTTCACCTTGTCCCCGGCTTCCTGGGCGCGGGCCTTGGCCTGCAGCACGTCGCCGGAGTAACCGACGGCCACGCAGATGTTGCCGTTGGCCAGGTCCGAGATGTATTTCGACGAATGGAAGTACGCCACGTTCGGGCGAATCTTCATGAACAGCGCCTCGGCTTCGGCGATGTGCTGTTTGTTCTGATCGTTCACCGGGTAGCCCAGGTAGTGCAGGGCGGTCGGGATCATTTCAGTCGGCGAATCGAGGAAACTGATGCCGCAGGCTTTGAGCTTCTCGGCGTTTTCCGGTTTGAACAGCAGGTCCCAGGAGTTGGTCGGGGCGTTGGCGCCGAGCACTTCCTTGACCTTCTGCGGGTTGAAGCCGATGCCGATCGAGCCCCACATGTACGGGATGGCATGGGCGTTATCGGGATCGCTGGCGGAGGCGTTTTTCAGCAGCACCGGGTTGAGGTTTTTCCAGTTCGACAGCTTCGATTTGTCCAGTTCCTGATAGACACCGGCCTTGATCTGCTTGGCCAGGAAACTGTTGGACGGCACGACGATGTCGTAGCCGGATTTGCCCGCCAGCAGGCGTGCCTCAAGGGTTTCGTTGCTGTCGAAGACATCGTAGGTCACCTGGATGCCAGTCTCGTCCTCGAACTTCTTGACGGTATCCGGGCCAATGTAATCCGACCAGTTATAGACGCGCAGAACCTTGTCATTGGCCTGGGCGCCAGTGGCGATTGCGCCCAATAAGGACAGTGTCAGCAGAGTCCTGCCAAACATTTTCATCGGTACAACTCCATTTCTTTTTTATTCAAAAACAGTGAACACAAAACCTGTGACGAGCGAGCTTTTGTGGCGAGGGGGCTTGCCCCCGTTGGGTCGCGAAGCGGCCCCAAAACCGGAATCCTCGGTGTTCCAGTTACACCGAACGTACTGGTTTTACGGCTGCTGCGCAGCCGAACGGGGCGGTGCGGCGATCCGACAAGCCCCCTCGCCACAAAAGCTCCCTCGCCACAGTTAACCGGGCAACGACTAGGCCGTCGCTCCTGCCATTTTCTTTTCAGGTTGCTGCCAGGATTCGCTGGCGGTCTGGTCCATGGCTTCCTGGATCGCGCGTTTACGGGTGGCTTCGGCACGGCGGCTGAAGTACCAGACCATGAAGGTCACGATCGACACTGCCAACAGGATCAGGCTGGCCACGGCGTTGATCTCGGGCTTCACGCCCAGGCGCACCGCCGAGAACACTTCCATCGGCAGGGTCGTGGAACCCGGGCCGGACACGAAGCTCGCGAGCACCAGGTCATCCAGCGACAGGGCGAACGACATCATGCCGCCGGCCGCCAGTGACGGCGCGATCATCGGAATGGTGATCAGGAAAAACACCTTGAACGGCTTCGCACCCAGGTCCATGGCCGCTTCTTCGATGGACAGGTCCAGCTCGCGAAGGCGGGCGGAGACTACCACCGCAACATAAGCGGCACAAAACGTGGTGTGGGCGATCCAGATGGTGACGATGCCACGCTCCACCGGCCAGCCGATCAACTGCGCCATGGCCACGAACAGCAGCAACAGCGACAGGCCGGTGATCACTTCAGGCATCACCAGCGGCGCGGTGACCAGGCCACCGAACAGCGTGCGGCCCTTGAAGCGGGTAACGCGCGTCAGGACGAACGCGGCTAACGTCCCTAGTGCGACTGCTGCGATGGCGGTGTAGCAGGCGATTTCCAGCGAGCGCAGAACCGAACCCATCAACTGGCTGTTGTCGAGCAAACCGGCGTACCACTTGATCGACCAGCCACCCCACACCGTCACCAGCTTGGATGCGTTGAACGAGTAGATCACCAGGATCAGCATCGGCAGGTAGATAAACGACAGGCCGAAAATCAGCATGAACTTTGAAAATTCGAAGCGTTTCATCCCCGTGCCTCCATCTCTTTGGCCTGGCTGCGGTTGAACAGCAGAATCGGCACAATCAGGATCAACAGCATCACCACCGCCAGGGCAGACGCCACCGGCCAGTCGCGGTTGTTGAAGAACTCTTGCCACAACACACGGCCGATCATCAGGGTTTCCGGGCCGCCCAGCAGTTCCGGAATCACGAATTCACCGACCACCGGAATGAACACCAGCATGCAACCGGCGATGATGCCGTTCTTGGCCAAAGGCACGGTGATTTTCCAGAAGCTGTTGAAGGTGCTCGAACCCAGGTCCGATGCGGCCTCCAGCAGGCTCTGGTCGTGCTTGACCAGGTTGGCGTACAGCGGCAGCACCATGAACGGCAGATACGCATACACCACGCCGATGTAGACGGCGATGTTGGTGTTGAGGATCTCGATCGGCTGCGACGTCAGCCCGGTCCACATCAGGAACGCGTTGAGCAGGCCGTTGTTGCTGAGGATGCCCATCCACGCATAAACGCGGATCAGGATCGCGGTCCAGGTCGGCATCATGATCAGCAGCATCAGGACGTTCTGCGCTTCCTTGCTGGCCTTGGTGATGGCGTAGGCCATCGGGAAACCGATCACCAGGCACATCACAGTGCTGAAAAACGCCACCTTCAACGAACCCAGGTAGGCGGACAGGTACAGCTCATCCTGGCCCAACAGGGAGTAGTTGCCGATGTTGAGCATCAGCTGGAATTTCTGCTCGGCGAAGGTGTAGATCTCCGAGTAGGGCGGAATGGCCAGGGCTGCTTCCGAGAAGCTGATCTTCATCACCAGGAAGAACGGCAGCATGAAGAACAGGAACAGCCAGATGAACGGTATCCCGATGACGAACTTGCGCCCGCTGGGGACCCACCTCAGGAATTGCTGATTGAAGGTTTTCATGCGCGCAGTACCACGCCGCTGTCGTCTTCCCACCACACGTAGACCTGATCGTCCCAGGTCGGACGCGCACCACGGCGTTCGGCGTTGGCCATGAACGACTGGACGATCTTGCCCCCAGGCAGCTCGACGTAGAACACCGAGTGGCCACCGAGGTAGGCGATGTCATGCACCTTGCCGGCGGACCAGTTGTAGCGGTTCTCCGGCTTGACGGTGCTGACCAGCAGTTTTTCCGGGCGGATCGCGTAGGTGATCGACTTGTCCTGCACCGACGTGCTGACGCCGTGACCGACGTAGATCTTCTGCTCCAGGTCCGGGCTGTGAATGATCGCGTGACCTTCCAGGTCCTCGACCACGGTGCCGTCGAAGGCGTTCACGTTGCCGATGAATTCGCAGACCATGCGGCTGACCGGTGCTTCATAAATGTCCACCGGGCTGCCGATCTGGGCGATCCAGCCCAGGTGCATGATCGCGATGCGCTGGGCCATGGTCATGGCCTCTTCCTGGTCGTGGGTCACCATCACGCAGGTCACGCCGACGCGCTCGATGATTTCCACCAGCTCCAGTTGCATCTGCGAGCGCAACTTTTTATCCAGGGCGCCCATCGGTTCGTCGAGCAACAGCAGCTTCGGACGCTTGGCCAGGGAGCGAGCCAGGGCCACGCGCTGACGCTGGCCGCCGGACAGTTGGTGCGGCTTGCGCTTGGCGTACTGGGTCATGTGCACCAGGCGCAGCATCTCCTGCACCCGTGCGTCGATTTCGGCCGCTGGCAAACGGTCCTGCTTGAGGCCGAAGGCGATGTTCTGCGCCACCGTCATGTGCGGGAACAGCGCGTAGGACTGAAACATCATGTTGATCGGTCGTTCGTACGGCGGCATGTCGGTGATGTCGACGCCGTCGAGCAGAATCCGGCCTTCGGTCGGGCGCTCGAAACCGGCGAGCATGCGCAGCAGGGTCGATTTGCCGGAACCGGAACCACCGAGCAGAGCGAAGATTTCACCCTGGTGGATTTCCAGGGACACATCGTCCACGGCGGTGGTTTCGTCGAACTTCTTGGTGACGCGATCGATTTTCACCAACACCTTTTTCGGTGCCTGGTGACCCTCAAGAGCCTTCCTGTAGATGCTGGAGGCGTTTGCCATGTGAAACTCCCAACAGGTTTCAGTCGCCCGGCCAACACGGCCCGGCTTAATAGTGGATTGCAAACCCGTATCAGATGATGTCGGTCAGTCCAACGCAGGACCCTGTGGGAGCGGGCTGTATCAGGTTGACCGGCATTGCATTCCGGCCGGGTTTATTCGGCGCCGCCATCCTGGCTGCCTGGTCGTACTTGTTGTTATTGCAGTGTGTTGTTTTCGCGAGCGGGGCACGCACAAGCGCCTGCCCGCTCGCGTTGGGCAGTTAATCGTTGAATGTGGGTATCAGGTCGTCAGCTCGAGTGACGCAGCGCCGCCCGTTGCCGGCAGGCTTCGCCGAACGCCTGGAAAATACTCAGATAAGGAGGGTTGTTCAGCACCTGCCATTCCGGGTGCCATTGCACGCCGAGGGCAAACGCCTGGCTGTGCTCGACCGAGATCGCCTCGATCAGGCCATCGAGCGCGACGGCTTCGGCGCGCAGGCCGGGCGCGAGGCGGTCGATGCCCTGGCTGTGAATCGAATTGACCTGGAACACCGCTGGCAGGTCCAGCGCTTCGAACACACCGCCAGGCTGCACGTTCACCGCGTGGGCGGGAGCGTATTGCACGGCCAGGTCCGGATGGTCGGCCTCGCGATGGTCGAGGAAGCCAGGCAGTTCATGGACCTTCTGATGCAGGCTGCCACCGAACGCCACGTTCATTTCCTGGAAGCCACGGCAGATGCCGAGCACCGGAACGCCCGCTGCAATAGCGGCGCGGATCAGGGGAAGGGTGGTGGCATCCCGCGCCGGATCATGATCCGTGCCGGGGGCGCTGTCGGGGCCTTGATAGTGGAAGGGTTCCACGTTCGACGGCGAGCCGGTCAGCAACAGACCGTCGAGCTGCGGCAGCAGGTCATCGATTTCGGTCAGGTCGCCTAAGGAAGGAATAACGACAGGCAGCCCCAGCGCCGCAACGCTGACAGCACGCAAGTACTTGTCGCCGCTGATGTGGTAGGGGTGCAGGCCAATCTGTTTGACGCATGCAGTAACGCCGATCAATGGCTTGAATGCCATTTTTATCACCTCGAAGTTTGACACTTGAACGAGCTTTTCTGGAGCTTAGCCTTGTTGATTTTAATTAACAACTCTCATGTAAAAAATTCTAAACGCCGCACGTCAGATCCTCAGCGTTTACATGGTGCTCAAGACTGGTCTGACACTCTAGCCCCCAAAAAAGGCCAGAAAATAAAGGTTGAAGGGTCAAGTGTTCGCTATTGACTTCACTTTGCCGTTCGGGTTGACTGGGCTCGTGAAAGGGTAGTGAACATAATAATTAACAGCTAAAAAATAGGTGCATCATGTCGGTCCCTCTGCGTGCCGTTCAACTCAACGAAGCAAACGCATTCCTTAAGAAATATCCTGAGGTTTTGTACGTCGACCTTCTGATTGCGGATATGAACGGTGTGGTGCGCGGCAAGCGCATCGAGCGCACCAGTCTTCATAAGGTTTACGAAAAAGGCATCAACCTGCCGGCCTCTCTGTTTGCTCTGGACATCAATGGTTCCACGGTGGAAAGCACCGGCCTGGGTCTGGACATCGGCGACTCAGACCGAATCTGTTTCCCAATCCCCGGCACTCTCAGCATCGAGCCTTGGCAGAAGCGCCCGACTGCGCAGCTGCTGATGACCATGCACGAACTCGAAGGCGAGCCATTCTTCGCCGACCCGCGTGAAGTGCTGGCCAATATCGTGCGCAAGTTCGACGACATGGGCCTGACCATCTGCGCCGCGTTCGAACTGGAGTTCTACCTGATCGACCAGGACAACGTGAACGGTCGTCCGCAATCGCCACGTTCGCCGGTGTCCGGCAAGCGTCCGATGTCGACCCAGGTGTACCTGATCGACGACCTCGACGAATACGTCGACTGCCTGCAAGACATCCTCGAAGGTGCGAAAGAGCAGGGCATCCCGGCTGACGCCATCGTCAAGGAAAGCGCCCCGGCGCAATTCGAAGTCAACCTGCATCACGTGGCTGACCCGATCAAGGCGTGCGACTACGCCGTCCTGCTCAAGCGTCTGGTGAAGAACATCGCCTACGACCACGAGATGGACACCACCTTCATGGCCAAGCCGTATCCGGGCCAGGCAGGTAACGGTCTGCACGTGCACATTTCGATTCTCGACAAAGAAGGCAACAACATCTTTGCCAGCGAGGATCCCGAGCAGAACGCCGCGCTGCGACACGCGATCGGCGGTGTGCTCGAGACCCTGCCGGCGCAGATGGCGTTCCTTTGCCCGAACGTCAACTCGTACCGTCGTTTCGGCGCGCAGTTCTACGTGCCGAACTCGCCGAGCTGGGGCATCGACAACCGTACCGTAGCGGTACGTGTGCCGACCGGTTCGCCAGACTCGGTGCGCATCGAACACCGCGTAGCGGGCGCCGATGCCAACCCCTACCTGCTGATGGCTTCGGTATTAGCGGGCGTGCACCACGGCCTGACCAACCAGATCGAACCGGGCGCCCCGGTGGAAGGCAACAGCTACGAGCAGAACGAGCAGAGCCTGCCGAACAACCTGCGCGATGCCCTGCGCGAGCTGGACGACAGCGAAGTCATGGCCAAGTACATCGACCCGCTGTACATCGACGTGTTCGTGGCGTGCAAGGAAAGCGAGCTGGCCGAGTTCGAGAACTCCATCTCGGACCTTGAGTACAACTGGTACTTGCATACCGTCTGATTCATCGATGTCGCCTGATGCACAGCCTTCGCTGGCAAGCCAGCTCCTACAGGGTTGTGTGTCGGGCGCGACATCGTGAGCGACAACGATCAACTGTAGGAGCTGGCTTGCCAGCGAAAGCGGTCTATCAGCCAACATCCCGTCGCCTGACACACCGATACCCCATATTCCCCTGCGTCGAGTCACAACCATGACAAACACTCGCAGCGATTGGGAGCAACGCTTCCAGTCCCTAACCATCGAAGGTCGCGCATTCATTGACGGCCAATACTGCGCAGCCGCCAGCGGTGCGACGTTCGAATGCATCAGCCCCGTGGACGGTCGTTTCCTGGCGAACGTCGCCAGCACCGACGAAGCCGACGCCAATGCAGCGGTCGCCGTGGCGCGCCGTACCTTCGAATCCGGCGTCTGGGCCAACCTGGCCCCGGCCGAGCGCAAGCGCGTCCTGATCCGTTTTGCCGATCTGATCCTGGCCAACCAGGAAGAACTGGCCCTGCTCGAAACCCTCGACATGGGCAAGCCGATCAGCGACTCCATGAGCATCGACATTCCGGCGACCGCCAACGCGATCCGCTGGACCGCCGAAGCCATCGACAAGATCTACGACGAAGTCGCCGCCACCCCCCACGATCAACTGGGCCTGGTGACCCGCGAAGCGGCCGGCGTGGTCGCGGCCATCGTGCCGTGGAACTTCCCTCTGATCATGGCCAGCTGGAAATTCGCCCCGGCCCTGGCGATGGGCAACTCGTTCATCCTCAAGCCTTCGGAAAAATCCCCGCTGACCGCGATCCGCATCGCGCAGCTGGCACTCGATGCCGGTATCCCGAAAGGCGTGTTCAACGTCCTGCCGGGCTACGGCCACACCGTCGGCAAGGCGCTGGCGTTGCACATGGACGTCGACGTGCTGGCCTTCACCGGCTCCACGGCGATTGCCAAGCAACTGATGATCTACGCCGGGCAGAGCAACATGAAGCGCGTTTGGGCCGAAGCCGGGGGCAAGAGCCCGAACGTGGTGTTCGCCGACGCGCCGGATCTGCGCGCGGCAGCACAGGCGGCGGCCAGCGGCATCGCCTTCAACCAGGGCGAAGTCTGCACCGCCGGTTCGCGCCTGCTGGTGGAGCGTTCGATCCGCGAGCAGTTCATTCCATTGCTGGTGGAAGCCCTGCAAGCCTGGAAGCCGGGGCACGCCCTCGATCCTGCAACCACCGTCGGCGCGGTCGTCGACCAGCGTCAACTGGACAACGTGCTGCGCTACATCGGTATCGGCAAAGAGCAGGGCGCCCAACTGATCGCAGGCGGCAGCCGCACCCTCGAAGACACCGGTGGCCAGTACGTGGAACCGACGATTTTCGACGGCGTGAGCAACGCCATGACCATCGCCCGGGAAGAAATCTTCGGCCCGGTGCTGTCGGTCATCACCTTCGACACCTTCGATGAAGCCCTGGCGATTGCCAACGACAGCATCTTCGGCCTGGCCGCCGGCGTATGGACCAGCAACCTGAGCAAGGCCCACACCTTCGCCCGTGGCCTGCGTGCCGGCAGCGTCTGGGTCAACCAGTACGACGGCGGCGACATGACCGCGCCGTTCGGCGGGTTCAAGCAGTCGGGTAACGGTCGGGACAAATCGCTGCACGCGTTCGACAAGTACACCGAACTCAAGGCGACCTGGATCAAGCTCTAATAACAATAAAGCGGCGGTCGCCGGCAACCTGCAGCGGCCATCGGAGAATTTTATGAAACAGACACATGTAAACAGCTACTACGCCGCCACCCGCAACTTCACCGGCGATTTCCCGGTGCTGGAAGGGGCGGTGGACTGCGACGTCTGCGTGATCGGCGCCGGCTACACCGGCCTGTCGTCGGCCCTGTTCCTCGCTGAAGCGGGCTACAGCGTGACCGTGCTCGAAGCGGCCAAGGTCGGCTTCGGCGCCAGCGGTCGCAACGGCGGCCAACTGGTCAACTCCTATAGCCGCGACGTCGATGTCATCGAAGAACGCTACGGCGACAAGACCGCCGAAATCCTCGGCAGCATGATTTTCGAAGGCGCCGACATCATCCGTCAGCGCATACAGCACTACGACATCCAGTGCGATTACCGTCCCGGCGGTATCTTCGCGGCGATGAACAAGAAACAACTCAATGGTCTGGCCGAGCAGAAGAAGAGCTGGGAGCGCTACGGCAACAAGAACCTGAAAATGCTCGACGCGGCCGACATCAAGCGCGAAGTCGGTTCCGACGCCTACGTCGGCGGCCTGCTGGACATGCAGGGCGGCCACATTCACCCGCTGAACCTGGCCCTCGGCGAAGCCTCGGCCATCATCGGCCTGGGCGGCAAGATCTACGAGCAATCAGCGGCGGTGGAAATCACCTACGGCGAACCGATCACTGTGCGCACTGCAAAAGGCCTGGTGAAGGCCAAGTACCTGCTGATCGCCGGTAATGCCTACCTGCCGCAGGGCCTGGACAATCGCGTGACCAGCAAGAGCATGCCGTGTGGTTCGCAGATCGTGGTCACCGAGCCGTTGTCGGAAAAGCAGGCCCGCAGCCTGATCAAGAACAACTACTGCGTCGAAGACTGCAACTACCTGCTCGACTACTACCGCCTGACCGCCGACAACCGCCTGCTGTACGGCGGTGGCGTGGTCTACGGTGCGCGCGAACCGGACGACATCGAACAACTGATCCGCCCGAAGATCCTCAAGACCTTCCCGCAATTGAAGGACGTGAAGATCGACTACCGCTGGACCGGCAACTTCCTGCTGACCATGTCACGCATGCCGCAATTCGGCCGTATCGAGAAAAACGCCTACTACATGCAGGGCTACAGCGGTCACGGCGTCACCTGTTCGCACCTGGCCGGCAAACTGATCTCGGAAATGATCCGTGGCGACGCCGAGCGTTTCGACGCGTTTGCCTCGCTGCCACACATGCCAATGATCGGCGGGCGCACCTTCTCGGCGCCGTTGACCGCCCTCGGCGCCGTGTACTACTCGCTGCGTGACCGTTTCGGCATCTAAGCTTTACCTCGCCGGCGGCATCTCCCCAAAGGGTGCCGCCGGCTTTTTAACACCTGAACCACCACTGTCCCCTGTAGGAGCGAGCCTGATCGCGAAGAGGCCATATCAGCCAAAATCGATGTCGCCTGACACACCGCTTTCGCGAGCAGGCTCGCTCCCACAGGTCGTTTTTTCCAGCCGTTTATCGAACCTGCTGAGCATTACGAACAAACGTGATTTAATAGCCGCCTTTCACGTTTCCGGGACCGGAAAACGGCGTGATCCGCGCCTGTACTCCACCCATCCATTATCCCTGTAGGAGCGAGCTTGCTCGCGAAAGCGTTGGTTCAGTCGACATCAATGTTGAAGGTCAGATCGCAATCGCGAGCAAGCTCGCTCCTACGGGTTGGCACATAAGGCTGTCATGGACACGGGCTCACGACTCAAATTAGTACGCGAAAGCTACAAAATGTCCCAGCGCGAGCTGGCCCGGCGTAGCGGCGTCACCAATGCAACCATCTCCCTGATCGAACAGAATCGGGTCAGTCCTTCCGTCAGCTCCCTGAAGAAATTGCTGGAGGGCATCCCCATGTCCCTGGCCGACTTCTTCACCTTCGATCAGCCACCTCGCGAGCACCAGTACGTCTTTCGCGCCAACGAACAGCCCGACCTTGGCCGCCACGGCCTGCGCCTGCTGCTGATCGGCGCGTCCGTGCCAAGCCGGCAGATGCGCTTGCTGCGCGAGCAATACGCACCAGGCGCAAGCTCAGGTGAAGAGCCGATCGTGCATTCCGAAGGCGAGGAGTGTGGGTTGGTGACACGGGGTACCGTGGAATTGACCGTGGATGGCCAGGTGAGTGTGCTCAACGCCGGGGATGGCTATTACTTCCCGACGACCTTGCCGCATCGGTTTCGCAATATCGGGGCGGATGAGGCGGAGATTATCAGCGCGAATACGCCGGCGAACTTCTAAAGGAAAAAGGGAAGTTGAATATGCCAGAAACGACAAGGCCCTGAATGATCAGGGCCTTTTTCTATACAATTGCTCAGTCACAACGCGAGGCAACCCTGATCAGCTCCTCCATCAACCATTACTAGGTCGGTTCTGCTCAGCAAAATAGCGAACAAGCTCTAGCGCACTTGGACACTGTGGGTGCAAGGCTGCTTGGCGAATGCTGAAACCAAAGTGTTTCGTCATCTTCTTTGCAAATGCAGTTTTGTTGCCCGGCCCACGTTTACCCAATGAATTGGATATTTCTTTTAAACGATCCCATGGTTTGTTCTGCGTCTGCTCGGGCTGTTGCTCATTGAAGTCGTCAATTCCGAGCCATTTGTTCATGGCAACTGAATCAGCTAGGAACCACCCCTCTAATGCTTTTACAGCGACGAAAATGCTATTTATTCGTGCGTTTTCGATGCGTTCTCTGACAAAGTCAACAGAGACTTCGTCCTCAAGATCAGTCAACACAACGATGATGTCTACCGCTTGCTGATCTAGACGTCCCAGATAGGCATCGATATTTTGCGGCAATAGGTTACCGCCACCTTTGGCATTGACTACGGGATTGACCAACTCAAAATCGTTTTCCTGCAAAAAAGCTTTGAAGTCGGAAGATTCGATAACGATCTTTTCGCTATCACCCTCAACAATGAATCCAACTTTTACCATGGCAGACCCCCATCAAAAAGATTGGTCAGCCACGCTGTATCCAGTGGTATTTCCTTTTTATTTACTGCCGATTCTAAAGCACACTTGACCTTAGTTTTGCCATCCTCTTTATTTACCAACCAAAGTTCTTCAAGGTCGAGGTTACGTACGACAGATTCGCTATGGGTAGTTATGAAAATGGGGTGCTCTACCGAAGCATTTTCACGCATCAGCTGTACCAGTTCGCCGATCGCCTTCGGATGAATGCCGCGCTCAGGCTCCTCTATGATTGTCATGCCTGATTTCCCTGCCCGACTGAACACCGCAGTCATAATGCAGAGCGCATAAATTGTCCCATCGGAAATCAAACGAGCTGGGAAACGAGCTTTTGTTCCTTCTTCCTTGAACGTGATCACCGTAGAGCCATCTAGCCTCTGTTTTTCGGTGGACACGCTTTCCATGCCAGGTACGATCAGTTCTATCCATTCCAGAACCTGATCACGAAAGCGTTCATTTCTCTCCAAAATTGACAACATCGTTGCGACGTTCCTGCCATGACTATCTAGCGTCGTAGCGTCTGCTGTTGAGCTGTCAGGCTCCTTAGCTTCTAGCGGGTCGATTCGAAATACTTGGATATTGGTAAGCATTCGATACAGTGGCGAATGGCTGAGTAGCATTAGCGCGGTCATGTCTTGCGCATACTCAGGTAGGAGCTGCAAGCCATGCGTATCACTTAAGGTAATCCGTGTCTCATCACTGCTCTTGCGATCTATGATCTGATTGCCATTGATTTTTAGACTTTCAAGTACCTGAGGTACCCGGTCTATTCCGGATATTTTCAGGTTGTAGTCGAATACCTCTCCATTGAGATTGATTCTGATGGCAAACGAGATTGTCGTGCGATTTTCCTTTCGGTGCTTGAAGCAGTGAATCTGCTGGAACCCTCCAAAGTCGCGGATCGCTTGTGCAGCCCCACGTTTTACTACTGCTCCCAGAAAAGCGAGCGCATCAGTGATATTGCTTTTACCTGCACCATTGGAGCCGGCTAGAGCTGTAAAGGCTGGCACATCCCTCAGGATAACGTTTGCCGCGCTCTTGAAGCCTTTGATCTCGAGGTATTCAATTTTCATCGCCAATCCTCAGCTTTCCTCAGTCACTGTATCCCCGCCCAGAAAACTTTGAGGTCAGGTGCATGAAATCAGTTTTCATAACGTGTTCCGCTCAATGGACCCTGATTCTATAGACAAATTGGAAGGTCCGCTCCTAACCGAAATCGGCCAGCCACGATTAACTTTTCGGGATCCCGGGTCGAAGTGTGTTTTATTTTAATTTTCGAGCTTAGGTCTCTTCAGTAAATCTATCGGTAGCCGCTTCGAAAATACGAGCCTGAGTAGGAAAAAACCGCCGAAGCGGTTTTCATGGTTGAGAGTCCTTACTACCCTTTGGACACCTCAAACCCCCGCTGTTCAATCACGCCAAACAAATCCCGCACATCCTGAAGCAGAATCCGCGAAATGTTGGTGACGGTGTTGATGTCGTTTTCGGCGTAATCGGGGAGGCTGGTGCAGGCCATGAGGTTGAGGTACTGGAGGACAGCGTTCAGACGTTCGGCGGCGCAGTTGTGGAGTTCGCGCAGCGGGGCGTCGCTGTCGATGAGGAGGACGGGGTAGCTGGTGGCGATTTGTTTCATGGGGGTGAAGCGGCGGGGTGGGTTGTTAGTCGTCATGAGTAAAACTTCCTCGTATCTGTAAGAAGAGCTACTCGTACCTATAGGGCTGCGAAACCCTGTCGCCAATTCAAGTCAGCGACGGGCGAACATTAGGCATCGATTACCAGTGCTGCAACCGGCCTGTAGGACGCCAAATGCTCTCTGTGGCGAGGGAGCTTGCTCCCGTTCGGCGGCTCTGCCGCCGTAAAACCGGGCCTTGCGGTGTGTCTGAGGAAATGGGTCGCAGGGGAGAGGGACCGCTTCGCAGCCCAGCGGGACGGTGCGGCGATCCGACAAGCATCCTCGCCACAAAGGGGCAAGTCCTAAAAATTTTTCAGACGTCAAGATTGAACGTTCGTCGGATGGCGGGTTGCTACCATCGCAATTGCCTGCCGATATCAACACGGCTGCTACGCTTGGTCGTTGCAGTGCCCGAGCCCCATTCCTGCTCACGCTGCAAGGGTTATCACGGAGTGCGACATCCATTCCTGTCGGCAACCTGCACGGAGGCAGGCGATGGTGATCAAAAGCATGGCCGATTCGACTGCGGCGGGGGTTCCCGAGCCGCTCGATCGGGAAGAAATCGAGCGGGTGCTGGCGCTGTTGCTGGTCAGCCCGTTGTTTGCCAAGTCCAGGCGCATGGGCAGTCTGTTGCGCTTTCTGGTCGAGCACGACCTTCAGGCTTGCAAAACGCCGCTGACCGAACACGCCATCGGCATCGCGGTGTTTCGTCGTGACCCGGCAGTGTATTGCACGGGCGACGATCCGGTGGTGCGAGTGCAGGTGGGGCGCTTGCGGCGCAAGCTCGCAGCGCATTACGCCGGCAACGGCCAGCAGGACCCGGTGCGTTTGTGCATTCCACCCGGGTGTTATCGCTTGACCTATCAGCGGCTGCGGCCCAAGGGCGTCGGCACTCGCCATCCTGTGGTCCAGATCCAGCCGTTTACCTGCCTCACCCGCGATGGCAATGACTTTACCCGGGGCTTGTGCGAGGAGTTGAGCTGCCGACTGTTCGAGTCGTTCGAGCAGGCGCAGACCGGGACCAATCATGTGTTGATGCGGGTGGCACGCAGCAGCGAGCCGGTACCGGACTTCAAGCGTGGCGGGCGTTACAGCTATTGCCTGGAGGGCAGCGTGCGGGTCGAGCCTTCGCGGGTGCGAGCGTCATTGCGCCTGGTGGATGTGGCGCAGGGGCGGATTCGCTGGTCGGCGCAGTTCGATCGTGATCGACCCTATGGCATCGCCACCCAGGAGGACCTCGCGCAGTCGATCTGTCGCTCGCTGACGGGCTACTTCGCCACGGCGGGCAAAGATGAGTGAAAGGGCAACCGCAAGGTTGCCCCGGCATGACGGTTACACGGTTTTCCACTGACCGCCTTCGTAAAGGCGATCTGCGGTGTTATCGAACGTCAAGTCGATTTCGATCGCCTTGGAGCGTGAGGTACTGAACATGGTGCTGGTCTGTACGTTCTGTTCGAACCACACGAGGATGGTTTCCACCGGCGTCAGCACGGTTTCACCGGTGACCACCTGATCCACCGCAACGTAAATGGGGGTGCTGACCTGATTGCCATCAATGCCGGTAGATAGCTGGTTGATACCCGGATGGATGGGGGCGTAGTCGTTTACAAAGGTCATGGAAATGTTCGGTCCCCCGGTAACCGCCGAACTCAGCAGACCGTGCTTATCGAGTGTCGATGTTTGCCCCAGGCCGATATTGACGATGTTGGTCGAGACTTTGACCTGCACATTTGCCTTGAACAGGTTGGACGCAAACAGCTGATATTGAGGCGTCCAGCTGAACTCGTTGTTACTCAGGTAAGCGTCATAGGACTGCCAGACCACGTTGTAGTCGGCGTCACCCACCTTCTTGGCAAAGCACAGCTTGTAGCCGGACTTCTTCAGCAGCGTCAGGTCGCCGGCGGCGATTTCGATGGTGACGGTTTTTTGCGAAGCTGCCAGGGCTGACCTCAGTACCCGGCCGTAATCTGCCGCCTTCAGTTGCGTTGCACCCATGATCGACTTGACGGCTTCTTGCACATCATTGTGAAGCTGCTGGCTCTGTTGGCTGACAGCGATTGATTTGCTCATGGTTTCCCTCTTCCTTGGTGGTGTGTTGGGCAAACAATGGGCTGCTGGCGCTTGGCGCTGCCGTCCATTGACGGCTTCACTCTAGGGGCGAGGGGCAGGGCGGCTAAGTGTCTTGGTGTTACAAGCGGGTATCGGGGTTGTATCAGGGGCTGAGTCAGCGGGGCAGCCGATCGGCCGCCCCGCCTTGACCTCAGGCGGCCCGGGCATCGGCCCAGACGAAGTTCCAGCTGGTGCGTTTGCCCTTGGCGATCTCGATCAGCTTGTTCTCGTACACCGTGTGATTGACCACGCCGGTGTAGGTCAGGGTGCGGGCGGCATTGGTCCCGGTGACCTCGCCCGGCTTGCCGCCCGACTCGACCATGGCTTTTTTCATGTCGTCATCCGACGGGGCGCTGCTCTGGTTTTTTTCCACTTTGACGAAACTCATGATTCACCTCTTCCGTGATGGGGGGATCGGTGCCAGCGCGGGCCGACAAGTCGACGACCCTGTTCCACACCGACGGCCATACTCTATTGGCCAGTTCGGCGGCGCAGAAGTGACAACTGCGGCGCTGAGGTAACAATCGGGAAACAGCGCCACGCATTGAAGTATCTGCGACGTATCAAGCGTGGATTCACATCGAAGAAGTGATGAGTGCAGTGGCGGCCACGCTGGTACTGGCCAGCGGGGTCTGGTGGAGCGTTTCGGGTGGGAATGGTGAGGACCGGCCGGGTCTCAAGGGCCGCTTCGCAGCCCGGCGGGAGCAAGCTCCCTCGCCACGACAGGGGAGTGCCTGCACTGCTTTTGGGCGTCCGGCTCAATAGCTCGCAGGTCGCGACGTCACTTCTCGATAAACCCGCGAATCGCCGCAATCGTCTGCGTCGGCGCTTCCTCCATCAGCCAATGCCCGGCCCCAGGAATCACCACTTCCGTGACCTTGTCCGCGGCATTGCGCATCACGATGGCCTCATTGGCGCCGAAGGATTTCTCACCCCCGACCGCCAGCACCGGCATGCTCAGCTTTTTGCCCATCGACGCCTCGTTGTCCACGGTGTCCTGGCGAATGCTGCGGAACTGGGCGAAGGCGGCGTGCATGGCGCCGGGGCGGGCGTAGAGTCTGGCGTAGTGCTGGCGTGTGCCTTCGTCGACCTTGGCGGGGTTGCCGGCGAACTCGTTCCAGAAGCGGTCGAGGTAGATGCGTTCACGCCCGGCGACCAGGCGTTCCATGTCCGGCCCGCCGAAGTCGAAGTGCCACAGCATCGGCGAGCGCACGATGTCGTTCCACGGTGGAATGCCCGGCACCGGTGCATCCATCACCACCAAACGATCGGTGCGCTCCGGGTAGCGCGAGGCATAGGCGAAGGCGACCATGGTGCCGATGTCGTGGCCGATGACCACCGAGTGCTCGATCTTCAGCGCGTTCAATACGCCACGGATGTCGGCCGCTTGAGTCTTCTTGTCGTAGCCGCTTTGCGGGATCGATGACAAGCCCATGCCGCGCAGGTCCGGGACCACCACGGTGTGGTCCCGCGCCAGATCGGCCGCCAGCGGTGCCCACATGTCGCCGGTGTCACCAAAGCCATGCAACAGCACCACCGCCGGCCCCTTGCCGCCGACGCGCACGTGCATGGTGACGCCGTCGACGGGGAGGTCCTGGGTGTGGAAAGACGCCGGGAACGGCGTGACATCGGCGTGGGCGGCGACGCTCAGGGCAAGCAGGGTGAGGGCGCTCAGCAAGGGGCGGATCATGGCGATGTCTCCAGGGAAAGGCTGACTTGCGCTTCACCTGGCGATGAGGAGGCGCAGTGAGATGCATATACTCGACAAGCCCCATCCTTCGGCAATCGCCTGCAAGGCTTCGATCGGATGAGCGTAGACGGTTTGGCGGTGGGTGACTCGATGGAACCAACACCGTCAATAGCGTCTAAATTTCAGAGAATCTTCCCCACCACGAAGGAACGACTCATGTACAAGTCTCGATCATTGATTGCAGCAATCACCTGTTTGACCCTGATCAGCGGCTCGGTGACGGCGCTGGCCGATCCCGGTAACGGCCAGGGCAACGGGAAGGTCAACCATGGCAACCAAGGTGGTCATGGCAACAAGAACAAGAATTCCGGCGGCGGCGGGGACTGGAGCAACGGCCCGAGCATCAACCGTGGCAGCGTGCTCGAGATCATTGGCGTGAATACGGGCTACTGGAGCCCCGGGCCTGATTTGCCACCGGGTATTCAAAAGAACCTTGCCCGAGGCAAGCCACTTCCACCCGGCATTGCCAAAAAACTGGATGGCCGACTGGTCGGCAGGCTACCCCACTATGATGGCTACGAATGGCAGCAAGTCGGCACGGATCTGATCCTGGTTGCGCTGGCCACCGGGCTTGTCTATGAAATTCTCGACGGTGCGTTTGATTGACGTGTGAATGGCAGCCTTCCAGCCGTTTGTCGTGGTGCTTGAACTGTTGGGGAGATATCGCGTCATACGTCACGCGATATCAACCTCCTACGGAAGCAATCATGCTTTTTAAAAACAAGAGTCTCGTTGCTGTAATGTCATGCGCCATGATGCTTGCAGCCGCCCCGTTACTCCCTGATGGCCTGTCGATCATGGGTTCCGCATACGCGAAAGACGGCGGTGGCGGCGGCGGCGGAAACGGCGGCGGTGGCGGCGGTGGAAATGGCGGTGGGAACGGCGGCGGAAACGGTGGTGGAAACGGCGCAGGCCACGGCGGTGGTATGGGTGGCGGACACGCCGGCACAGGCCACTCCGGCAGTAACGGCCGCGGCAACGGGCTGGACAGCGACCATGCTGGCAAATCCGTTCGCGACCATGGCCTGAGCGGGAACCACTACGGTAGTGAGCGCAATGATGATAACGGTCATGGCACCACGACCTCAGGCATCGCCCATTCCAAGGATACTCGCGGCATCTCCAAGGCCAGGGCCATTTCGGCCTCGACGCCAGGTGAGCACAACACCAAAGGCTTGAGTAAAGCCGGGCTGTCGACCTCGAAAAAAACCCATTGAGTTCGCGACGACAGATCGGTTTCTGAAAAGCAAAAAACCCGCTGCAAGGCGGGTTTTTTTATACTTGGAAATTGATCAGCGACCACCGCGCATCTCGTTTCCCGCCAGCACAACAGGCATTACACGGACAGAAAACGAGCCACCTGGACACATCGCGCAGTGATTTGCGTACGCGGGCGATTTGTCATGTTCAGCGCCATTTCAATGTAGATATTAGTCAGCCCAACGCGATTTCAATGAGGCTGCACTGTGTTCCAACGACTTGTGTGTTCGCTGTCTGTTTTGAGCCTGTCCATCGCTGCCGCCCAGGCTGCCGAGACTGTCCCCCTCAACACCCCACGCCTGAAGAGCATCGACAACTTGCGCGATGTCGCCGGTCTCACCACCGCGTACACCACGGCCAATGACGGCACCATGCGTGGCGGGGTGTTTTACCGCTCCAACGCGCTGACGCCGTCGGCGGCGGATCTGGCGACCCTCAACGGCCTGGGCATCAAGGCGGTCTACGACCTGCGCACGCCCAGCGAGATCGCCGCCACGCCCGACAAGGTGCTCACGGGCGCGACGTACACCAACATCGACATCATCGGCGGTTCCACGTCGGGTGCGAACGTCACCAACATCGCGTTCCACAGCGCCGCCGAAGCCACCGCCATGATGCAGGACACCAACCGTGATTTCGTCCGGAACGGGGGGATGCGCAGTGAGTTCAACCAGCTGTTCAATGAACTGGCCGCGGTCGACGGCGCCGCGCTGTTCCATTGCACGGCCGGCAAGGACCGCACGGGCTGGACTGCCGCTGTGCTGCAAAGCATCGCCGGGGTCGATGATGCCACCATCATGAGCAACTACCTGGCGACCAACGACTACACCGCCGCGCGTATCAAGGCGACCCTGGCGGCGTTGCCACCGAGCCTGGCGACCATCTATGGGCCGCTGATCGGTGTGGAGGCCAGTTACCTGCAAGCCGGCCTGGACCAGGTGACCGCGCAATATGGCACGATGGACAACTACCTCAAGCAAGGCCTCGGCTTGTCCCAGGAAACCATCTACGTGCTGCGCGGCAAGATGGTGTTCTACAACAGCTTGCCGGGCGCGGCGGACCTGGCCGGCAACGCCGCGGCCGGCGCGCAGTTGTTGCAACAACTGCAGAACAGCAACCTGTCGGGCACCTACAGTGCCTACAACTACTACCTGCAGTCGGCCATCGATGCCCGCAGCCTCGGGGGCGTCGAGTCCACCGTCGGCGGTCAGGTGCACGCCGACGCTGCCAGCTACCTGCTGCGTCAGGGCGCGATGATCGAACAGGCTGGCGCGCCGTTCACCAGCGGCATCGACCTCAAGGCCGGGCAATATCGCCTGTGGAGCACCGCCCTGGCGGGGTATCTGGGCACCGACGGTTCGTCCCAGGCCTCCAGCAGCAACGAGCATAGCCAGGGCATGATGATTGGCCTGACCCAGCGCTTTTCCGAACAGCTCAGCGCCCATGCCGGCTTCGGCTACAGCAGTGGCAATGTCGGTGGCGCAGGAGGCGAGGCCGATACCGACCTGACCTTCTTCAGCGTGGGTACTCGCTTTGCACCGAACGGTCTGGAGCGCGGCCTATTTGTGGATGCCAATGCCAGCGCCGGCTATCTCGATTACGAGAGCAAGCGCGAACTCGGCGGCGGTCTGGGCACGGCCAAGGGCGACAGCCATGGCAACCTCACCGGTGCGACCCTGGCCTTGGGTTACCGTGTGCCGGTGAACGGCGTGACCCTCGAACCGAGCCTCGGCGTGCGGATCAGCCACGTCAACCTGTCGGGCTTCCAGGAAAAAGGCAGCGAACTGGCCCTGGACGTCGACGGCATCCACCAGACCCGCAAGAGCGCGGTGGCCAACCTCAACGCATCCTTTGCACCTGTCGGCCTCGGTGCCTGGCAAGTGGTGCCGGGTGTGCAAGTGGGCTACGAACATGTATTGGGCGACCATGAAGTCGACAGCGAAGGGCAACTGCTGGGCCTGGACATTGAACAGCAAGCCGCCTTCGACAACCGTGACCAGTTCACCGGTGGCGTCAACGTCATGGCCAACCTTGGGCCGTGGAGCGTAGGGGCAGAAGTCGGCGCCAGCGGTGGCGGCGACAGCCACGGCTTCAATGGCGGGCTGAAGGCCAGTTATCTGTTCTGACGATCAGTTAAGGCAATTTGTGGGAGCGAGCTTGCTCGCTCCCACAATGTCTCAATTGGTCGCTATCGGCCGCGTTCGCAGGCCCTTTCTCACGTCTGCGGGGCTGATGCCGTAGGCACTCTGGAAATACTGGCAAAACCGGCCGACATTGCTGAAGCCAAGTTGCAAGGCCACGTCTGTCACCGACGGCGACACCCCTTGGGACAGCGCGGCAAAGGCGCGCTCCAGGCGGACCTGGCGCTGATAAGCAACGATCGAGGTGCCCATGAAACGCTGAAAACCTTCCTGCAATGCGCGCAGGCTGACGTTGGTCAATTGCGCCAGCTCGGTGCCGCTGGCCAGGTGGTCGGGGTGCTCCTGGATGTACTCGACGGCCAGCTTCACATGCCGTGGCGCTATCAGTGGGGAAGGGCGCTGAAGAGCTTCGGTGAAGTTGTGCGGCCAGGCTTCCAGTACCGCATCGACCAGCATTTCGCGAAGGCGCGAAGGCATCAGCGAACCTGTGTTGATCAGCAGGTCGAACTCGGTTCCGGTGGCCAGGTCCACCAGCGCCTTGATGCCCTGCAAGGCTGGTACGCTCAGATCCACCACGGGCTCAAAACAGACTTTTTGCAGGATAGGTTTGCCCAGCAGCGTCGACAAGCGCTCGGTGATCAGCCGGCGGCTGATCGAAATCCCGTGCTGTGCGTGGTTGTCGACAAAGCGCGCCGAGCGAACCTCGGCCTTGTCGATCGCCAGGCCGATCTGCGCGAAGCCGACCGACTCGGTGACGTGGTTGAAGATGATCTTGCCGGCGGTGGGAATGACGAAGGTGATTTCATCAAGGGGGGCGGGAAAAGCCACCGTGAAGTCACCGCGATAGTGCATGCGACGAAAACTGACACCTTCGTGCCTGCCGTAGACCCCGCCGATGATGATGTTTTTCGGCGGCGGCGCAGAGTCGGAATAAAGGTTGCCGAACAGGTTCGAGAACAACGCGCCAAAGTCGTCGCAGCTCATGTCGTTGGACCTGATGATGATTTGCTTGCGCGTCGTGCTTGCGTACACCGGAAGTGTCACCTTGAGCGGATGGGCAAAGCCCTGGTGCGGGGCGCTGGCGATCGGAGATCGAGCGGATGCGGTTCGGGAAAGCGCTTGGACGTTATCAGTGAGTAATGACAGGTTTGTTACCGGTTGCCGCCGCCAGCCCCGTTTCCGTTCACCCGACGCCACCGCTCGCACCGGACAACCGGTGGCACGAGCGGTACCGGGGCGGGGGCCGACCTGAATCGGCCGCGGCTATTTCACCGGCTCTGTTGCCTTGATATCCCCGCAAAAGATATCGACGTTGCCATCGGTCGAAGCCGTTCGCACGACCACCGAATACTTGCCGTCAACCAGGGTTTGCAAGGGCACAGGCGCGGTTCTGGTAAAGGACCAGCCGCGTACGGGTTGGCGTTCGGTGTTGACGGTGTCGTTCATCGCGTAGGCGACTGACCCGGGTTGCTCGCAGCTGCCGTTATTGATGAAGGAGTAAAGACGCAGGGGCAGGGTAACCCCCATTGGAGCACCGCTGATGAAGAAACTGAGCCCGGTTTTCTTGTCCCAGTCGGTCAAGGTGACGGTGCCGATCTGGCCGGCGTTTTGCCGGGTGGCGACCAGGTTGACGTTCACACCGTGGGTCGATGAAGTGGTGCAGCCGAAAAGGCTTGCCGCAACCATGAGTGCGGCC
This sequence comes from Pseudomonas sp. GL-B-12, assembly GCF_019955895.1. Lineage (NCBI taxonomy): Bacteria > Pseudomonadati > Pseudomonadota > Gammaproteobacteria > Pseudomonadales > Pseudomonadaceae > Pseudomonas > Pseudomonas sp. GL-B-12. Next base: position 178,492 of record NZ_JAHBCX010000087.1, read on the forward strand.
AGTGAGGTTCTGAGCTTCATTGCCAAACTCCTGAGTTGAAGAACTGCAATGGGGGGAATTAGCGGGTATAGCTCATTTATTGCTTTCATGACGTCGTCCATATAAGGCTTTCCATTTTTTAGTGGTGATGGTGGGGCGTCTGTCTCCTTCGCCAGCCATGTGGCGGCGTAGCCGTGCAAACCGGCTACATTTGTAACTGGTCGAGTCTGCGTGGATTGCTTGCTGGCACACGCGCTTCGATGCCGATGAAGGTTTGCAATGGTTATGCGTGCAGTTAACGGATTGTGCGGTCAGTTGAGCCCACTCATCATCCGCACGGGACGATTTGCCACTGGAGTGACTGATGAATCAACAAGGCAGCCATCCGCAAGAGCGGATTCCAGGCACCCCACAGCGGGGAACCTTGCGCAGCCTGTTGATCCCGGAGTGGCTCGGCAGCTACCGGCCAGACTGGCTGCGAGGCGATGTGGTCGCCGGGCTGACGGCAGCGGCCGTGGTCATTCCAAAGGCGCTGGCGTACGCCACTATTGCCGGCCTTCCGGTGCAGGTCGGGCTGTACACGGTGCTGGTGCCGATGGTGATCTATGCCGTGCTCGGCACGTCGCGCCCGCTTAGCGTCAGCACCACGACCACCCTGGCCATTCTCGCCGGCTCCGCGCTGGGCCAGATCAGCCCCGGTGGCGATGCGGCGACCTTGCTCGCGGCTTCCGCCACGCTGGCCCTGATGGTGGGTGCGATCCTGATCGTCGCCGGGCTCTTGCGCCTGGGTTTCGTCGCCAATTTCATTTCCGAGCCGGTGCTGGTGGGTTTCAAGGCCGGCATCGGGGTGGTCATCGTGCTCGACCAGTTGCCCAAACTGTTGGGCACGCACATCGACAAAGGCGGCTTCCTGCACAACCTGGTGGCCACGGTCCAGAGCGTCGGCCATGCCTCGCTGCCGACCGTGGCGGTCGGCGTGTTCATGGTCCTGCTGCTGGTGGGAATGAAGCGTTTTACACCACGACTGCCAGCGCCTTTGATTGCGGTGGCGCTTGGCATCATCGGCATGAGCCTGTTTGGTCTGGAGCGCTTTGGTGTGTCCGCCGTCGGCGTGGTGCCGATCGGGTTGCCCGCGCCGACCCTGCCGGTATGGTCGATGGCCGAGACCCTGTGGTCCTCGGCGATGGGTATCGCGCTGATGAGTTTCACCGAAACCATCGCGGCGGGGCGCGCGTTTGCCCGCAGTGACGAGCCCGCGCCACAACCGAACCGGGAGCTGCTGGCCACGGGCGTTGCCAACATCGGCGGTGCGTTTCTCGGGGCCATGGTCGCCGGTGGCGGGACCACCCAGACGGCGGTGAACCGCCTGGCCGGCGCCCGTTCGCAACTGGCCGCACTGGTCACCGCCGCACTGGCACTGGGCACGTGCCTGCTGCTGGCACCGCTTATTGGCCTGATGCCCAACGCCACGCTCGCTGCCGTGGTGATCGTGTATTCGGTGGGCCTGATCGAGCCGGCGGAATTTCGCGAGATCCTGTCGGTTCGCCGTACCGAATTTGCCTGGGCCGTGGTGGCCATGATCGGCGTGATACTGCTGGGCACGCTGCAAGGGATCGTCGTGGCGATCATCGTCTCGTTGCTGGCCCTGGCCTATCAGGTCTCGGACCCGCCCGTGCATGTCCTGGGACGCAAGCCTGGCACCAATGTGTACCGACCGCAGTCCGCCGAGCACATCGATGACGAACACTTTGACGGGTTGCTGTTGCTCAGGCCCGAAGGGCGGGTGTTCTTCGCCAATGCCGAGCGCATCGCCGACAAGATCCGGCCGCTGATTGACGTGGCGAACCCCAAGGTCGTGGTCCTGGACCTGCGCAGCGTGTTCGACCTGGAATACACCGCGCTGAAAATGCTCACCGGGGCGGAACAGCGACTGCAGGAAAAAGGCATTTCATTGTGGCTGGTGGGCATGAGCCCGAGCGTATGGGAAATGGTCATCAAGGCACCCCTGGGCCATGCGCTGGGCGAGGCGCGCATGTTCCTGAACCTGGAACTGGCGGTTGAACATTATCAGCGCAGTCGACGCTGAATGAACGCGGCCGGGGGCGCTCCGGACGCTATGTGACGCATTGAAGGAGTTAACGGGCATGGCGAAGAAGAAGGCGGCAAGCAAAAGCAAACCGGTTGAAAGCGGCAAGCTCAAGAACAAAGTGTATCTCGAGGAGCTGGCGCAGCTGCATGTCGAGATGGTCAAGTTGCAGGAGTGGGTGCAGCACACGGGCGCCAAGGTCTGCATCATCTTCGAGGGCCGTGATGGCGCCGGCAAGGGCGGGACCATCAAGGCGCTCACCGAACGGGTCAGTCCGCGGGTGTTCCGGGTAATGGCGTTGCCGGCGCCGACCGAGCGGGAAAAAAGCCAGATGTATGTGCAGCGTTATCTGCCGCACCTGCCGGCGGCCGGTGAAGTGGTGATCTTCGATCGCAGCTGGTACAACCGCGCCGGTGTGGAGCGGGTCATGGGCTTTTGCAGCGAAGAACAAGTGCGCAATTTTCTCACCGTGGTGCCGCGCGTCGAGCAGGCACTGGTGGAATCGGGAATCATCCTGATCAAATACTGGCTTGAAGTGAGCCAGGAAGAACAGACCCGACGCCTCAAGGAGCGTATCACCGACGGGCGCAAGATCTGGAAGCTGTCGCCCATGGACCTCAAGTCCTATAACCGCTGGTACGACTACTCCCGTGCCCGGGACGATATGTTCGAGGCCACCGACACCGAATTCGCCCCGTGGCGGGTCGCCAACTCGAATGACAAGCGACGGGCGCGACTGAACATCATCAGCGATGTGCTGAACAGTATTCCTTATGAAGAAGTACGGCGGGCGAAAGTGAAGCTGCCCAAGCGCCAAAGTCCCGGCAACTATCGGGATCCGAACTATCCGTTCAAGTACATCGCAGAGAAATTCTGAAGTCTGCCTGGTCTGTGCTGCCTGTTCCCGGTTCTGGACCGGGCGCAGGCAGTCATGACATTCCACCCCACCCCACCCC
>NZ_JAHBCX010000078.1:0-2904 GCF_019955895.1 Pseudomonas sp. GL-B-12
TGTATAAGTCTAATTCGTCGGCAGCGTCAGATGTGTATAAGAGACAGGCACAAGGACGTATCGCCATGACCCACACCTCCACGCGCCTGCTTCGTCGCCTCAACCCTTATTGCGCCCAGGCGCTCAGCGCGGCGGCGTCTCTGTGTCAAAGCCGAGCCCATGGACGGATCAGCATCGAACACTGGCTGCTCAAGTTGCTGGAGCTGGGCGAGGGCGACCTGACCCTTATCGCGCGTCGCCATGAGTGGGACATGGATGTGCTGTGGCGCGGCTTGCTCGACCATCTCGACATGCTGCCGCGCAGCGTGCAGGGCAAGCCGCAGTTGTGCGGCCGGTTGCACAAGCTGATCGAGAACGCCTGGCTGCGAGCGTCCCTGGACGGCCATGACAGCGTGCGTTCCGTCCACCTGCTCGGCGCCTTGCTGGAAAATCCGGAGCTGTTGGCGTGCGAAGCGGCCTTGCCATTGCTGAGTCTCAGTTCGACTCAGTTGCAGCAATTGGATACGTTGCTCGATCAGCACTCCGAGGAACGATCACAGGTACAGCAGGACAAGGCACTGGATCAACCCATGGTGACTCCACTCCAGGTTGGCGCCAGCCACGATGCCATGCAAGCGGTGCTCGACAAATTCACTCAGGACATCACAGCCAAGGCGAAGTCCGGGCAGATCGACCCGGTGTTCGGGCGTGACGATGAAATCCGCCAGGTCATCGACATCCTCAGCCGGCGGCGCAAGAACAACCCGATCCTCGTCGGCGAGCCCGGCGTCGGCAAGACCGCGCTGGTCGAAGGCCTGGCCCTGCGCATTGCCGATGGCAACGTGCCCGACAGCCTCAAGGCAGTCAGCGTGCGCACCCTGGACCTTGGCCTGCTGCAAGCAGGCGCCGGGGTAAAAGGCGAATTCGAACAACGCCTGAAAAACGTCATCGACGCCGTGCAGCAGTCGGCCAACCCGGTGCTGCTGTTCATCGACGAGGCTCACACCCTGATCGGCGCCGGTAACCAGGCGGGCGGGGCGGATGCGGCGAATCTGCTCAAGCCGGCCCTCGCGCGAGGCGAATTGCGCACCATCGCCGCGACCACCTGGAGCGAATACAAACAGTACTTCGAGCGCGATGCCGCCCTGGAGCGGCGCTTTCAGATGGTCAAGGTCGACGAGCCGGACGATGCCAGCGCCTGCCTGATGCTGCGTGGCCTCAAGGCGCGTTACGCCAGCCATCACGGCGTGCACATTCAGGACGCGGCGGTGCAGGCCGCGGTCAGCCTGTCGCGGCGCTACCTCACGGGCCGCCAGCTGCCGGACAAGGCCGTCGACCTGCTCGACACCGCCAGCGCGCGGGTGCGCATGAGCCTCGACTGCGAGCCCCAGGCACTGGTGCGGCTCAAGGCCCGGCATGCCGCGCTGGAGCTGGAGCGGCGCGCACTGGAACAGGATGTGCAACTCAATGGCAGCGACTTGAGCGAACGATTGACGCTGATCGCCGGGCAGCAGGTCGAGATGCAACAACAGCAGGACGACTTGCTGTGCCAGTACCGCTATGAACTTGACCTGACCCGACAATTGCTCGATGCGCGTCAGGCCGAACCGGCCCGCAGCGACCTCTGCGCGAAACTGCAGGAGCAATTGCTGCGGGCCCAGGGCAGCCAGCCAATGCTGTCCCTGGACGTCGATGCACGCAGTGTTGCGGAAGTCATCGCCGACTGGACCGGCGTGCCCCTGGGCAGTTTGCTCAAGGACGAACAAGCCAGCCTGCTGACTCTGGAATGGCAACTCGGCGAGCGGGTGATTGGCCAGGAATCTGCCCTCGGTGCCTTGGCCCAGCACCTGCGCGCAGCCAAGACCGGCTTGACCGAAGAGCAGGCGCCGTTGGGGGTATTCCTGTTGGTGGGCACCAGCGGCGTCGGCAAGACCGAAACCGCCCTGGCGCTGGCGGACTGCCTGTTCGGTGGCGAAAAATCCCTGATCACCCTCAACCTGTCCGAGTACCAGGAAGCCCACACCGTCAGCCAGCTCAAGGGCTCGCCACCGGGTTACGTCGGTTACGGCCAGGGCGGCGTGCTCACCGAAGCGGTGCGCCAGCGGCCCTATAGCGTGGTGCTGCTGGATGAAGTGGAAAAGGCCCACCGCGACGTGCTCAACCTGTTCTACCAGGTGTTCGACCGCGGCTTCATGCGTGATGGCGAAGGACGCGAAATCGACTTCCGCAACACTGTCATCCTGATGACCTCCAACCTTGGCAGCGATGAGCTGCAAAACGGTCTGCGCGAACAGCCCGAAGCCAGCGACAGCGACTTGCACGAATGGCTGCGACCGCTGCTGCGCGAGCACTTCCAGCCGGCGTTGCTCGCCCGCTTCCAGACCCTGATCTACCGCCCGCTGCTGGCCGACGCGCTCAAGCATATCGTCGCCCTGAAACTTGCCAAGGTCGCCAGTCGCCTGCACAGCCATTACGGCCTGGCCTGCCTGATTGAGGATGGCCTGCACGATGCATTGGTCGCCGCCTGCCTGCTGCCCGACACCGGTGCGCGCAACATCGACAGCCTGCTCAACCAGCAGATTCTGCCGGTCCTCAGCCAACAGCTGCTGCAGCGTCAGGCCGCCAAATACAAAACCCTTGGCGTGACCCTGGGCTTTAGTGAAGAGGAGGGCATCACGCTGCAATTCACCGACGGACCTTCAGTCGTTGCACCTGAGGGCCGAGCATGAACCCTGTCTTCGGCCGCAACCGCCACACACTCAAGATCGACCAGCTCGACACCCACCTCGACGTCCTCGCCTTCGAGGGCCATGAGCACCTTAGCCAACCCTACCTCTACCGCATCGAATTCACCGCCAGCGACCTCGACATCGGCGCGGAAAAATTCATCGGCCAGTACGCCGAATTCAGCCTGTTCGCCGACCC
>NZ_JAHBCX010000079.1:0-2169 GCF_019955895.1 Pseudomonas sp. GL-B-12
GGTTTTCGCTCTCGCCTGTATTTGACCTGGGCAGTGCTGTTCGGCCTGTGCGTCATGTTTTTCATGAGCTTCGATCTGAAGTTCTCGATCATTCTGCAGAAGTTGCCCAACCTGGTCGGCCTGCATTTGGGGCCTGACGGTTTCTTGCAAGGCGCCGCGCTGACGCTGTTTTTGTGCTTCTGCTCGATCTGGCTTTCGTTGCTCCTTGGCTTCGTGACGGCGCTGGCGCGCCTGTCTCGCAGTGCGGTGGCTTTCGGCATTGCCAGTTTCTATGCGTCTTTTTTTCGCGGTACTCCGCTGCTGATCCAGATCCTGCTGATCTACCTGGGGCTGCCGCAGTTGGGTGTTGTTCCGGGCGCCATCAGCGCGGGGATCATTGCGCTCTCGCTCAATTATGGTGCCTACCTCAGCGAGATTTTTCGTGCCGGCATCATGGCTGTAGCACCCGGGCAGCGCGAAGCGGCGATGGCTCTGGGGCTGGGGCCTGCGGCAACGTTCCTGCACATCGTCCTGCCGCAAGCCATGCGCACGATCATTCCCCCGACAACCAGTCAGTTCATTTCAATGCTCAAGGACTCATCGTTGATATCGGTGATGGGCGTCTGGGAAGTGATGTTCCTGGCGCAGTCGTACGGTCGCTCGTCCTACCGCTACATCGAAATGCTCACCACCGCAGCCGTTATCTATTGGCTCCTGTCCATTGGACTGGAGTTGATACAGAACCGTCTTGAACGCCACTACGGCAAAGGTTTCAAGCATCAGCGCTGACCCGCTCCGTTTATTGACTTTTACAGGTACTACGATGTCCGATCCAAAACCTCTGTTGTTTGCGTTATACGAGCAAGCCAGTGTTGGCTGCGGCGGCGCGCCAAGCCTCTGGACGCACCCGGCTGACGAACGACTGACCATCAACTCGCTGGGCTACTGGTCCAACCTGGCACGCATCGCCGACCAGGCTCATCTCGACATGCTGTTTTTTGGTGATGTGCTGGGTTTCTACGATGTGTTTGGCGGTAATGCCGACGCTGCCATGAAGTGGGCGGTGGAAGCACCGGCCAACGATCCGTTGATGATCATCCCGGCATTGGCTGCGGTGACGGATAACCTCGCCTTCGGCGTCACTGTCACCACCAGTTATGAACATCCTTTCACCCACGCCCGGCGCTTCAGCACGCTGGATCACCTGACCAATGGCCGGGTCGGCTGGAACATCGTCACCTCCTACCTGACCAGCGCCGCTCGCAACTTCGGCCTGGAGCAGATGATCAAGCACGATGATCGCTATGAACGCGCAGATGAATTTCTCGATGTGGTTTACAAGCTCTGGGAAGGCAGCTGGGCAAATGACGCTGTGGTTGCCGACAAGTCTCGCCAGGTCTATGCCAAGGGCGATCGCGTGCGACCGATCAATCATGTCGGCGAGCATTACCGGGTGGCCGGGCCGCATTTGACGTCCCCGTCACCGCAACGCACGCCGCTGCTCATCCAGGCCGGTTGGTCCGGCCGAGGTCGCGAGTTTGCGGCCAAGCACGCCGAACTGATTTTCATCGCCAAATCCAACCCGCTGGAGATTCGCCAGGGACTGGAAGATATATGGGCGCAGGCCAGGGCACGGGGGCGTCAGGCGAAGGATGTTAAATCTCTGACGGTCCTGCGCATCGTTACGGCCAGGACCGAGATCGAAGCCCAACGCAAATACGACGCACTGCAAAGCAACTATCACTTGCAGGCGCAACTGGTGAGTTATGCCGGTGATACCGGTATCGACATCAGCCGCTACGCGGACAGCGATGCGTTATCCACTCACACCGAAGGCATGACGTCCTATGTGATGCGGCCTGATGGCAGTGGCAAGCCCTTGACCGCCGGCGATGTCAAACAGCGCTTTGCCAACGTCACTCGGGGCAGTGATCTGATTCTGGTGGGAACGCCGCAACAAGTGGCCGATCGGATTGAGGAGCACGCCCGAATTTCCGGCACCAGTGGCTACATGCTCAACCCGCTGATCAGCCCAGGCAGCCTCGAAGACTTTGTTGAACTGGTCATTCCTGAACTGCAAAAGCGTGGCTTGTATCGTACTGAACCACAGAGCGGTACTTTCCGTTCGCGGTTACGGGACGATGGCGCTAACCATTTACCGGATTCTGCCTACGGCGCCTCATTCCGCTT
>NZ_JAHBCX010000081.1:0-1571 GCF_019955895.1 Pseudomonas sp. GL-B-12
TGGTGCGCCCAGCATGGGCGCAATCTTGTGGGTGAAAGTCCCGCCGTAAGCTGACCACAGCGAACGAAGCGAAGCGCAACTGCATGAGGGCGACCGAGTGTGGGGAGGAAGCGTGGAGCGAAACCGCGAGCCGATGAACAAGAACCGGATACAAGGCGAAGCCGATCAGGGCGAGCGAGCCATAAATCGCGAAGCTCTTGTGGTCAAAGATCAGGCTGCGTAAATCCGGCGGTTGTGCGGGGAAGGATTGCGTTCTTACCTGGGGAGATCTCGCCTTGTGCCTGAAAGGGCGACGGTGCAAGCCGGAGCGAGAAGTCAGCAGAGGCCGTAGTAGTCTTTTTTTTTTTTGACGAAGGGCCGAACGAGAGAAAGCGTCATAGGCCATGTTGATACGAAAGACCGGAAGTCAGATGCCTGCCAAACGCGGGGCGGATGCAGGCTACGAGCGGTGAAACCGTGAGGAATCCCATCAGCGACGAGGTCAATCGTCCGCAAAATGAACCCTATAACGCAGGGCAAGGGCTGCTGGAGCGAGCCTTTGCGAGAGAAAACCTGAAACGGGCATGGAAACGGGTCAAGGCCAACAAAGGTGCAGCGGGAGTCGATGGTCTGGACATTGAACAGACGGCCGAACATCTGCTCACTCAGTGGGCGGCGATTCGTGAACAGCTTCTTTCAGGTGTCTACCGGCCCAGTCCGGTACGCCGAGTGGTCATTCCCAAGCCCGATGGCGGTCAGCGCGAGTTGGGCATTCCGACGGTCACCGATCGTTTGATCCAGCAAGCCTTGCTGCAAGTCTTGCAGCCATTACTCGATCCGACTTTCAGTGAACACAGCTACGGCTTTCGTCCGGGACGCAGTGCGCAGGACGCCGTTCTGGCGGCCCAACGTCATGTGTCCTCGGGGCGCAGAGTGGTGGTGGATGTTGATCTGGAGAAGTTCTTCGACCGGGCCGACCACGACATCTTGATGGAGCGTCTACGCAAACGGATTGCGGATCGGGCGGTTATCCGGCTGATTCGCGCGTATCTGGACGCGGGAACGATGATTAATGGCGTGGTCGAGAAAAGCCGCTGTGGGACGCCGCAAGGCGGCCCGCTGTCGCCGTTACTGGCGAATGTGCTGCTGGACGAAGTGGATCGGGAGCTTGAACGTCGAGGCCATTGTTTCGTGCGCTATGCCGACGATGCGAATGTGTATGTTCGCAGCCGCAAGGCGGGACAGCGGGTGATGGCTTTGCTGAAGCGTCTGTATGAAAAGCTGCACTTGAGCGTCAACGAGAGCAAGAGTGCGGTGGCGAGTGCGTATGGTCGCAAGTTTCTGGGCTACGCCTTCTGGGCATCTCCACAAGGCGTCAAAAGAGCGGTAGCGGTCAAGGCGCGCAAGCAGTTCAAGCAACGGATACGCGAGCTCACCCGTCGCTCAGGCGGTCGCAGTCTGCGACAAGTTGTCGAGAATCTACGCCCTTATCTTCTGGGCTGGAAAACTTACTTTGGGTTGTCACAAACGCCGAGAATCTGGCGAGAGCTGGACGAGTGGATGCGGCACCGATTGCGAGCGATCCAGCTTAA
>NZ_JAHBCX010000082.1:0-1541 GCF_019955895.1 Pseudomonas sp. GL-B-12
CGACGCGGCCAGCACGTATTGGCTGATGCTTTCCAGCTTGCGAAACTCGCCTTCACCACTGATGGTGATTTCCGTTCCTTGCCTCAAATGGAGCAAATCACGACCGTTGAGATCGAAGCGGGACCGAACATTCATGTGGTCACCGGAAGAACTGACCCGATAGGTCGCACCGCTGACGTGGTCCAGGTTGCGGAAGGCAACATAGCCTTGCAGAGAGCCATCGGCGTTACGCAGTGAAGCCGGGCCCCGGGAGTGTTCCAGCTTGCGGTATTTGCCCTCGCCACTGACCACCACTGGCGTGCCGGGTGGCAGCAGGTCGAGGTCAAGCATATGACCGCCTTCAGCCGGCTTGGTCAGCACTATCAACCCTTTGGGTGTCGAGGTGCCTACGCGAGTGTCGGAGACGTCCGCTCTGACCCTTAGATTACGTTCTGGCCAAAAGGCCGGACGTTGCAGCGCAACGTCTGCTTCATAACTCGCCCAATCCCGCAGGTGCATGTACAGGCTGTAGAACGTCAGGCCGGGTGGGGTTTCCTGACTGCCTTCGATTTTCGGCGGCTGAAGGCGATGGCGCACCAGCACGAAGTTGCGCGAGAACGGTTTCTCTACGGACTGTTTGTTGACGATGTAGGGCGTGGTCGGCGAATGGGTGTCGATGCGGTAGGCCACCACTTCACCGTCGGCCAGGCAATGCACGCTGGATTGATCCAGGGGACCGGCAGTGCCGCTGTCAAAATGCACGCCGCCGTGCCAGAGGCCGTTTCGACCCAAGGGGTAGTAGCCCGCCGCTGCGTTGGCCATGTGGGTCAGCTGCCGCAGCGGATCGCGCTTGTCCTTGAACGGATGGCTCCAGTTTTTCAACGCTTGCAGTGCTTCACTCTCCGGCTCTGGCGGTGGGGTTGCTTGAGTCGGCCGTGGCTGAGCGGGAAGAGCGGGGGCCTCTGATTGTGGGTGGCGGTCAAACGCCTGGGTCCCAAAAAACCAAACAAGTAAATCGCGCATGATGTTTTTTCACTCCTTGAATGGCACAGGGGTCAGCCCGAGAAATCCGTAAGCCCCAAGGACTCGTGGTCGTGCTCGGTCAATGGGGATAGCAGTGGTATTTCCAGTATTTGTTTGGCTGCACCGCTGTACTCGAAGTGCGCCGACTTCACCTTGTGATCGCCGGCCGTACCCGATTCGATGCCACTCGCTTCCAGAGTGAGGTAGCTGCCGCCGCCGTTGAGGACGATTTTTTTCTTTGCAGTGATGTGGATTTCGTCTTCGGTGCTGGTGATGTTCAGACCATGCCGGGCGATCAGTTCCAGGCGATCGTTCTGCGCCTGCACGCTCACCGGGCCCTGGTTGGCGATCAGCTTGATGCCGAGCTTGCGCACGAACAGGCTCAGGCCCTGGCCGACGCCGATGAACAGGCGCTTGACCACGCTGAGGTTGGCTTCACCGCCGGCGTTGAGCATCAGGTTTTTCTCGGCGGCCAGTTGCAGGTGCTGGCCGCTGGTCAGGGCGATGCCTTGCGGGGCGCTGAGCAGCAGGACCTGGGA
>NZ_JAHBCX010000083.1:0-1394 GCF_019955895.1 Pseudomonas sp. GL-B-12
AAAGCAATGGGATGGACTCCTCCTCACTTCGGCATCTTGAGTGCCAGACTGAAGGTGCGAACCACAGTCAACAGTGAGAAGGAGTCCACACATGAAGCTTATGCGCATTGGAGTCGACCTGGCCAAGAACGTGTTTCAGATCCACGGTGTGGATTGCCATGAGCAGCCGGTCTGGCGGCAGCGGCTACCACGTGATCGCTGGCTTCAAACGGTGCTGGAAAAGGTCGAACCTGGTTGTGAGATCGGCATGGAGAGTTGCGGTGGGGCCCATCATTGGGCGCGGCAACTCGAAGCTCTCGGATTTCGAGTCAAGCTGATCGCCCCCCAGTTCGTTAAACCTTATGTCAAAAGCAACAAGAACGACGCGAACGATGCCGAGGCGATCTGCGAAGCGATGAGCCGTCCCAGCATGCGCTTCGTCGCCATCAAGACGATCGAACAACAGGATATCCAAGCGACGCATCGCATCCGGGCCGGCTTAATCGAACAGCGGACGGCCAAAGCCAATCAGAACCGTGGGCTGGTCGCCGAGTACGGTCTCGTTGCACCGAAGGAATTGCTGATGCTGCGTCGCGCAATACCGTGCTGGCTAGAGGATGCGGATAACGGTTTGACGGCACGCTTTCGTCGTCTACTGGATGGTTTGTGGGACGACCTTCGTGCGCTGGATGGGCGTGTTTGCCAGCTCGACGGCGAGATCACTGCGATCGCGACAAACGAGCCGTCCGCCATTCGCCTTCAACAGCTGCGCGGTGTCGGTCCAATGATCGCCACAGCGCTCGTCGTCGCTCTCGGTGATGCCCGTCAGTTTGCCAATGGCCGACAGTTTGCCGCCTCGCTGGGACTGACACCGAGGCAACACAGTTCTGGTGGTAAGGATCGACTGCTCGGTATCAGTAAGCGCGGTGATACGTACCTGCGAACATTGATGGTGCATGGCGCACGCTCGGCGCTACGCACAGCCAAATCCAAAGAGGATCGGCTCAGCCAGTGGGCCGTTCGTTTAGCCGAGCGATCGCATCCCAATGTGGCCGCTATTGCGCTGGCCAACAAAACTGCACGCATGGCTTGGGCGATGCTGCGTCACGACACTGATTACCAACCGAATCAGGCAGCGGCCTGATCTATTTACCCGACGAGTTCTACGAGAGAAACAACTCTTAACCACGATTGCGAAGCAACCTGAACGATGGCAAACCGGTCGAACCGGCGTCGGCAAAACCCTCGAATGTCCAAGTGCGAAAAGCACGAAAAAGCGATCGGGAGCCGGCGCGCGAATAGCCCATCATGGCCCTGCATCGAAACGATGCCGTATTTAGAGGCCGAATATACGTGTGCAGTCGGCACGGGCGCCAAAGCAACGGGGCTTGCAATGAGGGGGAGTCCATATACGG
>NZ_JAHBCX010000084.1:0-1201 GCF_019955895.1 Pseudomonas sp. GL-B-12
ATCGCGAGCAAGCTCGCTTGTATGCTAGGACTTGAAGGGAGGAGGAGGGACAAGGCTCGATTCTGACTGTTAGCGCAGTACAGATCCGTGGGAGATTTCGCCCCTCCTCCTTTCACCCAAGCGCCGATAAAGAATGCATCTGGCTAGACCGACGATAGGAACAAGCCTGCGCCTCTGGGTGAGCCCTTCAAGTGCTCAAAACCATATCTCGGGGGATGTTCAATGGCAATGCCGGTTTCTGCTATCAAGCCAATCGTGGGCGTGGATGTCGCCAAGAGTGAATTGGTGATCTATCAGGCCGAACTGGAACTGCTTGAGACGCTTCCCAATAACAAGCCAGCCATCAAGAAATGGCTGAAAGCCTTGCCGGCGCCGGTCGATGTCGCGATTGAGTCGACCAATATCTATCACCTGGAGTTCGCCGACCTGGCCCATGAGGCCGGTTGCACCATTTACATGGTCGGCGGCTATGAACTGAGCCATTACCGCAAAGGTGTGAAAGTTCGCGCCAAAACGGACGCACTGGATGCAAAGTTGCTCGCCCGCTATCTGAAAAACGAATATGAAGAGCTCCATCCATGGATTCCGCCCTCGCCGTTGTACCGCTGCCTCTTGAGCCTTTTCCGCCGGCGCGCGGCGCTGGTTCAGGCGCGGGTTCGCCTGGTGCAGAGCTGGACAAATGAACCGCTGCTCAAAGCCGCTTTTGCCGAGCAAGTGGCCTCCATGCAGAGACTTGAAGGGCTGGTCGAGAAAATGATCAACGACCGCCTGAAAGAGGCCGGCTTGCTGGCCCAGTTGAAGCGTTGCATGAAAGTTGAAGGTATTGGTTTTTTAACCGGAGCGCGCTTGATCGCGGCCTTTCAGCGAGGCGACTTCAGAAATGCAGATGCCTTCATCGCATTTTTAGGGATGGATTTGCGGGTGTCGCAGTCAGGACAAAAGGACGGTCGCCGCAGCCTGACAAAGCGAGGCGACCCGGAAGCGCGTCGACTGCTGCACAACGCCGCCATGTCGGCCAGCCGCACAGCCGCCTGGAAAGGCTTTTATGAAGAGCAAAGAGCCAAAGGGTTCAGCACTACGCAGGCACTGGTGATACTGGCCCGCAAACTTGCCCGGATCGTATTTGCACTGCTGAAAGGGCAGAGCGAATACCAACCAAAAGCAGGTTGAGGGCTTTCCCTCAACCATAGAATCTCCCACA
>NZ_JAHBCX010000085.1:0-1121 GCF_019955895.1 Pseudomonas sp. GL-B-12
ACCGCCTGCCAACGCCTGTCCGGCTCAATCGACGAAGCCCGCTACGAAGTCACCCTGCAACCGCGCCTGGCCCTGCTCGATCGCGGCCAGCAAACGCGGATCTATCAGCACCAGTCCGTGCCAGACATCGTCAAAAGCATTCTGCGCGACCGCCACGGCCTGGACACCGGGCACTTTCGCTTCAACCTCAAGCGCGAGTACCCGCAGCGCGAGCAGGTAATGCAGTACCAGGAAAGCGACCTGGCCTTCATCAGCCGCCTGCTGGCCGACGTCGGCATCTGGTTCCGCTGCATCCAGCACGAAGAGCTCGCCTTCGACGTCGTCGAGTTCTGCGACGACCAGCGCTGCTACCAGTTCGACGTCGAACTGCCGCTGCGCTCGCCCTCGGGCTTCAGCAACAGCGTCGAAGACAGCGTCTGGGCCCTGAAAACCCGCCACCGGGTGGTGGAACAGCAGGTCAGCATACGCGCCTATCACCCCGAGGACAGTCGCGCCTACCTCGACGGCGAGGTCGACCAGACCCTCGGCGAGCCCACCACCCACGGCGTGGCCACGACCCGCGGCGTCGCCGACAACACCTACGGCGAGGCCTACCACTACGCCGAACCCTACCGCGTGCTCGGCAAGTCCCACCTGCGCGACGAAGACCTGCAAAGCGAAAGCGGCTTTTTCTACGCGCGCCTGCGCCACGAACGCTACCTCAACAACCAGACCCACCTCAGCGGCACCAGCAGCAGCGCCACCCTGGCCCCGGGCCAGGTGCTGACCATCAGCGGCGACGCCCCCAAGGCCTTCGCCTCCCGCGTGGTGATCACAAAGATCACCACGCGCGCCGCCCGCGACCGCAGCCTGACCTGCGATTTCGAAGCCATGCCCTACGCCTTGCGCCTGTGCTTTCGCCCAGAAGTACCGCCCAAACCACAAATCGCCGGCACCCTGCCGGCACGCATCACCCACCCCCAGAGCAACCCCCTGTACACCGAAATCGATATGCAAGGGCGCTACCGGGTCAAGTTCCTCTTCGACCGCGACACCTGGCCCGCCGGCCGCGAAAGCAAATGGCTGCGCCAGGCCCGCGCCTACGCCGGCGACACCTACGGCCTGCACCTGCCGCTGATCGC
>NZ_JAHBCX010000086.1:0-1074 GCF_019955895.1 Pseudomonas sp. GL-B-12
GGGCTTGCTCGCGAAGGCGTCGGCACAGCCACCATCAAGGTGCCAGAAAAACCGCCTTCGCGAGCAAGCCCGCTCCCACAAGGGAATGCGTTTCGTCAGTCGATCAAGCAAGCCACCTTCAAAGGTGGTTTTTTTATGCCTATGCTTTTTGCCTCTTCCCCCGCCAAGAGGACAAGCCCATGACTGACTGGCCGCTGGATCAAGCCTTTGACTTCAACGGACATCAGGTACGCTACGCCGTGCGCGGCGACGGCCCGCCGCTGGTGCTCGTGCATGGCACGCCCTTTTCTTCTTTCGTGTGGCACCGGATCGCGCCGTATTTCACGACGACTCACCGCGTCCACTACTTCGATCTGCTGGGCTATGGGCAGTCCGCACAACCCGACGACGATGTCTCGCTCGGCGTGCAAAACCAGTTGTTGGCGCAGTTGCTGGAGCATTGGCGCCTGGATCGCCCCGACGTGGTGGCCCACGACTTCGGCGGTGCCACGGCGCTACGCGCGCATCTGCTCAACGGCAAGGATTACCGCAGCCTGACGCTGATCGACCCGGTGGCGCTGACGCCCTGGGGTTCGCCGTTCGTGCAGCATGTGCGCCAGCATGAAGCTGCGTTCAGCGGACTGCCCGATTACATCCAGCAAGCGATTGTGCCGGCTTACATCCGCGGGGCGATCAAGCGGGAAATCCCGGACCACGAACTCGCGCCGTACGTAAAGCCGTGGCTGGGGGATCCGGGGCAAGCGGCGTTCTACCGGCAGATCGCGCAGATGGACGAGCGCTATACCTGCGAGGCCGAGGGCCTGTACCCGACGATTCGCTGCCCGGTGCAGATTCTCTGGGGTGAAGACGACCAGTGGATTCCCATCGAACGCGGGCAGGCGCTGCATCGGATGATTCCCGGATCGCAGTTTTATCCGATACCCAACGCCGGTCATCTGGTTCAGGAAGACGCACCCGAAGCCATAGTCGCGGCGCTGCTGCGGTTTTTGCCCCTGCAGTAATCTTCCTGAACAAACCCAATCCCCTGTGGGAGCGAGCCTGCTCGCGATGACGGTGGCACATTCAGCACCAAGG
>NZ_JAHBCX010000088.1:0-179239 GCF_019955895.1 Pseudomonas sp. GL-B-12
ACCCCAGGCTTCCCCTCCCCGCGCCTTGCGCTGGGCGGTGGCCGGCTCGGTGATCGTGATGATCGCCGCCGGCGGTCTGTTCTACTACGCCGCGCAAATCGCCGCAGCCAAGCGCCAGGCCAATCACGATGAGGTGCTGGTGACCATCCACCCCCACAGCTGCGAACCCAATGCGCTCACCGTCCCGGCCGGTCGCGCCAGCTTTCGCATCGTCAATCGCTCCGAGCGCGCCGTGGAATGGGAAATCCTCGATGGCGTGCTGGTGACCGAAGAGCGGGAAAACATCGCCCCCGGTTTGAACCAGGTGATCAACGCCAACCTGCAGCCCGGCGACTACAGCATCACTTGCGGACTGCTGAGCAACCCCCGTGGCACCTTGCACGTCACGCCGACAGCGGCCTCCGAGGCCGCCGCTAAAAACGGGCCGTCGATGGTGGCGTTTGTCGGGCCGCTGTCGGAGTTCCGCGTGTACCTGAGCAGCCAGGGCACCGCGCTGATCAAAGCCGTCAGCGCCCTGCAGCTAGCCATCGAGTCCGGTGACCTGAGCCAGGCGCAAGCCTTGTATGTGCCGGCGCGCGTCGCGTATCAGCTTGTGGCGCCTGCCGCTCAACGCCTGTCGCAACTGGACAACGCCATCAATGCCCGCGCCGACTATTTCGAAAAACGCGAGCAGGACCCGGGCTTCACCGGTTTCCACCGCATCGAGTACGCACTGTTTCAACAACGTGATCTCGCGGGCCTGGCGCCCGCTGCCCAGCGTCTGCTGGCGGACGTCACCACCCTCAAACAACAGTTGCTGGCCCAGTCACTGCCGCCGGAGCAACTGGTGAGCATCATGGTGCGCAACCTCAACGGCATTGCCGATGTACGCGCCAGCAGCGGCGAAGAAGAACGCTACAGCCACAGCGACCTGAACGGCTTCGCCGGCAACCTCGACGCCACCCGCAAAGTCGTCGACCTGTTGCGTCCGATGCTGAGCAAGTCCGCACCCGGGTTGCTGCCGAATATCGACAGTGCCCTCAACGCCTTCGACGCCGAACTCAATGGTTTCAAGGTCGGCGACGGTTACGTCAGCTACGACAGTGTCAGCGCCAATCAGCGCCAACAGATCGCCGACAAGGCCAAGGCACTGGCCACCGAACTCGATGCAATCGATCCCGCCCTTGGCCTTTCCGGCCTGTCAGCAGAAGACGTCAGCCGATGAACGATCCAGAGCAATTCAATCTCCAGCGCCGCCGCGTACTGATGGGTATGGGCGCCGCCGGCGTCGCCCTCGCAGGTGTAGCACTCAGTTGCCCGGCCATGGCCGCCAACCCTGCGCAAGTCACCGAAGCGCCGAGCAGCGACAAAACCCTCGACCGTCACGCGTTCCATGGCCGGCACCAGAGCGGCATTGTCACGCCGCGCCCGGCGGCCGGCATGCTGGTGTCGTTCGATGTGCTGGCCAGCGACCGTGACGAACTTGAGCGGCTGTTTCGCACCATGAACCAGCGCATAACGTTCCTGATGCAGGGCGGCCCGGTGACCCAGGTCGACCCGAAGCTGCCGCCCGTGGACTCGGGCATTCTCGGTCCGGTCGTCACCCCGGATAACCTGACCATCACCGTGTCGGTGGGCGAATCGCTGTTCGACGAACGTTTCGGCCTGGCCGCCGCCAAGCCCAAGCGGCTGACGCGCATGGTCGGCTTCCCCAACGACGCGCTGGAAGCCGATTGCTGCCATGGCGACTTGAGCCTCCAGTTCTGCGCCAACACCACCGACACCAACATCCACGCCCTGCGCGACATCGTGAAAAACCTGCCGGACCTGTTGCTGGTGCGCTGGAAACAGGAAGGCAGCGTACCGCCCCAGGCCCCGGCAAAACCAGGCGTACCAGCACAGAGTGCGCGCAATTTCCTCGGTTTTCGCGACGGTTCAGCCAACCCCGACTCTAACGACGCCAAGGCCATGGACAGCATCGTCTGGGTGCAGCCCGGCAGCGATGAGCCGGCATGGGCCGCCAACGGCAGTTATCAGGCCGTGCGCATCATTCGCAACTTCGTTGAACGCTGGGACCGCACGCCGTTACAGGAACAGGAAAGCATTCTCGGCCGGGTCAAAAGCACCGGTGCGCCCATGGGTGGTGCCCACGAAAGCGAAGTGCCGGACTACAGCAAAGACCCGCAAGGCAAGCTGACCCGGCTCGACGCACACATTCGCCTGGCCAACCCGCGCACTGCCGCAACCCAGGCCAACCTGATCCTGCGCCGGCCGTTCAACTACTCCAACGGCGTAAACAAGAACGGCCAGCTCGACATGGGCCTGCTGTTCATCTGCTACCAGGCCGACCTGGAGAAAGGCTTCATCACCGTGCAAACCCGGCTCAACGGCGAACCGCTGGAGGAATACCTCAAGCCGGTCGGCGGCGGCTACTTCTTCACGCTACCGGGCGTCACCGGCGACCAGGATTTCATCGGTCGTTCGCTGCTCGATGCCACGTCCCCAAAAACAACTGCCTGACAACAACCCTCACGGAACCGCCCCATGAAAAAGTCGCCCCTGGCGTTAATGCTGACCCTTGGCTTGTTCAACACTCCGCTTTCGGCGTTCGCAGCCACCGCGCCGCTGGACCTGGTGG
The DNA here is from genome assembly GCF_019955895.1 of Pseudomonas sp. GL-B-12. NCBI lineage: Bacteria > Pseudomonadati > Pseudomonadota > Gammaproteobacteria > Pseudomonadales > Pseudomonadaceae > Pseudomonas > Pseudomonas sp. GL-B-12. The sequence continues at coordinate 2,618 of NZ_JAHBCX010000088.1, forward strand.
AGCCGGTCTCGGACTACAAGATCTACGTGACCGAGCAACTGGATGAACTGGCCAGCCACACCCGGCAATTCACTGACGCCGTGAAAAAAGGCGACCTGGCCACCGCGCAAAAACTCTACGCGCCGACCCGCGTCTACTACGAGTCGATCGAGCCGATTGCCGAGCTGTTCAGTGACCTGGATGCATCCATCGACTCCCGCGTCGACGATCACGAAAAAGGCGTGAAAGCCGAGGACTTCACCGGTTTCCACCGCCTCGAATACTCACTGTTCTCGGAAAAAAGCACCCAAGACCTGGGCAAACTGGCTGACGGCTTGAACAAGGACGTGAAAGACCTGCAAACCCGCGTCGCCGGCCTGACCTTCCCGCCCGAGAAAGTGGTGGGTGGCGCCGCCGCGCTGCTCGAAGAAGTGGCGGCGACCAAGATCTCCGGTGAAGAAGACCGCTACAGCCACACCGACCTCTATGACTTCCAGGGCAACATCGACGGTGCGAAGAAAATCGTCAACCTGTTCCGTCCGCAGATCGAGAAGCAGGATGCCGCCTTCGTGGCCAAGGTCGACAAGAACTTCGCTACCGTGGACAGGATCCTGGCCAAGTACAAGACCGGGGACGGTGGTTTCGCGACCTACGACAAAGTGAAGGACGCCGACCGCAAGGCGCTGGTCGGGCCGGTCAATACTTTGGCTGAAGATTTGTCGACTTTGCGTGGGAAGCTGGGTTTGAACTGAGTTTTACAGCGCCGGTAAGGTCCTCATCGCGAGCAGGCTCGCTCCCACATAAAACCAGTGTAGGAGCGAGCCTGCTCGCGATTGCTTTTCAGAAGTTCGCTGGGTCTACAAGATGCGGTAGAGCAGCCGCTCGATCCGCACGCGACTCACGCGCTTGAGGAACTTGGCCACGCCCGCCGGGTATTCGGCCAGGGTATCCAGGTTTTGGAAGTGCTCGATGCGACGGGTGTGCTGGAAGATCTCTGCCAGCTCTTTGCGACGCGGCTCCAGCAGTTCGCCATGGGGATCATCGATCAACAAGGCGTTTTCCAGATCGAGTCGAAACGCCCGCGGGTTGAGGTTGTTGCCGGTCAGCAAGGTATAGCGCCGGTCGATCCACATGCCCTTGAGGTGATAGGTGTTGTCACCATCACGCCACAGGTGCAGGTTCAACTGCCCACTGTCGATGTTGCGCTGATGGCGCTTGGCAAACCGACGCAAGCTGATTTCGTACAGGTACGGCAGCGCCGAAATGACCCGGAACGGTTCGCTCGGCGGAATGTAGAAGTCGTTGGCCGTCTTGTCGCCGACCACAATGTCGATCTTCACCCCACGGGCCAGTGCGCGGTTGATCTCGCGGATGATCGCCAGCGGCAGGTTGAAGTACGGGGTGCAAATGGTCAGTTGCTGCTGGGCGCTGGCGATCAGTTCGCAGATCACCCGGTTCAGCGGATTGTTCTTGCCGACGCCGAGCAGCGGGCTGACGGACAAACCGCTCCTGTCGGTGGTGCCCCGCGTGGTGTCGTACGCCGCGTGCTTGAGGCGACTGCGCAGGTCACCGATGTCATTGCGCAGGCTGCGGGTGGTCGGCAGGTTCGGCAGGTCGAGGCGGTGCACCGCCTTGGACGCCATCAGGCCGTGCTGCACCAGGTGCTGCATCGAATCGGCCAGTTCACGATTGTGCAGCAGGTGATAACGGTCGTAGCGGTACTTGTCGAACTTGTGCAGATAGACGTTGTTCAGGCTCGCGCCGCTGTAGATCACGCAGTCATCGATCACGAAGCCTTTAAGGTGCAACACACCGAATAGTTCGCGGGTTTGTACCGGGACGCCGTAGATCGGCACTTCGCTGGCATGGGTGCGGGTCATTTCCTGATACCAGGCGGAGTTGCCCGGTTGCTTGCCGGCACCGATCAGGCCGCGCTGGGCGCGCAGCCAGTCGACGACCACCACCACGTCCAGTTCCGGACGCGCCAGTTTGGCCGCGTGCAAGGCATCGAGAATTTCCTGGCCGGCTTCATCCTGTTGCAGGTACAGCGCAACGATGTAGATGCGCCGGGTCGCGCTGGCGATTTTCTCCAGCAGGCAATGACGGAATTCTGCAGCACCGCAGAGGACGCTAACGGCATCGGCCGCCAGCGAAAAACTGCGCAACTTGGGCAGCAGGGAGCGTTTGAAAAGCGACGGCATAGGGCTCGCAATGGGTCGAATCCGAAGAACCCGAGAGCTTACACCATTGATGGGGTCGGGTCTTGTTACTGTCTGTAATGTCCCCTTCGCGAGCAGGCTCGCTCCCACAGGAGAATGCATTTCAATGTGGGAGCGAGCCTGCTCGCGAAGACCATTTGTCAAACACCACAAAAACCGTTTGACCAAGGAGAACGCTCGTTCTACTGTTTGCTACATGAACGAAATCACTAGCAATGACACACGCGACATCATTTTGGATGTCACCGAAAAGTTGATCTACAAAAGTGGCATAGCCGCCACTGGCATGGATCTTCTGGTGAAAACCGCCGGCGTCTCCAGAAAAAGCATCTATCGCTACTTCGCCAACAAGGACGAACTGGTGGTGGCGGCCCTGCAACGCCGCGACCAGCGTTGGATGCATTGGTACAGAGGCGCAGTCGGCCAGGCACAAACTCCGGCCGAGCGACTGCTCAACCTGTTTACCGTACTCAAATCGTGGTTCGCCTCCGAAGGTTTCCGTGGCTGCGCTTTCATCAACACCAGCGGTGAAACCGGCGACCCGCAGGACCCGGTGCGCCTGGTCGCCAAAGAGCATAAACAGAAGCTGCTCGACTACGTGTGCGAGCTGTGTACCGAACAGGGTGCCGAGGATCCGCAGAGGCTGGCCAGACAGCTGCTGATCCTGATCGACGGTGCCATTACCGTGGCGCTTGTAATGGGTGATCACAGTGCCGCCGATAATGCGCAATGCATGGCGCGAAAGTTATTGGACCTGTAGCAACCTGATCAAGCTCGACAGTTGTTTGAACATTAACTTGATACGGAGACTTGAAATGTCTAATGCCGAAGTTCGTCCGCCATTACCCCCTTTCACCCGTGAATCGGCCATTGAAAAAGTTCGCTTGGCTGAAGACGGCTGGAACTCCCGCGACCCGGAGCGTGTGTCCCTGGCCTACACCCTGGACACCCAATGGCGCAATCGCGCCGAGTTCGCCCACAACCGCGAAGAAGCCAAGGGTTTCCTGACCCGCAAATGGGCCAAGGAACTGGATTATCGGCTGATCAAGGAACTCTGGGCATTTACCGGCAACCGCATTGCCGTGCGCTATGCCTATGAATGGCACGACGACTCGGGTAACTGGTTTCGCTCCTACGGCAACGAAAACTGGGAGTTCAACGAGGACGGCCTGATGGCCCACCGATTCGCCAGCATCAACGACATGCCGATCAAGGAAAGCGAGCGCAAGTTCCACTGGCCGCTGGGGCGTCGGCCTGATGATCATCCGGGGCTGTCGGATCTGGGCCTGTAAACACTGAGCAAAATGTGGGAGCGAGCCCGCTCGCGATGACGACTGCACATTCAACATCATTGTTGTCTGTCAGGACGCTATCGCGAGCAGGCTCGCTCCCACAATGGTTTTGTATGCTTCAGACCGTTAAGATCACCCCCCTTCCCCGCAGCCTCTTTCTGCACCCGCCGATTAAGCCGATCCCATGCCTTTCGAACTCAGCGTTGACCTCTCCACCCTGGCCATCCTGGCCCTTGTCGCTTTTGTTGCCGGTTTCATCGACGCCATCGCCGGTGGCGGTGGGCTGTTGACCACCCCGGCCCTGTTGACCGCCGGCCTGCCGCCGCATCTAGTGCTGGGCACCAACAAGCTCAGTTCGACCTTCGGCTCGGCGGTTGCCAGTTTCACCTTCTACCGACGCAAGCTGTTCCACCCCGCGCAATGGGTTCACGCCATCGTCGGCACCCTGGTCGGCGCGCTGACCGGTGCCGTGGTCGCCCATTACCTGCCAGCGGAATGGCTGAACAAAATGCTGCCGGTGATCGTCTTCGCTTGTGGTGTCTATCTCTTGTTTGGCGGCACGCCGAAAGCGCCGCTGGACAGCAACGCACCGATCAAGAAAAAGTGGCAGTCGACCCAAGGCTTCAGCCTCGGTTTCTATGACGGCGTGGCCGGTCCGGGCACGGGTGCGTTCTGGACCGTGAGCAGCCTGCTGCTCTACCCCGTCGACCTGGTGAAGGCCAGCGGCGTGGCGCGCAGCATGAACTTCGTCAGCAACGTGGCGGCGTTGTCGATCTTCATCTTTTCCGGTCAGGTGGACTGGATCATCGGCCTGTGCATGGGCTCGTCGTTGATGGTCGGCGCCTTCTTCGGCGCCCGCACCGCCATCAGCGGCGGCGCGAAATTCATTCGTCCGGTGTTCATCACCGTGGTGCTGGGCCTGACCGTGCGCCTAGCCTGGCAGCACTGGTTCAGCGTGGCCTAAGCGCCGCGCCACGTAGACGTCGATCAGGTAACGGGCAATCGAACGTGACGCCGGCAACGGCGGCAGCTCGTGCACGTTGAACCACTGGGCATCCTCGATCTCGTCTTCCTGACAGACGATCTCGCCACTGGCGTATTCAGCATGAAAGCCGAGCATCATCGAGTGCGGGAACGGCCAGCACTGGCTGCCCAGGTACTGGATGTTCCTGACCTCGATGCTCACCTCTTCACGAACCTCGCGAATCAGGCAGTCCTCGGCCGATTCGCCCGGTTCAGCGAACCCCGCCAATGTGCTGTAGACCCCACTGACGAACCGTGGCGAGCGTGCCAACAGCACTTCATCGCCTCGAGTCACCAGTACGATCATGCTCGGCGAAATCCGTGGGTAGCTGCGCAGATCGCACGGCTGGCAATACATCGCCCGTTCGCGCGGCACCTGGGTCATGGCCTGACCGCAGTTACCGCAAAAGCGGTGCTCGCGGGCCCAAGTGCCGATCTGCGCGGCGTAACCGAGCACCTTGTAGACCGTGTGATCGCCTTCGAGCATGAACGCCCGCAGGCCTTTCCAGTTGCAACCCGGCACTTCGCTGTGACTGCGCAGCTCCAGCAGGTAGACCGGCTCGCCATCGAGATGACCGATGCCATGTTCGGAAATAATCGATAGGTCCTGGCGCTTCAGCCATTCGCGCGGGAACAGTGCGCCATTGTCATCGAACAAAAAGCCTTCGGGGCTGCGCGCGACGGCCCAGCCGCCGGGTTGATCGGTGTCCAGTACTGCGGTGGTCCAGCGAGGAATCATGGTTAATCAATCCAGAAATTCGGGTTTCTGTTTGCTCATATGGGCGGCCATGGCCACGCGCAGATCGGTGGATTGCAGCATGGCGGCGTTCCAGGTGGCGATGTATTCGAGGCCGTCATCGATGCGATGGTCACGCATGTAGCTGATCATCTCCTTGGTACCGGTGACGGCGATCGGCGACTTGCTGGCGATTGTGTAGGCAATGCCCATGACGCCGTCGAGCAGGCTGGCGTTGTCACTGTAGACGCGATTGACCAGGCCCATGCTCCGCGCTTCGTCGGCACCAAACGTGCGACCAGTGTAAGCCAGTTCGCGCAGCATGCCGTCACCGATGATCCGCGGCAAGCGTTGCAATGTACCGACGTCGGCGGCCATGCCGATGTCGATTTCCTTGATCGAAAACTGTGCGTCCTCGGCGGCATAACGCATGTCGCACGCGGCAATCAGGTCGATGGCGCCACCCAGGCAGTAACCCTGAATGGCCGCAAGTACCGGTTTGCGGCAGTTATCGACGGCATTGAACGACGCTTGCAGGGTGAGGATCTTGCGCCGCAACAGGCGCGCATTGCGGCCCACGTCCTTGCCCAGTTCATTGGCCACACCGGCCAGCATCATCAGGTCGATACCCGATGAGAAATGCTTGCCTGCCCCGCTGAGGACCACCACGCGCACTTCATCGGTGTCGTCGATCCACTGGAAGATCTCGACGATCTCGCTCCAGAACGCCGCGTTCATCGAGTTGATCTTCTCCGGGCGGTTGATCTGCACATGGGCGATTTTATCGGCCAGTTCGACGTTGAACGCGCTGTACTGAGACATGCCAGTGATCCTTTTGCGGGCAAAAATGAGGCCCGAACTATAACAAGGCATCAAGGTGGGCAGTAAGGCAGCGGTTCGGCCAAATGCGGGACTCAAAAGAACGCACCACAACGGTGCGCACCTGATAAATCGCGTCGCACATTTATGTGACTGCCCAGTGACTTTTTGAGGCCAAAACGCAAAAAAACATGCACTTCGTCGGGGCGTTTGCACCTCGATCAGGCACGTCCGTACCGATACAAACCGATTGTCGAACAATTTTGCCATCTACCCTTTACCGCTCTAAGTTCTGGCCTAGACTCATTTTCTCAAGACGAAACCGATCGGTCACAAAGTGGAAAAATAGTCGAAACTTTTTCCAATCCCGATCGGTCCTCTGAAAAGAAGGTGCGTTGCGACTGGTGCAATCTTTGCAATGGCTCATTCACCCCTTTTGCTTCGACGCATTGGGCAGCGCTTGCTCACTGATGCGTAGCGCGTTTGCGCCGGCCATGGGAATTGGCCTTGGAACACCGTTTGCCAGACCTAAGAATTAGATCAACAACACGGGAGATTCATATGATCAGTACGGCTTTGGAAATACAGGGAGAGCGTGCTCATCAAGTCGGCGAATCGAGCGCCGTAACTGCCGCAAACACCCAACCCGTCAGCGTTCCTGGCACCAGGACCCTTACCCCGGCAGCCAAGCACAATCCGAACCGTAAAAAAGTCTTGTTCGTCACCTCCGAAATTGCCGACCTGGTGAAAACCGGTGGCCTGGGCGACGTTTCCGCGGCGCTGCCACGGGCCATGGCCCATCTGCACGATGTGCGGGTGTTGATCCCGGGTTACCCGCAGGTGCTGCACAGCGAGAACCCCATCCATATCATCGGTGAGCTTGGCGGTCATGCTGCGTTGCCACCGTGCAAGATCGGGCGCATGGACATGCCCGATGGTCTGGTCATTTACGTACTGATCTGCCCCGAACTCTACGAGCGCGAAGGTTCACCCTACGGCGCCAACAACGGCCGCGACTGGCCGGACAACCATATCCGTTTCGCCCGCCTCGGCCTGGCGGCTGCCGACATCGCCGCCAACCTCGCGCAGATCCACTGGTGCCCGGACCTGGTGCACGCCCACGACTGGCCCGCCGGCCTGGCCCCGGCCTACATGCACTGGCGTGGGCAGCGCACGCCAACACTGTTCACCATTCACAACCTGGCCTATCAAGGCGTGACCAGCCTGGGCTCGTGCCCCGAACTGGGCATTCCCCATCACGCGCTGCAACAGGAAGGCATGGAGTTCTACGGCAAGATGTCGTTCCTCAAGGCCGGCATGGCCTATTCGAGCCACATCACCACGGTCAGCGCGACCTACGCCCAGGAAATCACCACCCCGGACTTCGGCTGCGGTCTCGACGGTTTCCTCGCCGCCAAGACCCAGCAAGGCCTGCTCAGCGGCATTCCCAACGGCATCGATGAAAGCTGGGATGCGGCGACTGATCCGCACCTGTTCTGCCCGTTCAACATCGGCGACTGGGATGGCAAGGCCGTGAACGCCGCCCACGTCCGCGAGCTGTTCGGTCTGGAAGATTCCGAAGGGCCGCTGTTCGCCGTAGTTTCGCGCCTGGTCTACCAGAAAGGCCTGGACCTGACCGAAGCGGTGTCCGAGTACATCGTCAAAAACGGCGGGCAGATCGCGATCATCGGCCGTGGCGAGCCGGAAGAAGAACAGTCGATGCGCGAACTGGCCCTGCGTTTCCCCGGGCAGATCGGCGTGCGCATCGGCTTCAACGAAACCGACGCCCGGCGCATGTTCGCCGGCAGCGACTTCCTGCTGATGCCTTCGCGTTACGAGCCATGCGGCCTGAGCCAGATGTACGCCCAGCGCTTCGGCTCGTTGCCGGTGGCACGCAACACCGGTGGCCTGGCCGACACTATCGAAAACGGCGTGACCGGTTTCCTGTTCGATGAATCCACGGTGCAGAGCTACCAGGAAGCCCTGAGCCGCGCGTTCAAGGTGTTCGCCTTTCCCGACCTGCTGCACGCCATGCGCTGCCGGGCCATGGCGGCGCCGTTCAACTGGTGCAAGGCGGTCGAACCCTACGCCGAGCTCTACGAACAGCTTGTGGCGAAAGCATTGGGGAAATCGAACAAACAGTAAGAGGCTTTCAAGATGCCGTTACGGACCCTTGAGACCTGGCCCCACGGCGCAATCATGCTGGACGCAGAGCACACGCGATTTGCGTTGTGGGCGCCAGATGCGTTTTACGTCAGTGTCGAACTGGAAAATGGACAGTCCTTGCCGTTGCTGCCCCAGGCCGACGGCTGGTTCGTGAGCAACATCCGATGCGCGGCGGGCACGCGTTACCGCTACAGCATCGACGGCGAACTGGAAGTGCCCGACCCGGCCTCCCGCGCTCAGGCCGGCGACATCGACCGACACAGTGTGGTGGTCGATGCGCTGGCCTATGCCTGGCAACACAGTGCCTGGCTGGGACGGCCGTGGAACGAAGCGGTGATCTACGAATTGCATATCGGTGCGCTCGGCGGCTTCAGCGCCGTCGAGCAGCATCTGGCACGCCTGGTCGAACTGGGTGTCACCGCGATCGAACTGATGCCCATCGCGCAGTTTCCCGGTGAGCGTAATTGGGGTTATGACGGCGTCCTGCCCTACGCGCCCCAGGCTTCATACGGCTCCCCCGAGCAGCTCAAGCACTTGATCGACACCGCCCACGGCCATGGGCTGGCGGTGATTCTCGACGTGGTCTACAACCACTTCGGCCCGGACGGCAATTACCTGCATCGATATGCCAAGGGTTTCTTTCGCGAAGACAAACACACGCCGTGGGGCGCAGCCATCGACTTCCGCCGTTGTGAAGTACGGGACTTTTTCATCGAAAACGCCTTGATGTGGCTGCTGGAATACCGTTTCGACGGTTTGCGCCTGGACGCGGTGCACGCCATCGAAGACCCGGATTTCCTCCAGGAACTGGCACGACGGGTGCACCAGCAGACGGGACCGGCGCGGCATGTCTGGCTGATGGTGGAGAACGAACACAACCAGGCCAGCCTGCTTGAACAGGGTTACGACGCGCAGTGGAACGATGACGGCCACAATGCCCTGCATGTATTGCTGACCGGCGAAACCGACGCCTATTACGCCGACTACGCACAAAACCCCACCGAACAACTGGCGCGCTGCCTGAGCCAGGGCTTCGTGTTCCAGGGCCATCTCAACCGTCATGGAGTGGCGCGGGGTGAACCCAGCGGGCATCTGCCGCCCAGTGCATTCATCCTGTTTTTGCAGAACCATGACCAGATCGGCAACCGGGCCTTCGGCGAGCGCCTGCATCAACTCGCCCACCCGCAAGCGCTGCGGGCCGCCACAGTGCTGCTGCTGTTGTCGCCGATGATTCCGCTGCTGTTCATGGGCGATGAGTTTGCCGTCGAGCAACCCTTCCTGTTTTTCACCAGCCATCACGGTGAATTGGCCAAGCAGGTACGCGACGGCCGGCGCAACGAATTCGCGGCGTTCAGCGCCTTTGCCGACCCTAACCAGCGCGAACACATTCCGGACCCGAATGATCCGCAGACTTTTGCAGCCTCGCGCCCGGTCCTGCCATCGACCAGCCATACAGAGATGCACGACCTGTATTGCCGACTGTTGCAGATCCGTCACCGGCACATCATCCCGCGCCTGCCGGGCGCCCAGGCACTGGGAGCCGATGTGCTGGGCGAAGGCGCGGTCAGTGCATCCTGGCGCTTGGGCGATGGCAGCCAACTGCGCATTGACCTGAACCTCAGCGCCAGGCCCGTAGTCCACACCTCACAGACCGGTGCCACGCGGTTGTTCGAATACCCGCCACAGAACCCCGACCTGCCGGCCCCAAACACCCTTGCCCCGTATTGCGCGCTCGTCAGCCTCGCCGCCGCAGCCCCCTTTGCTACCTCGTTTGGAGAGCGTCCATGAGTGATGCGCAACTGGAAATCCTGGCCAGCCGTGCCGGTCTCGCAGTCGACTGGATCGACGCCAACGGCCGCCCGCAAAAAGTCGCGCCATCAGTGTTGCGTAACGTGCTGACCGGTCTTGGTCACCCGGCCGGCAGTGCCCAGGAAATCGACGCCAGCCTGCTGGAATTGCAAGCGGCGCAACAGACCCATCACTTGCCGCCATTGATCACCGCCGATGTGGGGACTGGCCTGGACCTCGCGCGTTTTTTCGAGCCTGGAACTCCTTGCGAAATCCACCTCGAAGACGGTTCGCGGCTCAACCTGAAACTGGACGCCAACGCGGTGCTGCCGGGGCTGGTACCGGTCGGCTATCAACAGGTCAGCATCGACGGACAAAGCTTCACCCTCGCCGTAGCCCCGGCCCGTTGCTACAGCGTGGCCGATGCCGTGGACAACCCCATCCCTCGTGCCTGGGGCCTGAGCGTGCAGTTGTATGGATTGCGCCGCCCCGGCGATGGTGGGTTTGGTGACACCCTGGCGCTGGAAGACCTTGCCCGGGTGGCCGGTGAGCGTGGCGCCGAGGCGCTGGCGATCAGCCCCTTGCATGCGATGTTTTCCAGTGACACCCAACGCTACAGCCCCTATTCGCCGTCCAGCCGTTTGTTTCTCAACAGCCTTTACTGCGCCCCCGGCACCATTCTCGGCGAACGCGCACTGCGCACCGCCATTGATGCAACCGGGCTGGCCATTGAACTCAAGGCGCTGGAAGAGCGTCCGCTGATTGACTGGCCGGCCGCCGCCGAAGCCAAGCATCGGTTGCTGCAGTTGCTGTACGAGGGTTTCGTCCAGGGCGAACACCCGTTGCACGAAGACTTCAGCAGTTTCCGTCACGCCGCCGGCGAAGCGCTGGAAAACCACTGCTGCTTCGAAGCCATCCAGGAGGCGCGCGCCGCCCGCGGTGAACTCCTCGACTGGCGGCAGTGGCCCGAACCCTGGCGCAATCCGCGCAGCGCCGAACTGGCGGCATTCGCCGAGGAGAATGCCGGGCGCATCGGCTTCTTCGCTTTCTGTCAGTGGCTGATCACGCGCTGCCTGGAGCGAGCGCAAACCGCAGCCCGCGCCAGCGGCATGAGTATCGGCCTGATCGCCGATCTGGCGGTTGGCGCCGATGGCGGCGGCAGCCAGGCCTGGAGCCGTCAGGACCAGCTGCTCGCCTCTCTCACTGTCGGTGCGCCGCCGGACATTCTCAACCGCACTGGCCAGGGCTGGGGGATTTCCGCGTTCTCCCCTGAAGGCCTGGTGCGCAATGGTTTCCGGGCCTTCATCGAAATGTTGCGGGCCAACTTCGCCCACTCCGGTGGTTTGCGCATCGATCACGTCATGGGCTTGCAACGTTTGTGGGTAATCCCCAATGGTTCGCCGCCGGCCGACGGCGCTTACCTGTACTACCCGGTGGACGATCTGCTGCGCCTGCTAACCCTGGAATCCCATCGTCACCAGGCCATCGTCCTCGGCGAAGACCTCGGCACCGTGCCGGACGGCCTGCGGGAAAAACTCATCGCCCGTTCGATACTCGGCATGCGGGTGTTGCTGTTTGAACAGGACAACACTCACTTCAAGCCGATCCTCGACTGGCCGGACAACGCCCTGGCGACCACCAGCACCCATGACCTGCCCACCCTCAACGGCTGGTGGCATGGTCGCGATATCGACTGGAACGCCCGGCTCGGCATGGTCGATGCCAGCGCTGAAATCGAATGGCGCCAGCACCGCGAGCGCGAGCGCGAAGGCCTGCGCCGGGCGTTGAGCCAGGACCCGCAGAACTTTCGCGAAGAGTCTCACGAAACCGACCAGGTGCTCGATGCCAGCGTGCGTTTTCTCGGTCATACCCGCGCGCCCTTGGTGCTGCTGCCGCTGGAGGATGCCCTGGGCGTCGAACAGCAAGCCAACCTGCCCGGCACCATCGACACCCATCCCAACTGGTCGCGGCGCTTGCCGGGCTACAGCGAAGCCCTGCTCGATGGAGCGGATGCCGCGCGGCGCCTGGAACTGCTCGCCTGCGCGCGACTTCAGGCGGCCGAGCGTGATCGATGACCCAGGTGCCGACCCGACCACTGCGCGCCACCTTGCGCCTGCAATTTCACAAAGGCTTCACGCTCGAAGATGCCGTGCCACTGGTGCCGTATTTCGCCCGTCTCGGCATCAGCCATGTCTACGCCTCCCCGCTGTTGCGTGCCCGCGCCGGATCGATGCATGGCTACGACGTGGTGGACCCGACCAGGGTCAACCCGGAACTGGGCGGTGAGGCGGCGCTGCGCAGCTTGGTCAGTGCCCTGCACGGGCACAACATGGGGCTGATCCTCGACATCGTCTCCAACCACATGGCGGTTGGCGGCAGTGATAATCCCTGGTGGCTGGATTTGCTCGAGTGGGGGCGTCTGAGCCCTTACGGCGAGTTTTTCGATATCCAGTGGCACTCATCCGACCCTTTGATGGAAGGCCAGTTGCTCCTGCCGTTTCTGGGCAGCGATTACGGCGTCGCGTTGCAGGACGGCACCCTGCCCCTGCGGTTCGATGCCTGGCACGGCACCTTCCATGTCGAGCATTACGAACACCGCTTTCCGATTTGCCCCAGCGATTACGGGGAACTGCTCAGGATCGATGCACCGCTCGATACGCAACAGGCCGAACAACTGAAAAACCTGGCCGATCGCTTCAGCACCCTGAGCTACCAGACCGACGCCCACAGCCTGGCCATACCGCTAAAAGCAGAACTACGCGACCTGGTGAGCGATCCGGCCCTTGCCCAAGCCATCGAGCGGCACCTGAACAACTACGACTCGCTGACCGGCGAAGGCTTCCAGCGCCTGCACAACCTGCTGGAGCACCAGAGCTATCGCCTCGCCAGTTGGCGCACCGCCGCCGATGACATCAACTGGCGGCGCTTCTTTGATATCAATGAACTCGGCGGACTGCGCGTCGAGCGTCCCGCCGTGTTCGAAGCGACCCACGCGAAGATCTTCCAACTGGTGGCTGAAGGCCTGATCGACGGGTTGCGCATCGACCACATCGATGGCCTCGCCGACCCGCGGGGCTACTGCCGCAAGCTGCGCCGCCGGGTCGACAGCCTGTCAGCGGGCCGCCACCTGCCGATCTATGTGGAAAAGATCCTTGGCGAAGGCGAAACCCTGCATCGCGACTGGTCGGTGGACGGCACCACCGGCTACGAATTCATGAACCAGCTGTCACTGCTGCAACAGGATCCACGGGGCGCGCAGACACTGGCCGAACTCTGGCAACGTCACAGCGAGCGGTCCGCCGACTTCTCCCAGGAAGCACAACTGTCCCGCCAGCAAATCCTCAGCGGTTCCCTGGCCGGAGATTTCGAAAGCGTTGCCCAGGCCTTGCTGCAAGTGGCCCGGGACAACCTCATGACCCGCGACCTGACCCTCGGTGCCATTCGCCGGGCCTTGCAGGCGCTGATCGTGCACTTCCCGGTGTACCGCACCTACATCAGCCCCCTTGGCCGATCGGCCCAGGACGAGATGTTTTTCCGGCAGGCCATGGACGGCGCCCGCCAAACCCTCGGCGAAGCGGACTGGCCGGTGCTCGACTGCCTGGCCGGCTGGCTCGGCGGTGAATCCTGGCGGCAGCGCCCGGCCGGTCGCGAGCGCAAACGTCTGAAGCACGCCTGTGTACGTTTCCAGCAACTGACCTCGCCAGCAGCGGCGAAAGCGGTGGAAGACACCGCGTTCTATCGTTCGGCCGTCCTGCTCTCGCGCAATGACGTTGGCTTCAACACTGAACAGTTCAGTGCACCGGTCGCCGACTTTCATCAGGCCTGCATCGAGCGCCTCGACTCCTTCCCGGACAATCTGCTGGCCAGCGCCACCCACGACCACAAGCGCGGCGAAGATTTACGGGCGCGGCTGGCGGTACTGAGCGAGCGCAGCGGCTGGTACGCCGACCAGATCGGCCTGTGGCGCGCCCTCGCCCGGCCCTTGCGCAACGACGATCAAATGCCATCGGCGGGCGATGAGTTGATTCTGTACCAGACGATCCTCGGCAGCTGGCCGCTGGAGTTGGCTATCGATCATCCGTCGGCCCTCGAGGACTACGCAAAACGCCTCTGGCAGTGGCAACGCAAGGCCCTGCGCGAAGCCAAACTGCAAAGCAGCTGGAGCGCGCCCAATGACCCTTACGAGCAAGCGACCGAGGACTTCATCCAGCGCCTGTTGCTCAGCCCCGAAGGCGAGCTGTTGCGTACAGCCCTGGCCAAGGCTGCCCGTTCGATCTCCGCCCCCGGCGCACTCAACGGTTTGGCGCAAACCTTGCTGCGCATGACTGTGCCCGGGGTGCCGGATTTGTATCAGGGCAACGATTTCTGGGACTTCAGCCTGGTCGACCCGGACAACCGTCGCCCTGTGGATTACGCCAGCCGCCAGCAGGCACTGCAGCAAGCCGTGGACCTGCCGGACTTGTTGCGGAACTGGCGTGACGGGCGCATCAAGCAAGCCTTGATTGCACGCACCTTGAGCCGGCGCGCCGAGCATGCCGAGTTGTTTCGGCGTGGCACTTACCAGGCTCTGGAAGTGGTGGGCAGCGAGGCCCATCGAGTGCTGGGTTTTGTCCGTGAACAGGAGGGAAAACGCGCCATCGTGATTGTGCCGATACGTTGTGCCGAACTGCTGGAAAACGGTGCCCAACCACAGGTCCACGCGCCGCGGTGGGGCGATACCCGGGTCAAACTGCCCTTCACCGTCCCTGACGAACATCTGCAGGGACTTTTTTCCGGCATCACAGTCACAAAACACAGGGAGCTGCCGATCAGCGCCGCGCTGGGAGATTTCCCGGTCAATCTCATTTTTCAAACTGCCCACACTTGAGTTCAGTTCAGGAGCATTGCAATGAGTACCGACGATAAACGCATTCGCGAATTCGCCTATCAGATCTGGGAATCCGAAGGAAAACCCGAAGGTCAGGAAGCCCGTCACTGGGAGATGGCGTGCAAACTGGCGGAAGCCGAAGCCCTGGCCCCGAAAAAACCGGCCAAGGCAGCCGCGAAAACCCCGGTCAGCAAAACGGCCAATGGCAAGGCTGGCGATGCCAAGGTCGCCGCACCAAAAACCAAGGCCAAACCGGCGGCGGCTTCGAAGGTGATCCCGCCGGGGGAAAAGGCCCTCGAGAAAAAGCCCCGGGCTGCGCGAAAACCGCCAGCGGTTTGACCCGCACAGCGTTTGACCTGATTGAAGGGGTGCCGAGTCCGCTTGCCACTTTGGGTAATGCTCGCCCTGAAACACTGTGGGAGCGAGCCTGCTCGCGAAAGCGGTCCACCATTCAATACTTATGTGGACTGACACACCGCTATCGCGAGCAGGCTCGCTCCCACAGGTTGCATTACTGACAAGTATTTGTGGGAGTACCTATGACCAGTCCGAAGAAAGCCGCCGCGCCAGCCCCTCGTGCCGAAACCACACGAATCCGCGAAGGCCTGCCCTTTCCGCTGGGTGCCACCTGGGATGGACTGGGAGTCAACTTCGCGCTGTTTTCCGCCCACGCCACCAAGGTTGAACTGTGCCTGTTCGACGACGCCGGCGAGGTGGAACTCGAACGCATCGAACTGCCCGAATACACCGACGAGATCTACCACGGCTACTTGCCCGACGCCCATCCCGGGTTGATCTACGGTTATCGCGTCTACGGTCCGTACGACCCGGCCAACGGCCATCGCTTCAACCCCAACAAACTGCTGATCGACCCCTACGCCAAACAACTGGTCGGCAAGCTGAAATGGTCCGAAGCGCTGTTCGGCTACACCATCGGCCACCCCGATGCCGACCTCAGCTTCGATGAACGGGATAGCGCGCCCTTCGTGCCCAAATGCAAGGTCATCGACCCGGCGCACACCTGGGGCCACGATCATCGTGTCAGCGTACCGTGGGACAAGACGATCATTTATGAAACTCATGTGCGCGGCTTCAGCATGCGT
The DNA here is from genome assembly GCF_019955895.1 of Pseudomonas sp. GL-B-12. Classification (NCBI taxonomy): domain Bacteria; kingdom Pseudomonadati; phylum Pseudomonadota; class Gammaproteobacteria; order Pseudomonadales; family Pseudomonadaceae; genus Pseudomonas; species Pseudomonas sp. GL-B-12. The sequence goes on from NZ_JAHBCX010000088.1 coordinate 18,610, forward strand.
CACCCTGCCGTCCCCGAAAACCTGCGCGGCACCTTTGCCGGGTTGATGGTCGATGATGTGGTGGAGCACATCCGCAAGCTAGGCGTGTCGACCGTGGAATTGCTGCCGATCCATGCGTTCGTCAACGACCAGCATCTGCTGCACAAGGGCATGACCAATTATTGGGGCTACAACAGCATTGCGTTCTTCGCCCCCGACCCGCGCTACCTGGCCAGTGGCAAGATTGCCGAATTCAAGGAAATGGTCGCGCACCTGCACGAAGCCAATCTGGAGGTGATCCTCGACGTGGTCTACAACCACACCGCCGAGGGCAACGAACAAGGCCCGACCCTGTCCATGCGCGGCATCGACAACGCGTCCTACTACCGCCTGAAGCCCGATGACAAGCGCTTCTATATCAACGATTCCGGCACCGGCAACACCCTGGACCTGAGCCATCCATGCGTGCTGCAAATGGTCACCGACTCCCTGCGCTACTGGGCCTCGGAAATGCACGTGGACGGCTTCCGCTTCGACCTGGCGACCATTCTCGGGCGTTACCACGACGGTTTCGACGAACGCCACAGTTTCCTGGTGGCCTGCCGCCAGGACCCGGTGCTGCGCCAGGTCAAACTGATCGCCGAACCCTGGGACTGCGGCCCCGGCGGTTATCAGGTCGGCAATTTTCCGCCGGGCTGGGTCGAGTGGAACGACAAGTTCCGCGACACCGTGCGCGCCTTCTGGAAAGGCGACGACGGTCAACTGGCGGACTTTGCCAGCCGCCTGACCGCTTCGGGCGAAATGTTCAATCAACGTGGCCGCCGGCCCTATTCATCGGTGAATTTCGTCACCGCCCATGACGGTTTCACCCTCAATGACCTGGTGTCGTACAACGACAAGCACAACGAAGCCAACGACGAAGACAATCAGGACGGCAGCAACAACAACCTGTCGTGGAACCACGGCGTCGAAGGCCCCACCGACGACCCCGACATCAACGCGCTGCGCCATCGGCAGATGCGCAATTTCTTCGCCACCCTGCTGCTGGCCCAGGGCACGCCGATGCTGGTGGCCGGCGACGAGTTCGCCCGCACCCAGGACGGCAACAACAATGCGTACTGCCAGGACAGCGAGATCGGCTGGGTCAACTGGGACCTGAGCGAAGACGGCAAGGCCCTGCTCAAGTTCGTCAAACGCCTGATCAAGTTGCGCCTGACCTACCCGATCCTGCGGCGCGGGCGTTTCCTGGTGGGTAATTACAACGAGGACATCGGCGTCAAGGACGTGACCTGGGTGGCGCCGGACGGCACGGAAATGACCACCAGGCATTGGCACGATGCGCACAATCGTTGCCTGGGCATGCTGCTCGATGGCCGCGCCCAGGAAACCGGCATTCGCCGCAAAGGCATCGACGCAACGTTGATGCTGGTGGTCAACGCGCATCACGACATCGTCATTTTCCGGCTACCGGAAGTGCCTGACGGCGGTTTCTGGACGTGCATGATCGACACCAACCAGCCGTCGATCCGTGGCCAGGAACGCTTCGAGTTTGGCCACGAGTACTCGGTCACCGGCCGCTCGTTGCTGCTGTTCGAGTTGCAGCATGAGGAAGAAGAGTAAAGGAGACTTCAGGGATCCATGGCTGCACCACCGCAGAGCGGAAAAATCATTCTGGATAAGCTCGCGACGCGACGAATAGCGTTACATGAGCAATACTCGATTCGCGACAATCCAGGGCTTGGCTTGTCGCACCGCTATCAACGAGCCCTCACGGGTCTGCCGGGTTTGTCCCATGCACGACTGAAGGCGACGCAGAACAAGGAAGTATCCACCATGAAACCCGTTTCCCTGAGCGAAGCCAGCCTGCCATCACAAATCTGGAACAGTGCCCCGCAACTGGACAGCATCCCGGTCATCAGCACCCAATCGCTGGTGCCCACTGGCGCACGCGCAGTGCTCATTGCCCCGCACCCCGGCGATGAAGTCGTGACCTGCGGCGGCCTGCTGCAATTGCTCAGCAACCTGGGCCACCCGCTGCAATTGATCTCGATCACCGACGGCAGCGCCAGCCATCCGGGCTCTCGGCAGTGGTCGGAAAAACGCCTCAGCGTATTTCGTCCCCAGGAAAGCGTGGAAGCCATCCGCCGACTCGGGTTGCCGATGCACAGCCTGAAGTGGATTCGTGGCGGGTTTACCGACAACGCCCTGGTGGAGCACGAAAATCAGATCGTCCAATTCATCACGCGCTACCTGCGCCCCGGTGATGTGGTGTTCAGCACCTGGCGCGAGGACGGCAACGTCGACCACGACACCGTTGGCCGCGCCAGCGCCAGGGCGGCAGCCAATATAGGGGCAACCTACAACGACGTACCGTTCTGGGCCTGGCACTGGCCGGCACGGGACAGGGAGCTGATTCCCTGGCACCGTGCCCGCAAGGTGCGCCTGGATACCTGGACCGTCGCCCGCAAGAGCCACGCCACCTACGCCTATGCCAGCCAACTCGACGGCGAACCGGCCATCGGCATCGCGCCATTGCTGCCCCGGACGCTGCTGGAGCGTATCCGTTTGCCTTATGAAATCGTGTTGGTATGAAACCATCGGTGATAGGTGTGGCGCTGCCAGGCAGACTGAACTGCCTGCCGTCACATCAGTCGCATACATAAGCAGCCCTGAATCAGAGGAGTGCATGTGGCCAGTCATCCAAAACGGCAGGCAGCCGAATCAACGCCGTTGAATACCCCCCCGGCGATTCATCGGCTTCGCGTGCTGACGGTCAACACCCATAAGGGGTTTACCGCACTCAACCGGCGTTTCGTCCTCCCCGAGTTGCGTGAAGCGGTGCGCAGTACGTCGGCAGACCTGGTGTTTCTGCAAGAAGTCGTCGGCGAGCACGACCGCCACTCCTCCCGCTACAACGAATGGCCACAAACCTCGCAATATGAATTCCTTGCCGACAGCATGTGGAGCGACTTCGCCTATGGGCGCAATGCCGTCTATCCCGACGGTCATCATGGCAATGCCCTGCTGTCGAAATACCCGATCCGCGAGTATCGAAACCTGGATGTTTCCATTACCGGCCCGGAACGCCGTGGCTTGCTGCACTGCGTACTGGACGTGCCGGGGCATAGCGAGGTGCATGCGATCTGCGTGCACCTCAGCCTGCTGGAAAGCCATCGTCAGCTGCAGTTGCAGTTGCTCTGTCAACTCCTCGAGTCCCTGCCGGATGATGCGCCGGTGATCATTGCCGGCGACTTCAACGACTGGCAGATGCAGGGCAATGCCGCCCTGGCCCGCCGCGATTACTTGCACGAAGCCTTCGAACGCCACCATGGTCGTCCGGCCAAAACCTACCCCGCGCGGTTTCCCTTGTTGCGCCTGGACCGCGTCTACCTGCGCAATGCCAGCAGTCATGAGCCGCAAATACTCGGGCACAAGCCGTGGACGCACCTTTCTGACCATTTGCCGTTGGCGGTTGAAGTGCATCTCTGAACCACGGCCATCAGGCGCCTGGCGCTGTGAAAACATCCCCCACCTGTTATTTCTGACAGTAGCCACATCGAAGCGGTGCCTGCTACGTTGGTGATGCCCTGCCGATGCTGGTAGGGGCAGCCGGTCCTGGCCATTCCTGGCGGCCAAAGGAACGGTGGTTGATCCCAGCGCGGAGGCAAGCATGGAGTTTTCGACAGATCTGCCCAAATACCGTTTCGGCGCCTGCCTGTTCTCAATCTGGTTATGTGCGAATTGGCCCCAGGCAGCCTACGCCGCCTGCACACTCACCCCCAGCGCTGGTAACGACAACTTCGTCTGCGACAGCGCCACCAGTGGGCCGTTGACCGATTTGTCGGGCAATAACACCCTGACCTCCCCCGCCACTGGCACCGGCAAGATCAACGGTAACGTGACCTTCGGCGCCGGCGCCGACACGGTGAACATGGCGTCCGGCACCGTGGCGGGCTCTGTGAATCAGGGCGACGGGGCGGATAGTTTCACGATCAGCGCCGGGCAAGTCACCGGGGCGGTCAGCCAAGGCAATGGCATCGATAATTTCGTCATGTCTGGCGGGACCCTTCAGTCCCTGGCCCAAGGCGACGGCCGCGATACCTTCCTGATGACCGGCGGCACCATCGTTGGCGCCTTCGAGGACGGCGACGTCGCCAGGATGACCGGCGGCACCATCGGTCGGGTCGACATGAAGCTCGATAACAATATTTTCGATTTGTCCGGCGGGCAGATCCTCGGCAACCTGGTGACCGGTCTGGGCACCGATACCATCATCGTTTCCGGGGGCCGTATCGGTGGCAACATCAGTGTCAGCAACGGCAACGACAGCATCACGGTCACTGACGGGGAAATCGTTGGCGAGATCCGCGCCGGCAACGGCGATGACACCCTGGTGCGGGACGGCGGCGGGATCATCCGCTCGCAAATCCTGCTGGAGGCCGGCAACGACAGCGCCACCCTGCGCAACCTCAACGAAAGCACCCTCGCCCTCACCCCGAGCATCAATGGCGGCGTCGGCAACGACCTGCTGACCTTCGATCACACTACCTCTTCCGGCGCCGTCCGCTACATCAACTGGGAAACCGTCAACCTGGTCAACGGCTCGCGGTTCGATCTGGATGGCAACTTGCAACTGGGGGACAGCACCAGCGGCACGGGCGTGTTCAACGTCGATGGCAGCAGTACGCTGACGTCGGTGCAGGGCGGCATCACGCCATTGACCACAGATCGGCTCGTTACCTTGAACAACAGCGGGGTCATCGACCTCACTCGTGGCAACTCTCGCACCAATGACAGCCTGACGGTTGAAGGCAATTACGTGGGTAACGGCGGCCAATTGCTGTTGCAAAGCGCCGTGGGCGATGACAGTTCTCCCAGCGACAAGCTGGTGGTCAACAACGGGACGCTGACCGGCAGCACCCTGATCAGCGTCACCAACGTTGGCGGCGCGGGTGCATTGACCGAGCAAAACGGTATCCAGCTGGTTCAGGCCCAAGGCACGGCGGTCAGCGACAACACCGCGTTCGCCCTCAAAGCCCCGGTGTCGGTTGGCGCCTTCGATTACCGCCTGTTCAAAGGCGGCATCACACCGGGCAGCGAAAACAGTTGGTATTTGCGCTCCTCGGTAGTGGCGCCGCCAGTGGTTGCCGTCACCAACCCTGATCCCGTCTTGCCGCCGACGCTGGTGCCCATCGTGGCAGTGCCGGTGGCCGCGCCGGTGGTTGTGGCCAACGCGGTTCAAGGAGCTGAAGCCGTCGTGACGGTCGAAGCCCCGGTGTTACCGGCCGCCGTACCCGGCGCAGCACCAATACCCCTGTATCGCGAGGCGGTGCCTACCTGGTCGGTGATGCCGCCGGCAGCAGCACAGTTGAGCCTGACAGCATTGGGCACTTTTCATGACCGTCAGGGCGATCAGCGCCTGCTGACGCAAACCGGTGCCTTGAGCGCCGGTTGGGGGCGGGTCTACGGCAAGAACCTCGAGCAGACCTGGGCCGGCACCGTCACGCCAAGACTGGACGGCTCGCTCAATGGCTTTCAGGTCGGCAATGATCTGTTCAGCTCAGAGTTGGCGGGTGGGCAAACCCAGCGCAGCGGTTTCTTCATCGGCCACAGCCGTCTGCAAGGCGATGTCGACGGTTTCAATCAGGGCTTCGCAGGCAAACGCTCCGGCAACGTCGAGTTGAAAGGTGACAGCCTTGGCGTTTACTGGACCCTGACCGATCCCGCCGGCGCGTATCTCGATACCGTGGCCATGTACACCTGGCTCAACGGCGACAATCGCTCCGAAGGTGGACTGAAGATCGACAATGACGGCCACGTAACGACGTTATCGGCAGAAGTCGGATACCCGTTCGCGGTGACCGGTAACTGGGTGGTCGAACCCCAGGTCCAGGCGATTTATCAAAAGGTCAAACTCGACAGCCAGGACGACGGCATCTCCCATGTCTCGTTCGATTCCGACAGTGCCTGGACCGGCCGTGTCGGCGCACGCTTCAAGGGTCGCTACGAGGTCGGCGGCCGGCCGCTGGAACCCTATCTGCGGGCCAACATCTGGCACACTTTCACTGGTACCGATACGGTCACCTTTGACCATCTCGATCAGGTCGAAACCCAACAACGAACCTCGTCCGCCGACCTCGGTATCGGCATGGTGCTGAGCGTTGCGGCCTCGGTCAGCGTGTACGCCGGACTCGACTACACCAGCAATATCGACAGCAACCAACTACAGGGAACGTTCGGTAACGTGGGGGTCCGGGTGAAGTGGTAATGGTCGAAAACCGCTCTAGCCCGAGGTTTTTTCGACGATCCTTCGAACAAACAAGCACTTATGGACACGCCTTAAATCAGTCACTTAAACCGTTACCACTTATCGGCCATGTTCTTGACTCGGCCGTTTCGGTCTTCTTGACTTCAGGTTACTACCCCCGGAATTACCACCAGGACCGGCCTTGGGCTCCCGTAAAAACGGGCAGCCCGTGACGCCCCTGATCCATTCGGTCGCCCCGCATTCGGGGTAGGAGAGACGCCAGAGCGAGATACCGCCTGCGACTGCAAGGTAGACCGCCATGAAAGTTTCACTCACCCAACAAGAGATCAAAGTCGCTTTTTGCACGGTGTCGAGTTCACTGCTGCTGTGTTCCTCCATGCAAGTACAAGCCGCCACTGACGAGCAAGAAACAGCCCCGTGGTATCGTCAGGACATTCCGACACTCAGTCTGCCCACCCTCGCAGCAACCTATCCTGGTCAATTCAGCGCTCATCCCGACCTGCGCAGTTCGAACCTGACCACCGAAGACGCCGCGCCCACGACCTGGGACCAACTCTACGGCCAGCCCTCTCGCCAGGCACAAACCGATTACCTTTCCCAGGGGCTGGCCGTCCCCGGCACCAACGCACTCAAAGGCCCGGCGATCCTGACCGTGCAAAGCGCCAGCGGGCATACGCAAAGGGTCGGCCTGGTCGGCGGCATGAGCCAGCTCCAGCTCAACCACAACGGCGCGCAGATCACCCCGGCAATGTCCGACCCCAACAGCGACACGCTCAACCTCCAGGGGCAAAGCCTCGGCGCCTACTGGAGCCTGACCGGACCACAAGGCTGGTACGTCGACCTGACCGCCAGCGGTGGCCGGGTCAGCGGCTTCAGCCGCAACGGACAAGGGACCCGACAAGCCACCGAGGGCAGCGCGATGACACTGTCTGTTGAGGGTGGCTTCCCCATCGGCCTGGGCGAGAACTGGGTGATTGAACCCCAGGCGCAATTGATCAATCAGCGCATCAGCCTGGACACCCCGTATGCCGGATCCGGCAACGCGTCTTCAACTGATCTGACCTCGTGGAGCGGCCGGGTTGGCGCGCGCTTGAAAGGCAATTACGACATCAACGGCTTGCCGGTCGAACCTTACGTACGGACCAACTTGTGGCACACGGTGTACACCGGCAACACCGTCACCCTCGATCAGGTCGACAAGATCAGCAGTAGCCGTAGTTCCTCGACCGTCGAACTGGGTCTGGGCCTGGTCGTAAGAGTCACCCCAACCGTGAGCCTGTACATCAGCGCTGACTACAGCAGCGACGTGGACGACAATGACCTGAACGGGTTGATCGGCAGCCTGGGTGTGCGGATGCGCTGGTGAAAACTGGTATTTCTTACAGTTTCCACAGCATTGACGGTGATGCATTGTGATGGGCAAATCACCCTGATCGAGGCCGTCACGGATGTCTGTGGACCATGCGCATCACGGCACGCCAACCCTTGCGGTTTCAGACCCGCGTGGGCTGGCGGTCAGGACAGTTCAATACCATCGGCGGCAAGCGGCCGATGGTATTGAAGCGCGGGTGACGCATCAACGGTTCGATGCCGCCGGCAGGCCGGTGGCCAGTCGGGATCCATACCTGTTTGCCCTGGCGCAGAACGATGTCTCGGTGCCGGCCAATTTGAGCCAGGTGTTCAGTTTGTCCGCGACACCGTTATCGAGTGACAGCGTGGACGCAGGGTGGCGGGTGGCATTGCACGGTGCTGGCGGGCAACGCGTCGAGGCTTGGGACGGCCGTTGCAGCCACTCCCTCACTGAGTTCGATGTACTGCTGCGGCCGGTGGCCGTGCATGAACGTGGTGAAGATATCGCTGAGCACGTCCTTGAGCGCTTCACCTATGCGGGAGTCGATGCCGACGCCGCATCGCACAATCTGTGCGGCCAGTTGCTTCGCCATGACGACCCGGCCGGAACCCTGCACCTGCGTGAACTCGGGATCGCTGGTGCGCTGCTGCAACAGACCCGGCATTTTTTGTTGGATACCGCCCCGGTGAACTGGCCCGAGAGCGTGGCCGCTCGCGACGCGTTGCTTGAAGCGGGAGACGGCGCCACCACCTCGCAGCACTACGCCGCCAGCGGCGAGTTGCGCCAGCAAATCGATGCATTGGGTAATCGTCAACGTTTTACCTACACCGTCGCCGGCGAATTGAAGGGCACGCATCTGACCTTGGCCGGCGACGGCCAAAAAGAGCGGCCCCTGGTCAGTGATTTCCACTACAGCGCCTCCGGCCAGATTGAGTCGGAAACGGCCGGCAATGGCGTGATCACCCGCCACCGATACGATCTGGCGGACGGTCGCCTCATCGGGCTGAGCGCACATAAGGCCAACGGCACGCCGCTGCAAGACCTGAAATACCGCTACGACGCAGTCGGCAATGTACTGAGCATCGAAGACGCCGCCCAACCGATCCGCTATTTCAACAACCAGCGCATTGAGCCGATCAAGACCTATCGCTACGACACCCTCGATCAATTGATCGAAGCCACGGGTTGGGAGGCCAAAGCTGGCCATGGCGGCCCTGCCCTGCCCGACCTGCAACCCTTGCCGCTCGACCCCAACCAAGTCGTCCAATACACCCAGACTTACCATTACGACGCGGGCGGCAATCTGCTGGATTTGGTGCACGTCGGCTCTCAGGCCCATAGCCGCACCCTGACCCGCGCCCAATACAGCAACCGTTGCCTGCCAGAACACAACGGTCGTCCGCCGACCGAAGCCGAATTGGCCGGCGGATTCGATGCCAATGGCAACCTGCGTGAGTTGCAAGCGGGCCAATCGCTCGGCTGGGATTGGCGCAATCAACTGTCCACGTTGCGCCCAGTCGTCCGCGAAGTCGGCGAGGATGACTACGAACGTTATGCCTACGACGGCGGCGGCCAGCGGGTGCGCAAACTGCGTTCAAGCCAGACCAATGCCCGCACGCTGGTCAGCGAAGTGCGTTACCTGCCCGGATTGGAAATCCGCCGCCACGACGGCACGGGAGAAATCCTTCACGTGATCAATGCCAGCGCCGGCAGCAACAGCGTGCAGATGCTGCATTGGGTTGCCAAACAGCCGGAGGACATCGACAACGACCAAGCGCGCTACAGCCTCAATGATCATCTGCAATCCAGCGCGCTGGAGCTGGACCAAAACGCCGACCTGATCAGCCAGGAATGGTATTACCCGTTTGGTGGTACGGCTTGTTTCGCGGCCCGTTCGGCCACAGAAGCCAAGTACAAGACCGTGCGGTATTCGGGCAAGGAACGGGACTCGACGGGGCTTTATTACTATGGATTCCGCTATTACGCGCCGTGGTTGCAGCGGTGGATTAATCCGGATCCGGCGGGGTATGTAGATGGGATAAATTTGTATCAGTTTGTAGGTTCCGACCCTGTCAATAATGTAGATAGCGTTGGCCTGGACAAAAAACGCTGGCAGATGCTTGTCCACAAACACTTACTACCAGGCCACGGACATGTATTAAGAGGGCGCCACCTCGACTATATAGGCGAGCAAATTAACGACAGAGACAGACAACTAAAAAACTCACCCAAGTACAAAGGCATCAGATATTACAACCAACAAGAACGAGCAGACAATTTAATGACTCTAACAGTAAATAACGGATTGCTTTTCAACAATAAACAGCAACTTATCGGCTACAACGCCACCACCACATCATCCTCAAACTGGCTTAAATTGAATGCTAACTTAGGGTACGCATTAGGATTCAACGAGCAACATCAACCAGAACTTTCCATATTTAAACATACCCGCGATAAAAGGTACCACTCATCTCCTTTCTCCGGCCGCCCAGTTTTAGACGCCGGAATGATCGTAATAACGAATGGAGCGGTTTCGTTTATTGAAAACAAGAGCGGCCATTACCGACCTAAAATCGAGCAAAAATTGCACACTCTGAATTTTTTGAAAAAAGGTGGAGCGAATTTAAAAGACATATTTGTTTCAGAGCGAATCCCAGATGAACTCAAAGCCGAACCCCACATGCACCAAGAAGAACTTGAGACTTACTTCGAAAATAATCTCTACAATGCTTCAGACCTATACGAATGGAATATTCATATAGAGGAGCGACACGCACAACTCCCATCAAGCCATGTAAACACCCGTCCTACTGTCAATATTCCGTCCAAGGGCAAAAGCGGACTATCTCCATTAGAAACTTTAACTTTCAGAGATTGGGCGCAGAGAGATAAAAACGGTAGACCAGGAAAACTTCTCAAGTCTTCCCGTCTACTCGTCAATAAGAGCTAGTGGCCTTCTCAAGGTTGAGCCCGCAGGAACGATGGGTATGCTGTTTTTTGTGTCAGTGCTGACTACACAGTGATACAGATCGTGATCGCACATCAACGGAAGACTCATGCAAAACAGCAACCTCGTCAACACTACCGAGCTAATCATCGTTACTAACTGCTCGGTTACGTCTCATGGGCAACTAACCGCGCTCAATCTATTAACGCGGTAGTGAATTAACTGCTTACTCTCCTACCCCGCCGGCCTTAACATCAACACCGCCAACGGCGGCAAATTCAGCACCAACGACAACGCCTGCCCGTGGCTCGGCGTCTCCTCGGACACCGCCCCACCACTATTGCCATAATTGGAACCCGCATAGATCGACGAGTCGCTGTTGAGCACCTCGCTCCACTGCCCGGCAAACGGCACCCCGACGCGATAAGCCTCGCGTGGCACTGGGGTAAAGTTGGCCACCACCAGCAACGGTTTGCCTTCCTTGCTCCAGCGCAGCCACGCATAAACGCTGTTGATCGCGTCATCGCCGATCAGCCACTGGAAACCCTGGGGCACATCGTCCTGCTCATGCAGCGCCGGTTCTTCGCGGTACAAGCGATTGAGGTCACTCACCAGTTTCTGCACGCCCTTGTGCTCGGAGTACTGCAACAGGTACCAGTCCAGTTGCTGGTCATGGTTCCACTCGCGCCACTGGCCGAATTCGCAGCCCATGAACAGCAACTTCTTGCCCGGATGCGCCCACATGAAACTCAGGTAGGCCCGCAGGTTGGCGAATTTCTGCCAACGGTCGCCGGGCATCTTGTCGATCAGCGAGTGTTTGCCGTGCACCACTTCGTCGTGGGAGATCGGCAGGATGAAGCGCTCGGACCACGCATACACCAGGCCGAAACTCAGCTCGTTGTGGTGATGGGCGCGGTACACCGGGTCTTGCTGGATGTAATGCAGCGAATCGTGCATCCAGCCCATGTTCCATTTGTAGGCAAAGCCCAGGCCGCCCTGTTGCGTGCCCTGGCTGACACCCGGCCATGCGGTGGATTCTTCGGCGATCACCAAGGCACCGGGCGCTTCGAGGGCCACCACGTCATTGAGGTGACGCAGGAAGTCGATGGCTTCCAGGTTTTCCCGCCCGCCATGGCGGTTCGGCACCCACTCGCCGGCCTTGCGCGAGTAGTCGCGGTACAGCATCGAGGCCACCGCATCGACCCGCAGGCCGTCGACATGGAAATGCTTGAGCCAGTGCAACGCCGACGCCAGCATGTAGCCGTGCACTTCGGTGCGACCCAGGTTGTAGATCAGGGTGTCCCAGTCCTGGTGGAACCCTTCCTGCGGGTTGCCGTACTCGTAAAGCGCCGTGCCGTCGAACTGGGCCAGGCCGTGAGTATCAGTGGGGAAATGCGCCGGCACCCAATCGAGAATCACCCCGAGTTCGGCCTGGTGGCAGGCGTTGATGAACGCGGCGAATTCGTCCGGCGTGCCATAACGCGCACTCGGCGCAAATTGCGACAACAACTGATAGCCCCACGAACCGCCGAACGGGTGCTCCATGATCGGCATCAGTTCGATGTGGGTGAAGCCGAGATCTTTGACATAGGGAATCAGCCGCTCGGTCAATTCCGGCCAGGTGTACTGGCGGGCCACTTCGCCCAGGTCGTCCAGCTCACATTGCCACGAGCCGGCGTGCAATTCGTAGATCGACAATGGCGCCGTCACCCGGTGGCGGTCGCCTCGGGACAACATCCAGTCCTGGTCCTGCCAGTCGATGTTCAAGGGTGAGGCAACTTTCGAAGCGGTGTCCGGTGGCAGGCTGGTGGCCAGTGCCATCGGGTCAGCCTTCAACGGCAGAATGCCGTGGGCGCCGAGAATCTCGTATTTGTAGGCGTCCCCCGCTTGCAGGCGCGGGATGAACAACTCCCAGACACCGGTGGGGTGACGCAGGCGCATCGGGTGCCGGCGCCCGTCCCAGACGTTGAAATCGCCGACCACCGACACCCGCCGGGCATTCGGCGCCCACACCGCAAAACGCACGCCGTCGACACCGTCCACGGTTTTCAGTTGCGCACCCAGGCACGCGCTGAGGTCGCGGTGATTGCCTTCGGCAAACAGGTACAAGTCCATTTCGCCCAACAACGGGCCGAAGCTGTAAGGATCTTCTGCGGTTTGCTCGTCGCCGGCCCAATGGGTGCGCAGCAGATACGCTTGCGCACGCTGGAAATGCCCGACGAACAACCCCGGCGTCTGCGTGGCTTCAAGGTGACCGAGCTCTTCGCCGGAGTCCCTGGCCAGCACCTGCACACTCAGGGCGCCCGGCAGATACGCGCGAATGAATTGCCCGCCAGCGCCATCGGCGTGAGGGCCGAGAATGGCGAAAGGATCGATATGCTCGGCACGCACCAATGCATCGATATCCCGCGCCCTGGGTAGCAGCGCTTCTTTGTGATGACCCTGTTCCTTGTTCGAGACACTCATGACTACTCTCCACCAAGATCGGAAAAGGGTTTAAGCCCACTCAATAATCCATATAAACCGTGCAACGGCACGGGCAACCAGGCGGGGCGATTTTCCGCCTCATAGGCCACTTCATACGCCGCCTTCTCCAGACCGAACAACGCCAGTGCTGCATCCTCGCCTTCGGGATCTTGCCATGCATGGGCAAGACTAGCTGCCGCCAGCCGATAAGCGTCGACAAATGCTTGCCGCGCCTCGCTCAAGTAGCGATCGGTGACCCGCAAGCGCGCGACATCGGCCGCCGCGGTGTTATCGACGTTCTGCACATTGATCGCCATCGCCGCCGCATAGTCGAAGGAACGCAGCACGCCGCTGACATCCTTGTACGGGCTGTGTTTGCCCCGTCGTTCATGCAAAGGCCGCGCCGGTTCGCCCTCGAAGTCGATCAGGTAGGCATCGCCCTTGATCACCAGCACCTGCCCCAGATGCAGGTCGCCGTGCACACGAATGCGCAAGCCGCCCGCGGTCTTTTTGCCCAACATTTGTACATGGCCGAGGATGGTTTTCCTGTTGTCCAGCAAACGGCTGACCAGGGTCTGGTCCGCCGGGTTCAGTTGATTTTTATGCTGCTTGAGCAAATTCAGCCCGTGCTCGATTTGCGCCGCGACATCCCTTGCCGAGGCCAGCGCCTCCTTCTGCGTGGTGACCTGGGGCAAGAAGTCCGGGTTGGCACTCGGCGCCGCCAGCACCTGATGCATTTCCCCCAGGCGCTGACCGAGCATAGCGGCGAAATCTTTCAGTTCGCCGAGCGCGTTGTAATGTTGTTCTTGCTCGGACACAGCGTCGGCCAGTTCATCGCGCAGCGCCCGTTCGAGGTTGTTCTGCGTCCATTCCCAGGCGTCGCCCTGATTGCTCAGATAGCCTTGAGCGATCATCAGCAAATTGTCTTCACCCGCCCCGTCCCGGCGCACCACGGCCCCCAGCAATGGCGAAATATTGCTGAACCCGGCTTGCGTCAAGTACGCGCTCATTTCCAGTTCCGGATGCACACCGCAGGCGACCTTGCGGATCAGCTTCAGCACCAGGCTGTTGCCGATCACCACCGAGCTGTTGGACTGCTCGGCGGACAGGTAACGTACCGGCGACTCGGCATTGAGGCCGAGTTTTTCAAGCTCCGCGGTGGACTCGAAACGAATGTCGCCCTCGCTGGAGGCCAACACGGTACCGGCCTGAATGCCCTGCAATACCGCATGCACAAAGGTCTCCAGGCTGAAGGCATCGGTGATCAGACCGACCTGGCGCCCGCGCCGTACCCGCGACAACGCCAATTGCTGGGGCAACGGAGTACCGACCTGATCTTCCGAGATAAAGCCGAACGGCAACTGGTAGCGGCTGCTCTGGCCAGCGCTGGTGACATTGATCTCGCTGAACAGCACCGGGTGCTGCGGATCGCCGAACCGCACGCCATAGGCCAGTTCGACCTGTTCGATGGCAGCGTCCTTGCCCGCGAACCAGCGGCGGTTCTGTAACCAACTCGGCAGGATGCTTTGCTCCAGCGTGGTGCGTGACGGCGCTTCGAGCAGTTCCTCCATGCGTTTTTTCAGCACCAGCGTGGTGAAGTCCGGCAGGCTTTGTGCGGGCTCCACGTGCCAGCTCGGCATCTGGTTTTCCGCGGCGAGACCGAACCAGTAAAAGCCGTAGGGCGCCAACGTCAAAAGGAAATTCAGCTGGCCGATGGGCGGAAATGCGTTACCTCCAAGCATTTCCACCGGCACCATGCCGACGTAGGCCGACAAATCCAGCTCGGCGGCCTGGGCGCTGCGCGACACGTTGGCCACGCACAGAATGACTTCGTGTTTACCGTCCACCCCGGTGTATTCACGGGTGTAGGCCAGAATCCGCCGGTTGCTCGGCGACAGCATCTTCAACGTACCGCGCCCGAAGGCCTTGGATTGCTTGCGCACGGCGAGCATGCGCCGGGTCCAGTTCAACAGCGAATGGGGGTCGCCAGCCTGGGTTTCGACGTTGACCGACAGGTAGCCATATTGCGGGTCCATGATCGGCGGCAGCACCAGGCTCGCCGGGTCGGCGCGGGAGAAACCGCCGTTGCGGTCGATGGACCATTGCATCGGCGTACGCACACCGTCGCGGTCACCGAGGTAGATGTTGTCGCCCATGCCGATTTCATCGCCGTAATACAGGGTCGGCGTGCCGGGCATGGACAGCAGCAGGCTGTTGAGCAGCTCGACCCGGCGGCGGTCACGCTCCATCAGCGGCGCCAGGCGACGGCGAATCCCCAGGTTGATCCGCGCCCGGCGGTCGGCGGCGTAGTAATTCCACAGGTAGTCGCGTTCCTTGTCGGTGACCATCTCCAGGGTCAGCTCGTCGTGGTTGCGCAGGAAGATTGCCCATTGGCAGTTGGCGGGGATATCCGGGGTCTGGCGCAGAATGTCGGTAATCGGGAAGCGATCTTCCTGGGCCAGCGCCATGTACATGCGCGGCATCAACGGGAAGTGAAAGGCCATGTGGCATTCGTCGCCGTTCAGGCCTTTCTTGTCTGTGTCGCCAAAGTACAACTGGGTGTCTTCCGGCCACTGATTGGCCTCAGCCAGCAGCATGCGGTCGGGGTAGTTGGCGTCGATTTCGGCGCGGATCTTTTTCAGGACGTCGTGGGTTTCCGGCAGGTTCTCGTTATTGGTGCCGTCGCGCTCGATCAGGTAGGGAATCGCGTCCAGGCGCAAGCCGTCGATGCCCATGTCGAGCCAGTAACGCATCACCGACAGCACCGCTTTCATGACTTGCGGGTTATCGAAGTTCAGGTCGGGCTGGTGGGAGTAGAAACGGTGCCAGAAGTATTGGCCGGCAACCGGGTCCCAGGTCCAGTTGGACTTTTCGGTGTCGAGAAAGATGATGCGGGTGCCGTCGTATTTCTGATCGTCATCGGACCACACGTAGAAGTCCCGCGCCGCCGAACCGGGCTTTGCCTTGCGCGCCCGCTGGAACCAGGGGTGCTGGTCGGAGGTGTGGTTGATGACCAGCTCGGTGATCACCCGCAGGCCGCGTTTGTGCGCCTCGGCAATGAACCGCCTGGCATCGGCCATGGTGCCGTAGTCGCTGTGTACGCCGCGATATTCGGCGATGTCATAACCGTCGTCGCGCCGTGGCGAGGGATAGAACGGCAACAGCCAGATGGTGTTGACACCCAGGTCGGCGATGTAGTCGAGCTTGGCGATGAGACCGGGAAAGTCGCCAATTCCGTCGTTGTTGGAGTCGAAATACGATTTGACGTGGACTTGATAGATCACCGCGTCCTTGTACCAGAGCGGGTCCTTGATGAACGTGGCTGCCTTGGGTTTCTTCGCCATGTGAAACTCCTGGTGAATTCATCTTGGCCACAGGCTGAGAATCCCCTGTGGTGTTCTCAAGAGGCGGTAATTCTCCAAATCCCGAACGGCTGATGCGCCGGGTCGATCCGCATGAATTGCTGCTTGCCGTGCCAGGTCCAGCGATGGCCATTCATCAAGTCTTCGCCCTGGGTGCTGGCGTAGTCGGGCAAGCCCATTTCCCACAATGGCAACTCGAAGTTGGCTTCCTGCACGTTGTGCGGGTCGAGGCTGACCGCCACCAGAATGAAATTGCTGCCGTCAAAGCTGCGTTTGCCGAAGTACAGGATGTTGTCGTTCCAGGCGTTGTAGACCTTCAGACCCAGATGGGTGTGCAACGCCGGGTTCTGCCGGCGGATGCGGTTGAGTTGGGCGATCTCGGCAATGATGTTGCCCGGCGCATTGAAATCCCGTGGACGGATCTCGTACTTCTCGGAATCGAGGTATTCCTCCTTGCCCGGTACCGGCGCCGACTCGCACAACTCGAAACCCGAGTACATGCCCCACAGGCCCGAGCCCATGGTCGCTAGTACGGCGCGGATGAGGAACCCGGGGCGCCCGGATTCATGGAGGAAGGCCGGGTTGATGTCCGGTGTATTGACGAAAAAATTCGGCCGGTAGCATTCGCGCCAGGGCGACTCGTTGAGTTCGGTGAAATAAGTCGCCAGTTCGGCCTTGGTATTGCGCCAGGTGAAATAGGTGTAGCTCTGGGAATAACCGACCTTGCCCAGGCGCGCCATCATTGCCGGGGTGGTAAAGGCTTCGGCGAGGAAGATCACCTCGGGGTACAGCGCCCGTACATCGGCGATCAGCCACTGCCAGAACGGCAACGGCTTGGTGTGCGGATTATCGACGCGGAAGATCTTCACGCCCTCCTCGACCCAGCCCACTACGATGTCGCGCAGTTCCACCCACAGGCTCGGAATTGCCTCCGGGGTATAGAAGTCGACGTTGACGATGTCCTGGTATTTCTTCGGCGGGTTTTCCGCGTATTTGATCGTGCCGTCCGGCCGCCAGTTGAACCAGCCGGGGTGTTGCTTGAGCCATGGATGGTCCTGGGAGCACTGGATGGCAAAATCCAGGGCGATTTCCAGGCCATGGGCCGCGGCGGCCGCCACCAGTCGGCGGAAGTCTTCACGGCTGCCCAATTGCGAGTGAATCGCCTCGTGCCCGCCCTCCTCGCTACCAATCGCATAGGGGCTGCCCGGATCATCGGGGCCCGCCGTCAGCGAGTTGTTCGGGCCTTTGCGGTAGCTGCGCCCGATCGGGTGGATCGGCGGGAAATACAGCACGTCGAAACCCATGTCCTGGATCATCGCCAGCCGCGAATGCACGTCATTGAAGGTGCCGTGGCGGGCCGGACTGTCGGTGATCGAACGCGGGAACAATTCATACCAACTGGCGAACTGCGCCAGTTCGCGCTCCACATCCACCGGGTACTCCGGGCTCAGGCTCAGGTAGGCGCGATGATCGACGCGGGCCATGAGGTCGGCGCTACGCGGGTGCAAAAACAGTGCGATCTGCTCGGTTTCAAGCAGCCCTGACAGTTCATGGTGCAAGGCCGCCAGTTGTTCGCTGAGTAGCCCTTCGCTGCGTTCGGCGGCCTGCTGGACATGAATCCGTCCTTCCTGCAATTCCAGGCTGACGGGCACCGCCGCCGCATGCTTCTTTTCCAGCTCGTAGCAAAAACTGGCGAACTGATCGATCCAGGCTTCGATACAGAACAGATAAGGGCCCTGGCTGTCGACCCGGAACTGCCCTTGCCAACCGTTGTTGCCCAGGTCGTTCATGGCAGCGCTTTGCCAGACGTCCTCGTCTTCGGCCCGCCAGCGCACGCGAACCGCCAGCTTGTCATGCCCGTCGGCGAAGACCTTGGCCGTTACCACCACGTACTGCCCCACCACGGCCTTGACGGCGAACTGCCCGCCTTCAAGGGTCGGCATGATGTTTTCAATGACGATACGCGGCAGCAACAACGCCTGCGACAGCGGCATGTGCGGGTTGTAGCTCAACTCAGTCGGTTTTTCAGCCGTCATCGAGCCTCTCTCCTTACGCCCCATGGACGCGCTTGTGTCTGGTCGCCACCCCACCGGGCAATCCGCCCCGGGATGCACTCACTTAGGTTCCGAGCGACAGCTGCCGGGAAAGTTTCATCGGGACTCATCAGTAGCCATCCCATCCAAAAAGTGGAAGGCCGCTGTACTCCTAATCAGTAAGCAGAAACAAGGCCATCTTCATGGCATTCCCATTCCGAAGGAAAAACCCGCCCCCAACATCAAAGATCCGAACCGCTGCCTCCGGATCATTTGCTGGTCCCTCCAGCACCAGAGCAGAATCCGAGACGAAAGGTGGTGATCGACGTCCAACGGGGTAGATCCTCTGAAGGACTGTGGCAAGCGTAGCTACAGATAGTTGTAATTGCTTTTTGAAGCCGTTGACTCTGCAAGCCGAAACTACCGCCTGTCGCTTTTTTCAATAAAAATAACATTAACCAACAACGATTCTGTTTGTTTAATCCTACACCCTGGCCTACACCCCGCCACCACCCGCCCCTCACTTAGAATCAAACTAAGCATTAGTTTTTAAAAGAGAGCCGAAAATACCTGCCCCCTTAAACACATCAATCACAACTCAGAAAGCTCAAAATATTTTGTAAGACTTGTCCCTGACAACTGGATGAATACTCCTACACAGGGATATCCACCCACTTGCAGACCTCACACAAAACAACTAAATCTAACTACGCCACTCAATTCCGAGCACACAACTCGATCAGAAAAAATAAAATCGAAAACTGGACAACGTACTTTTCAGTTTCAGCAATGGATATGGAGAATCTCTTTAATGAACGATGTCATTGCCATGGACATGATCAGCTATATCGTAATTTTCTCCACGCTACTCTGTGCCTACATCATCTTTGGGATCGCCGGGTTTGGTACGGCATTGATAGCGAGTCCATTTCTGGTGCTATTCATCCCCATTGCCAAAGTCGTACCGCTGCTAGCGTTAATGGATCTGTTCGCGGCACTGGTCAACATCAGTCGGGGCGGACATAACGCTGACCAGGCCGAATTGCGGCGGTTGGTGCCGGTAATGATCCTTGGAAGCCTAATAGGCGCGGTAATATTGCTCACTACACGCCCGGAGTTCCTTCTGCCAGCACTGGGGATCTTCGTCACCGGTTACGCCCTCTATTCTCTAAGTGGTCTTAAGCCTGAGCGGACCTTCACTCCAAAGGCGGCCATCCCACTTGGCACCATCGGCGGCATTTTCAGCGCCTTGTTTGGCAGTGGCGGATTTATCTATGCGATCTATCTGAGCGGACGACTATCCAACAAAGAGTCCATGCGCATTACCCAGACCACTCTCATCGGCCTCAGCACCCTGACCCGTGTGGTTTTGTTTGCATTCGCAGGTGTGTACACGGACGCCGATTTGCTATGGCTGGCGTTGTTTCTGACCCCCAGCATGTTGATTGGCGTTACCGTCGGCCGCCGAATCACATTGAGGATGTCCAGGGAGCAGTTCCTCAAACTGATCAACGTGATTGTTCTTGTATCCGGCGTGGCCCTAATAATTCGTTTTCTTGCGACTTAAAAGTAACTTGCTTTCGATTGCAACACAGTCTTGCCAACTAACAAACGAGATCCACGTGATGAATAATATCGTGCACAACGAGATGATGACAGGTCCAGACTTTCTAAACAGCCTTGATGATGGGCGAGAAGTATACATTTACGGTCAGCGTGTAAAGAATGTCTCCGAACACCCAGCTTTTCGTAATAGTGCCTACTCACTTTCGCGCCTATATGATGCTCTGCATGCTCCGGCGACTCTTGACTTGATGACTGATATTGACCCTGATGGCTATCGCACCCATCGTTACTTTATGCCATCTCGATCCTCTGAGGATTTGTTACGTGCCCGGGATGCCATTGCTCATTGGGCACGGCTTTCATATGGATTCATGGGACGCACTCCGGACTACAAGGCCGGATTTACTGCGACTTTGCGCTCAGATCCCCATCTATACGAGCCATTTAAAGACAATGCCTTATCGTGGTATCAGAAAAGCGCACGAAAGGTTCTGTTCCTCAACCATGTACTGGTCAATCCACCGATTGGCCGTGCACACAGTGCCGCTCAGATGCGCGATATCTATTTGCATGTAGAAAAAGAAACGGACGCGGGCATGATTGTGCGCGGTGTCAAGATGGTTGCAACGAGCGCCGCATTGTCCAATGCAACCTTCGTCGCCCAAAACAGCGCCACTCATTACCAAGCTGGCGCGGAAGAAGATTTCGCCCTGTGTTTTATACTGCCAATGAACGCACCCAACCTTAAAATCATGTGTCGCCGTTCTTACGAAGCGGCATCCTTGAGTCCATTCGATCATCCCCTCTCAAGTCGTTTCGATGAAAACGATTCGGTACTGATCTTCGACGGCGTTTTGGTTCCCTGGGAAAACGTGCTTATTTACCGCGACATTGAGCGCGCTCGCAGTTTCTACGGGGCTTCAGGTTTTTTGAATCGCTATCCGCTGCAATCCGGTACCCGCCTGGCGGTCAAGATGGACTTCATTTGTGGCCTGCTGGCCAAGGTACTGGCATCAAACGGATCTTCCGAGTTTCGCGGGGTGCGAACGCGTTTTGCAGAAATAGTCGCACTGCGCAACATGTTATGGATGCTGACCGAGAATTTGTGCCAGTCCCCTGAAGTACGGAAAGACCAGTCAGTAGTTCCACGTCTTGAAGCCGCAGCCACAGTCCGCTATTTCGGGACGCAGATCATGAGTCAACTCAAACCGATCTTCAACACGATACTGGGCGGTGCGCCAATCATGCAGGTGGCTAGTTGGTTGGACATGGCCAACCCTCAAATACGGCCTTTGATTGACGGCTACTACCAGGGTAACCATCAAAGCGCCTCAGAACGCATGAAACTCATCAAGCTTCTTTGGGACGCGCTAGGCAGTGAGTTTGCGGGCCGCCACGAACTCTATGAACACAACTACGCCGGCAACAACGAGCAGGTACGTCTCGACATGTTGCGTCATTGCGAATCCATAGGCGTCATGGACCAGTGCAAGGCACTGGTCGATCAATGTCTTGATGATTATGACGAGACTGGTTGGAAAGCTCCCGGCTGGCAATTCAATCCTCTTCAAACCGAAACTCGCTGAAATCCAACGACATCGGACGGCTCCTAATTGCGGCGCCGGCCCCTGCGTGCATGAATACAGGAGATATCGATGATCTACACCAGCCAATGGAATCGTGACGAAATCGACTACCAAGCTTTACTGGGACAATGGCATGTAGTGTGCCCAAGTACGGAGGTCGGCTCGGAACACCCCAAGGCAGCACGTTTGCTGGGCAACGATTTGGTGCTTTGGCGCGACGACAAAGGTCAGGTGCATGCCTGGAAAGACTACTGCGGACACCGTGGAGCACGTTTGTCGCTCGGACAGATTAAGCAGGGAGAGATCGAGTGCCCATATCATGGGTGGCGCTACAACCCTAAAGGGGAATGTACGCGCGTGCCAGCGCACCCAGAGCGAAGCGGACCCGCTTCACAACGCCTCGTTTATCGTCATCATGCCCAGGAACGCTTTGGCTACATATGGGTCAGTTTGGAGACACCGCAGCGACCGCTACCGGAGTTTTCACAATGGGATGATGTCAACTATCGAAAAATTTACGCCGGCCCCTATCACTACAAAGCGAATGCATTACGGTCGGTGGAAAACTTTATCGACGCGTCGCACTTTCCCTTCGTCCACGCCAACCTCAATGGCTTGCCGGATGCTCCAGAACCGTTGAAGAAATACAGTGTCCACGAAGATGAGCGCGGCTTGCACTCTTCTGAAATTTGCGTTTTCCAGCCTTATGGCGACCATCGAGGAATACCAATTAACGCGCGCTATACCTATTCGGTATTTAATCCCACCACTGCTTACTTTATGAAAAAGTCCGGCGAGACCGAGCGCTTCAGCACCTTTTTCAACGCCACACCCGTAGACGAAGCGCAATGCATCATCTGGCTGATCGTGGCCATTAACTTCGGCGCTGATCTCAGCCTAGAGCAAATTCTGTCACGCCAGAATATGGTTTTCGAGCAGGACCGGCGCATTGTCGAATCCCAGCGCCCCGCTCGGCTTCCTCTGGATACTCATGCCGAAATGCACGTTTTGAGCGATCGTATGGGGCTGGAGTATCGCCGCTGGATTAAAGCGCTCGGTGAGGCCGCTTCGCTTAAAAGTCTCAAACGTAAGATCAAAACCGTTTCAATCTAACAAGGACTGTTTTCCATGACCTTAGAATCTTTGCAATTTTTGACAAGTCGGGAATCCAATGCCCGTACATACGCAAACAACATTCCCAGAATACTAAGTTATGGCGCTGGCGCAGAGGTGGTTGACAGCGATGGCCGCCGCTACCTCGATTGCTTGGCATGTGCGGGTGCACTGCCACTCGGGCACAATCACCCATTTGTTCAAGCCCGTGTCATGGCTTTTCTGAAATCTGGCCAGCTACAACAGGCTCTGGATATTGCCACCCCGGCGAAAATAGGCTTCGTGCGCGAGCTTTTCGAGGTACTCCCGCCGGCATTTGCTATGCAAGCAAAATTCCAGCTCTGTGGCCCTACTGGCGCAGATGCGGTCGAAGCGTCCCTCAAACTGTTCAAGACCGCCACTGGACGTCGCTCGGTTATCGTTTTTCAGGGTGCCTACCACGGCATGACACATGGCACCTTGGGCATGATGGGTAATCTGGCGCCCAAACAATCAATTAGCGGTCTACCGGGAGAGGTGCATTTTCTACCTTATCCCTATGCCTTTCGCAGTCCATTCGGTCCGGGCATTTGCGCCGATGAAACTGAGCGTCTAAGTCTAGCCTGTCTCGAAAACGTACTAAGCGATCCTGAAAGCGGAATTAGCAAACCAGCGATGGTGTTGCTGGAGGCCATTCAAGGAGAAGGCGGTTGCATTCCCGCCAGTGCCCATTGGCTCCGTCAGGTGAGGGAAATCACCGAGCGCCATCAAGTACCTTTAGTGTTGGACGAAATTCAGAGCGGGATCGGCCGTAGCGGCGACATCTTCGCTTTTCAGCAATCCGATATCATCCCTGATGCAATTTTGTTATCCAAAGCCATCGGCGGCGGTTATCCCTTGTCGTTATTGCTTTATCGAGAGCAGTACGATCAGTGGAAGCCCGGTGCCCACGCTGGCACGTTCAGGGGCAATCAAATTGCATTGGTCAGCGGTGCCGCGACGCTTGAGTTCATTCGCGAAGAGAGCCTGCTGGAACATGTCCGTACCGTTGGCGACCAACTACGCGACGGCCTGCTACAGCTCAAAAGCCAACATGCGTGTATCGGTGACGTACGCGGTCGAGGATTAATGCAGGGAATGGAGTTGATCGATCCGAATGGTCAGGTCGACTCTCAAGGACATCCTCAAGCAGCGGGCACCTTGGCGGCCAACGTGAAGCGCGCTTGTCTTGAGGAAGGTTTACTTATAGAAACTGGCGGTCGCCATGGAGCGGTGCTGCGCTTTCTCCCTCCATTGGTGATTAGCAGCCTGCAAGTCGAGCAGATACTAGACCGCATGGACAGGGTCCTTTCCAAACAAAATTACTCGGCTGCGCCGGTCATATCTACGGTCAAAATGACGGAGGTGCAGGTATGACGTCCCCCGCCTCAATAGTCGATGTGTTCGGCATCGGATTCGGACCCGCGAATATCGCATTGGCGATTGCTTTGGAGGAGTTGGCTCCGCATCTGCGGGTAGCTTTTGTCGAGAAACGTCCGGGGCCGTTCTGGCAGCCCAATATGATGTTGCCTGGCTCGGACATTCAGAATCATCCGCTTCGCGACCTAGTCACGCCGCGTAATCCGCGTAGTCGTTATACTTTCACCAATTTCTTGTTCGAGCACAACCGGCTTTATGAACACCTGAATCTACCCTTGCACTATCCATTGCGCGCCGAGTATGCCCAGTACGTCAGCTGGGCTGCAGGGTTCTTCGGCGACCGCGTACTTTATGGTTGCAAAGCGCAATCAGTCGAAGCGATTTGCGCCTCTGAAGGCACCAGCCCCCATTTCAAGGTGCGCTGCAGCGAAGGTCGGGTATTCCATGCCCGGTCTCTGGTAGTTGCACCCGGACGTACACCCCATATCCCGGCGCCTTTCGTGGGCCTGAATGATGTACGCGTACGCCATCTCAACGACTACTTGCCAGCTGTTGCGGCGGGCATAGCGGCAACGGCGGGGCAATGTCGCGTCGCTGTAATTGGCGGCAGCCAGAGCGCTGTGGAAATTCTGCTTCATGCCAGCGAGCAATCCGGAGTATGCGAAGTCGTAGGGTTTACGCGCAATTTTGGCTTCCGCCAGAAGGACACCAGCCCATTCTCCGAAGAAGTTTATTTCCCCTCGTTCGTCGACACTTTTTATCACGCTCTCCCCAATCACAAAGAACGGCTACGTCAGGAACTCGTGAACACCAATTACTCATCCGCCGACATTGATGTCTTGAATCAGTTATATGTGCGCCGGTACGAGCAAACGTTGCTTGGAGAAAACCGTTTACAACTGCGCATGTGCGAAGAAATTCAAGCTTGCAGTCCATCGGCGACAGGTGTGGAAATTGAAAGTCGCCACTTCCTGGATGGGAGCACCCATCGACAGAGCTTCGACTTGATTATTCTTGCCACCGGCTTTCTCGATCTCGGTGGAGGCGATCGACAAGAACCCTTTCCGCCAGTATTGGAGTTGCTCGCTGCCGATAATCAACTGAGTGAATTGTCTATTGCACGCGACTATCGGATCGATCTGGTTGAGGGACTACCTGCTTACCTTAACGGGTTATGCGAGTCGTCCCACGGCATGGGCGACGCGGGATCGTTCAGTCTGCTCGCATTGCGCTCGAAGACCATTGTTCAATCACTCGCCAGACAACTGGGACCAGCAGATCTAACGCACCATACTTAACCAAGGTTTGCGCGAACTCTTGGTCACCCCATATCGCAGGCACAGATGGACTGTCGACCTATGTATACCGGGCTGGTGTCGTTTGAAAGTGACGTAATCTTTCGATGCCGGGAAACGTGACCTACAGGCGGAGCCAAAGGGTTAGCTAAGTCAGCGCAAATGGTGATTGCACTGCATCACCACAAACAATGCCAAGAGTATTCGCGCTTTAGTTCCTTTTTCCTCCTAGAGGACATACCTATGGCTACTTGCCCGTTTCATTATCCACAACACCGCTCTACCGATCAGCGATTGATTGATCGCTTCATCGATACCTTTCCCTTGGCAACGATTACATCCCAACAGGAAGGCCGATTGATATCCAGTCATATTCCGCTATTGCGTCAGCCCGATGGTTCGCTGTTCGGACACGTCGATGTCAGAAATCCACAGTTCAATACAACGTCGTGCCTTAGTTGCCAGATAATATTCATGGGGCCGTCGGCTTACATCCCCCCCACGCCTACGTTTCCCAACAACTGCCAACCTGGAACTACCTGGCTGTACATATGCAGGCACAGGTTTCCGTATCGAGTAGCCCCAGCCAGAACATCGACATATTGCAGCGCACCGCCGAGCGTCTGGCAGCACAGGAAGCGGATTATCGAGTCGATCCCAACGACCCACGAGTCGTAACCAACCTACGCAATATCCGGAGCCTTGAGATTCATCCAGAACATATTGAAGGACGCTTCAAACTCTCTCAGGACAAAGCCACCGCTGACGTCTCCGCGGCCCTCGAATGGCTGCTATCCAACCACTTAAACGAGCATCGGGAATTACTCGCCGATCTCCTTTCAACGACATTCGCACACATGTCAAGTTGAGGTTAGCCATGCCCATAGTCCGAATAGAAGATCCGGTCCAGCGTGATGCGGTCACCCGACGCGCAGTTATCGAAACGGTTTATCGTTGCCTGAAGCAGGTGTTGAAAGTTAGTAGAGAAGAACTACAGGCGCGCTATCACACCTATGACGCAAAGGACTTTCGCGCGCCGGGTGACCGCACCGAATTCATCCTCGTAGAGATAACACTGTTCAAGGGGCGCAAGCTGGAAACCAAGCGTCGGCTTTATCAAACCATCTGTGAAGCGCTGACAGAACAACTCAGCCTCCCTGCTCAGTCGGTGTTGATTTTACTGAATGAACATGACGCTGAAAATTGGGGGATGCGAGGCGGGCAGCCGGCATGCGAAATCGATTTTGGATATTTGATCGAGATTTGACTGTGAAGGCGGCGGCCCTTTAAGCAAGAAAGAAAAACCACAAAACCAAGAACCTCTGTGGTTTTCTGTTGCTCGGCAACACCTGTCAGCGGCGAAATAAAGTCGGCACCAAATCCTCCCACAGCAGTCAACCAACTTAAGCACGACTCACGCCATGTGCCACCGCAGGCTGAACAATGAACAATCCGTTCCCGGCTGAAACCCCCGATCCCAACATCGACAACCCGGTGATACCGCCGACCGAACCGCAGCCGGTGCCCGAACAGGATCCACCCGGCACCAACCCGCCGCCAAGGAAAGAACCACCAACGACGATACCGCCGGTGATTGTGAATCCTGAATGACAACAATTGATCGTTCCTGCGTCGAAACCAGGGACGATCATAAAAATGAATGACACTTCCCAAGAACGCGTAGTACCGGTCCTGAAGCGGCAATTCTGCCCTCCCGACACTTTACGAAACTGACATCCCTCGCCTTATATGGCCATCACTCCATTAGCCTTGCGTGTGGCCAGCCATGAACACTTTTTTCCCCAGCCTCTACGAATTCACAAACACAGCGAGCGCACAGCACCACGCGCTCAACCGTGAACGACCAATCGACGGCTGGCCTTCCTTTGAAAATATTCAACTACGAATTTCTTTGCTTCGAAGCCGAGCGCAACACGGCAGAACAAACCACCAAAAGCTCAATAATCAAGGATCTGGAGAGTCATCTGCTGCAGGGTGAAATTGACTACAGCCAGCACGAACTCTCAGAAACGAAGATCAACGAGCAGGAATCAGGTCGTGAAACAACTCACGCGGACAAGGTGGAGCCCTGATCAGCAGGAGTTGCCGAAGGCTGCGCCTACGGAACGTGATCCTTGTCGATCAGCTTCACAATCCCCGGCATCACACTGAACACCCCCAGCGCCAACAACGTACTGAGCACCGCCGTCGCCTCGCGGCCCAGCCCGGCCGCGACGCCGATGGCGGCGGTCATCCACAGGCCGGCGGCGGTGGTCAGGCCTTTGACGTGGCCTTCATCGCCTTCGTGGTTCTTCAGGATAGTGCCAGCCCCCAGGAAGCCGACCCCGGCAATCACGCCCTGCACTACCCGGCTCATGGCATCGGCCTGCGAGCCGGACATCTGCGGCACCAACACGAACAGCGCCGCTCCCATCGCCACGAGCATGTGGGTGCGTACGCCGGCGGCCTTGCCCTGGTGTTCGCGCTCGAACCCGAGAATCCCGCCCAGCAAGGCAGCCATCAACAGGCGCACGGTCACTCGCGTCAGTTGCGAGGCATCGGCGATGTCGGCGAACTCGGCTTGCAGGGTCACCCAGACTTCGTGCCACCAGGCGTTCATGGGGTTGTCCTTGTGAGAGGGCCATGGAAGGTGGACCGCAGCGACCATTAATCGGTTGCACAGAACGATGACCGGCGGTTGCGGCCTGAAACTTTAGATTCCACTGAAAAAAAGGATTCCGCCGTGACCGTGCGCATCGAGAACCAGACCTGCTTTTTCACCACCGAAAATGGCGAACTCATTCGTCTGTGTCCCGACGTGACCATCATCACCGACGGTGCCAAAGCCATGTCGGCAGTGGACATCGAAGGCGAGCGCATCTACATCACGGAAGCCGAGGCCGACGCCTTGACCGTCGCAGGCGCGGTGGATGGACGCCGGCACTTGAAAGCCACCGACCGTGGTTCGGTGATTTGACCGGGATTGATCCGCACTTGCCGCCCCTGTTTTGCAAAGGCCCACGGGGCCAGCAGCGACGGCTGCTTCAAGTTGTCGCAGGCCATGCAGGAACGGCCATCTGATCCGCTTTTTAATGCAATACCTGAGTCTGTTATGCAAACAGATCGCCGCTCATAGTGCTCATGCCTGATGGAGGCTGATGAGCGAAAGACCATGAGCGAGAGAATCCCCGTCCGAACCGTAGAAACATTCGAGCCTTCGCGTCCCAGGATGAAGGCCAGATCCAGCGACAGCCTGATCCACACCCGCAGCTTCACCGGACTGTTCCGCAATCTGCGCATCAGCGGCGCGGGTTTTCTGTTCTTGCTGTTTTTCGGCACCGTGTGGTTGAACTGGGGCGGTCGCCAGGCGGTGCTCTGGGACCTTTCGGAAAGCAAATTCCATATCTTCGGCGCGACCTTCTGGCCGCAGGATTTCATTCTGCTCTCGGCGCTGTTGATCATTGCTGCGTTCGGCCTGTTTGCGATCACCGTGTTCGCGGGCCGGGTCTGGTGCGGCTACACCTGCCCGCAAAGTTCGTGGACGTGGATCTTCATGTGGTGCGAGAAGATCACCGAGGGCGAACGCAACCAGCGGATCAAGTTGCAAGCCGCGCCGTGGGGCCTGAACAAGCTGATGCGTCGCTCGGCCAAGCACACCTTGTGGCTGGCCATCAGCCTGCTGACCGGCCTGACGTTCGTCGGCTACTTCACGCCGATCCGGCCGTTGGCCGAAGAGCTGCTGTCCTTTCAAATGAGCGGCGTCAGCCTGTTCTGGGTGTTGTTTTTTACCGGTGCCACGTACATCAATGCCGGTTGGCTGCGTGAAGCGGTGTGCATGCACATGTGCCCCTACGCGCGGTTCCAAAGCGTGATGTTCGACAAGGACACCCTGACCATTTCCTACGACGTGGCCCGAGGCGAAAACCGTGGCCCGCGCAAACGCGAGGTCAAGCCCGCCGAAGTGGGTTTGGGCGATTGCATCGATTGCCAGCTCTGCGTACAAGTCTGCCCGACCGGCATCGATATCCGCGATGGCTTGCAGATGGAATGCATCGGTTGCGCCGCGTGCATCGACGCCTGTGATTCGATCATGGACAAGATGGGCTACGCCCCTGGATTGATCAGCTACACGTCCGAGCATCAGTTGCAGGGTGGCAAGACACACCTGTTGCGTCCGCGACTGATCGGCTACACCGCCGTGCTGCTGGTGATGATCGCAGCCCTGGTGGTGGCGCTGGTGGAACGGCCGATGGTGTCGCTCGACGTCAGCAAGGACCGGGGCCTGTTCCGCGAGAACAGCCAGGGGCAGATCGAAAACATCTACAGTCTGAAGGTGATCAACAAAACCCAGCAGCGTCAGGACTATCAATTGAGCCTGGTGGATGCCGATGGTTTCGAGTTGCGGGGCAAGACCGGGTTGAGCCTGGCGCCGGGGGAGATTGTCGATGTGCCGGTGTCGGTGGCGATGCTCACGGAGCGTCCGGCCAGCAGTTCGCAGAGCATCAACTTCAAGGTGGTCGACAGCGATGAGCCTGACGTCTACAGCGTGGCGAAGAGCCGGTTTGTTGCACCGATGAATCGCTGAGCCTTTAAGATGCTGACCTTGGTGAGTTGTGGTCCCCTGTGGCGAGGGGGCTTGCCCCCGTTCGGCTGCGCAGCAGTCGTAATGCCTGAGTACCAAATCTATCTGTATGTACAAAGAAGGGCCGCTTCGCGACCCAACGGGGGCAAGCCCCCTCGCCACAATTAATCGAATCGACTCCATTGCGGGATACCGATGAAACGCTACGAAAAATTCGCCGACGACATCGCAGAACTGATCCGCTCCGGCGTCCTCGGCCCGGGCCAGCGGGTGCCGTCGGTGCGTTACGCAAGCCAGACCTACGGCGTCAGCCCGTCGACGGTGTTCCAGGCCTATTACCTGCTGGAACGTCGCGGCCTGATCCGCGCCCGTCCGCGCTCCGGCTATTTCGTCAACGCCCACGCCCCCCGTCCGTTTTCCGAGCCAGTGATCAGCAGCCAGGTCAATGAGTCCACCGAAGTCGACGTCAGTGAACTGGTGTTCTCGGTGCTTGACTCGATCAAGGACCCGAACACCGTGCCCTTCGGCTCGGCGTTTCCCAGCCCGACGTTGTTTCCCCTGCAACGCTTGTCCCGCTCCCTGGCCAGCGCCAGCCGCGAGATGGACCCGCGCATGGTGGTCACCGACATGTCGCCGGGCAACCCGCAACTGCGCCGGCAAATCGCCCTGCGCTACATGGTCGGCGGACTGATGTTGCCCATGGAAGAACTGCTGATCACCAATGGCGCGCTGGAAGCGCTCAACCTGTGCCTGCAAGCGGTGACCCAACCCGGAGATCTGGTGGCTATCGAAGCCCCGGCGTTCTACGCCTGCCTGCAAGTGCTCGAACGCCTGAAACTCAAGGCAGTGGAAATCCCCGTGCACCCGCGCGATGGCATCGACCTCGGCGTGCTCGAGCAAACCCTGGAGCGCTATCCGATCAAAGCCTGCTGGTGCATGACCAGCTTCCAGAACCCCATGGGCGCGACCGTGCCCGAGGCCAAGAAACAGCAGCTAGTGGAGTTGTTGCGCCGCCACCAGGTGCCGCTGATCGAAGACGATGTCTACGCCGAACTGTATTACGGCCAACAAGCACCGAAACCGGCCAAGGCCTTTGATACCGAAGGCCTGGTGATGCATTGCGGCTCGTTCGCCAAGAGCCTGGCCCCCGGCTACCGCATCGGCTGGGTCGCCGCCGGGCGTTATGCGCAGAAAATCGAACGACTGAAACTCATGACCTCGCTGTGCGCGTCGATGCCGGCCCAGGCGGCAATCGCCGATTATCTGCAACACGGCGGCTACGACCGGCACCTGCGTAAATTGCGTCACGCTCTGGAGGATCAACAGAGTGCCATGCTCGCCGCCATCGCCCGCTATTTCCCGGCGCAGACGCGGGTCAGCCAACCGGCGGGCGGGTACTTTTTGTGGCTGGAATTGCCGGAGCAGATGGATTCGTTGAAGTTGTTTCAGATGGCGTTGGCGCAAGGCATCAGCATTGCACCGGGGCCGATCTTTTCGCCGGCGCAGCGGTTCAGGAATTGTATTCGGCTGAACTATGGGAGCCCGTGGGATGAGGTTGCGGAGAAGGCGATGGAGACGTTGGGGCGGATTGTGCGGTCGTTTTGAAAGTAAACACTGTTTTGAGGACACAATAGCAACCCGTGCTGTTAGAAAAAACTGCTACATAAGTAACCAGGATCGCGCCCTAGCTACTGAACCAATTTCGGAAATGAATGCCATGATCGTGTCAGCGTTTTTAAGGGCCACACGAGTTCTAAAAGCCTGCTCATCCCTAAACCTCTTAAATGACGCGTCCCATGCTGATCCGTCTTCTAAATCACTAAATCCGGCCAACTTAATTAAATTACCCGCCCCGAAAATAAAAATCACCAATTCTATATTACCCCCCACCCCGTCCATGTAAGGCCTTACATATCGATCATACATTTCTTTCCTTTGACTCTCTTCAATAAAGCCAATGCTTTTAAAATCCGCATCAAAATAGTAAAAATCCTCACTACCAAAAACCGTTGATATATGTGTCAGCTCGTGACCAATAGTATGGGCAAGTTCAGAAGAGCCATAACGTCCTCCATCCTTAAACAAAGTAGAGTTTATGTATATTTTTTGCCCTTTATCCTGACCATGACTGAGCACAAAACCAGCTGCATGTTCATACTCCCCTCTTCCGATAAATGCCACTATCCTTTCTCTATCTTCCTGAACAGCCTCAAGTTCAGAAAGCATAGCTTTACTTCCCGCCACCAGGTAGCTCATATCATCCGAATTAATCGACCCAAAAAACCTCTTAACAACATCTGAATCAACATTAACTTCATTATTCTCCATTTCACCCACTGCATAATACACAACTTGGTGCAGCTCAAACAAAGCAGCATTCACAGCCAAGTAAGTGGAATTTAAGTATTGCCTTATGTTATCCATACCTCGCTGCTGAATTAATTGGTGGACCCCATTACGCCGCTCAAGCGGATAACCTTTAGCAATCGCAGAGATTGAAATATGGCCATGATTATCCTTAAATGAAATAGCACTATTTCCCACAAACCGATAAAAATTCAACCCATCCACATCCCCCGCCGGATCCGGATTCAACCACCGCTGCAACCACGGCGCGTAATACCGCGCCCCATAGTAATAAAGCCCTGTTGCATCGCGCTCCTTGCCTGAATAACGAATGGTCTTGTAGCTGCTTTCCACCTCATGCCGCCCGGCCAGCCACGCCGTGCCGCCGTAGGGGTAATACACTTCCTGGCTGATCACCTGCGCCTGGGCATCCACCTCAAAGGCACTCGACCCCAGGTGGTCGTCGAAGCAATAACGCAACTGGTCGTTGTCCAGCTCCGCTGGTGGCGGGCTGTCCCAGTGCAACAGGCGTACAGTGCAGCGGCCGGCCTGAATACTGAGCACCTGCAGCTGCTCCCCCGTAGCGCTGTTGCTGTGCAGTTCGATGCCCGGCAGATAACGTACCTCGGCGGTGTGGGCGATGGATTTTGCCGCCGCCACGCGAGCCTTTCGCACTCGCATACCTTCGGTGTCGTAGACATAAAGCTCCAAATCGTCAGCTCCATCGACCCGCTCGACCTGCGTGACTCTGGCCAGTTGATTACGGGCATTCCACTGCAACCGTTGTCCCGGTTGGAGTTCGAGTAGATTACCCCGCGCGTCAAAAGATTCATCAATACCAATCAATCCTGAGTGAACCTTGACGCTGCGATTACTCAGCGCTGCGACCTGCATGGTCAAGGTGTCGTCCACCGCGCCATGGTGAATACGCTGCAACAGATTGCCCGCTGCATCGTAAAGATAAGTTTCGCTGTAGTTGCTCCAGCGGCTGGCATCCGGTGGGCCGAAGGGCTGCCATCCCGGCAGTGCCGGCCCGAGTGAGGGGCTGGCACTTTCCCAACCGGTCGCGCTGATCAATTGGTATAGCGTGTCATAGGTGAACCGTCGCACGGGTTCGATACGCTGGTTGGCAAAATGCTGAATGGGTAAGGCGGCGTCGGTGATTTCGGTGATGTTGCCGACGGGGTCATACCGGTAAGTGAGCTTCTGCAAAAAGCTCTGATCCGGGCCTTGTGTGGCCAGTAGCATCAAATGCCCATTGGCTGGGTCATACGCGCTGGTGGTGTGCATACCGTTGCCGGCGAGTTCCTGTTCCACCTGGCCGGATGCGCTGTAGTGGATGCCACTGACCAGCATGTCGACGCTGATTTGCCCGGAGCGTTGCAGCCCTGCTGAGCGCAACTGACCGGCGCGATCATGCGCAAAATGCTGGGTATGGCCTTTGGCGTCGGTTTGGGTCATCAGATCGCCGGACGGTGCGTAGGTCCACGACGACTGCGCGCCTGCGCCCGGCTCCAGCAGACTGTCGCGATCAGCTACCGGGGTGGGCCAGTCGACTGCGTCGAAAGCTTTCAGGAAACGCCTACTCTCACGCAGCACCACCGCTGACAGCCCATAGTCTGCTATCAAACGACTGCCTGCCGGGTCGTCCTGTCGGGTGGGTTGGCCACAGAGGTTGTGCCGGGCATGATCGTCCGACATTCCCCCAAATGTCATTCGTTCGACGCAGCGTTCGGGTTCCCCCGAACCTTGTTCGTGCACTGAGACAGGCCGTAACAATAGGTCATGCTCGGTGCGACGATGCCAGCCACGTTGGTCCCATGCTTCAAGCGCCTGCCCCGCAGCACCCGGCAATCCGAGCTGCCAACCGGCATCGACGCTGTCGCTGCAAAGAGCTTGCTCCGTCAGACTATGAATCGTGGTCAGATTTGCCGGCACCGAGGCATCGCCCTGGCTCAAGGCAAACAACCGTGGATCGCGCTGTTGAATGAGCCGCCCCAGCGGATCGAAAACCTGATGCGTCACTCGCGAAGTGAGCGGCTCGTCCGCTGCTTGTCGAATGTACGCCACCGCACGAACGGGTAAACCGCGTGGGTCAACGACACTGATGGATGGCGTATGCGCGTTCAAGTCGAGGCGTCCCTTTTAAGACTACCGCGAATCTAGGCACATCCATGACTGGCGTCTACTGTCAGGAATGACAGTAGACGGCGCGCGAACTCTGCTTAGCGACCACCACCGAGATCGACAAACGTCCCCGTCGCATACGAAGCCTTGTCTGACAACAACCAGACAATCGCCTCCGCCACTTCATCCGGACGCCCGCCCCGGGCCATCGGAATCGCCGATTCCAGCTTGCTGACCCGATCCGGGTCACCGCTCAAGGCATGGAAATCGGTATAGATGAAGCCGGGGCGCACGGCGTTGACCCGAATCCCCTCACCCGCCACTTCCTTGGACAAGCCTATGGTGAAGGTGTCCAGCGCGCCTTTGGAGGCCGCGTAGTCGACGTATTCGTTGGGCGATCCCAAACGCGAGGCGACCGACGATACGTTGACGATGCTGCCGCCCTGCCCGCCGTGCTTGGGCGACATGCGCAGGATCGCGTGCTTGGCACAGAGGATCGGCGCCAGGACGTTGGTTTTCATGATTTTGAGAATGCGGAACTCGGACATCTCGTCGACCCGGGACTTTTGCCCGACGGTGCCGGCGTTGTTCACCAGCGCGGTGACCCGGCCCAGTTCACTGTCTACCCGATTGAACAGCGCGATCACTTCGTCTTCGATGCTGACGTCGGCCCGTACTGCAATGGCTTGCGCGCCGAGGGCGCGGACTTGCTCCAGCACGCCGAGTGCAGCCTTTTCGTCAGCCTGGTAGTTGATGCAGATCCGATAGCCCTGCGCGGCGGCCAACAGCGCGGTGGCGGCACCAATGCCGCGGCTACCGCCGGTGATGACGATGACTTTGTCCATGCGAGCTTTCCCCCAATCAAAGCTTAAGCGGTCGGGGGCTAGAATAACCGCCATTGGCGGTTTTTGCATGGCTTCACGTCAGCTGTCATGTCATCGACATCTCGCGCTCGGCACTGGCCTTCAGCTGCTCGACCAATTGCTCCCCGCGATGGATTTCCACCATGAAACCTGCAGCCGGCAGAGGATACCCCAGCAGGTAACCCTGCAATGAATCGCAACCGAGCTGCGTCAGGAAGTCCTGCTGCACACCCGTCTCCACCCCTTCGGCGACGATGCGCAGCCCCAGCGCCTGGCCGAGGGCGACAATGGCCGAGACGATGGCGGCGTCATCGCTGTCGTGCTCCAGGTCGCGGACAAAACCGCGGTCGATCTTCAGTTCGTTGGCCGGCAGGCGCTTGAGGTACATCAAACTCGAATAGCCAGTACCAAAATCGTCGATGGACAGGTCGACGCCCATTTCCGACAGCTCCTGCAGCACCGTCATGCTCGCATCGGCATCGCTCATGGCCGTGGTCTCGGTGATTTCCAGGGTCAGGCTGTTGGCCGGCAGATGGTGCGTCGCCAGGGCCTTGGCGACGCTCTGGACCAACCCGGAATGACAGAACTGGATGGCTGAAAGGTTCACCGCGATGCGCCAATCGGTGTAGCCGAGCACGTACCACTCGCGCATCTGACGGCACGCTTCGTTGAGCACCCACTCGCCAATCGGAATGATCAGCCCGGTTTTTTCCGCCAGTTCGATGAACTTGTCTGGCAACAGCATCCCTTGCGTCGGGTGCTCCCAGCGTAACAAGGCCTCGGCGCCCACAGGCCGGCCATTGGCGGCGTCGAACTTGGGTTGGTAATACAGGCTGAATTCCTGATGTTCCACGGCATTGCGCAGGTCCTGCAGTAATTGCAGCTGTTTGCGGGCGTTAGTGTTCATCGAGACATCGAAAAAGCTGTAGCCGTTTTTACCCGCGCCCTTGGCGTGATACATCGCCGCGTCGGCGTTCATCAGCAATTCGTGGGCGGACTGCCCGTTACCCGGGTAGAGCGCGATGCCGACGCTGGCGGAAATGTGCAAATCATGTTCGGCAACCCGGAACGCACGCGCGATCAACCCGACCTGATGGGCCGCGAGGTTCAAGGCGTCGATCTGTTCGCTCAATTGCACCAGCAACACGAACTCATCGCCGCCGATACGCGCCAGGGTGTCCGGGCTGCGCAAGTCTTCGCGCAGGCGCACGGCCACTTCACGCAACAGCAGGTCACCCATATGGTGGCCAAAGGCATCGTTGACCGGTTTGAAGCCGTCCAGGTCGATGAACATCAGGGCAAAGCACCCCCCTTCTTCCCGGACCCGCGACATGGCCTGATCAATTCGATCGGCGAGCAACGTCCGGTTCGGCAACCCGGTGAGGGTGTCGTGCAGGGCCAGTTGGGTCAGTTCACGGTTGGCCTCGGTCAGCGACTCGGCCAGGCTCGCGGTGCGAGCTTCCAGGCGAGCATCGAGGATCGAGGTCAGCAAGGCAATGCTCAGCACCGCCAGCGTGGTGATCAGCACCAGTTTGTCCAGGCCATTGCCGCTCAATCCATTGACCGTCGCCCCGCAAAAACTGCCATCGGCAAAGCGTGCGGCAGCCATCCCGGTGTAGTGCATGCCGACGATGGCGATGCCCATGATCACGGCGGCGCCGCCACGGATCAGACGGACATAAGGCGTGTGCTGGCGCAGGCGGAATGCGATCCACAATGCCGCGCCCGAAGCACCGACAGCGATCAGCAGCGAGGCGCCGAACAGCGTCGGGTCGTAGTCGATGCCCGGTTGCATGCGCATGGCAGCCATGCCGGTGTAGTGCATCGCGCTGATGCCGGCGCCCATGACCAGCGCGCCAAAGGCCAGTTGCCAGGCCGGCAATTGCGGTTGGCTGACCAGCCACAGCGCAAAGCCGCTGGAGAGCACGCCGATCAGCAGCGACAACAGGGTGATCGTGCCGTCGTAGCCCAGGTCGATCGGCAACTTGAACGCGAGCATGCCGATAAAGTGCATCGACCAGATGCCGATACCCATGGCAAAGGCCCCGCCCGCGGTCCACAAATGCACGGCGCCGCCTTTGGCGGTGGCAATGCGTCCGGTCAGGTCGAGTGCGGTGTAGGAGGCGAGAATCGCTACACAGAGCGAAATGATGACCAGGGTGGGAGAATAGCTGCCGATGAGCATGGAGACTTCTCGCGAACGCCCCCCTTGTTAATGGCTTTTATTCTCGGGTAGGGGCAAATGCGGCGATTGTACTGATTCCAAATGAGAACGCACCCACAAAATGAGCAAAGGGCCATCAGTCCGATGAAACGCTTGTTTTAAGGTTTTACATGAGGCTGGGATTACCGTGCCAGACACATTGCGTCAATGGCCAATGCACTCATTGTGGCGAGGGAGCTTGCTCCCGTTGGGCTGCGGAGCGGCCCCGAAACCTGTCACCGAAATCATTCAGAAGGATCACGGTCGCAAGTTTTGCGACCGCTTCGCGCTCGAGCGGGAGCAAGCTCCCTCGCCACAGGCAAGCCTCCTCACCACAGACAAGTCACTCTGCGTACAAATGCATTACTGGCTTTCACTCACCTGAAGCTGCCCATCCCAGCCACCTCCCAACGCGGCAATCAACTGCACGCTGGCTAACAAGCGGCTTTGCAACAGGTCCAGGTTACTGCGCTCATTGCTTAGCGCCGCGGCCTGGGTCACCACCACATCGATGTACGCGATCAACCCGGCCTTGTACTGGTTCTGGGTCAGGCGCAACGATTCCCGGGCGGCGTCCAGTGCCTGTTGGCGCACGACGGCTTCGTCCTGAAGCACCTTGAGTTGCACCAGGAAGTTTTCCACCTCGCGGAATCCGTCCAGCACGGTCTGGCGATACCTGGCCACCGTTTCGTCATAGGCCGCTTCACTGCGATCGACTTCCGCCGAGCGCTGGCCGCCGTCGAACAGGGTCATGGCCAATTGCGGTCCGACCGACCAGAAGCGGTTCGGCAGGCTGATCCAGTTGGAATAGGTGCTGCTGCTGTAGCCGCCGTTCATGTTCAATGTCAGGTCGGGGTAATAGGCGGCCTTGGCCACGCCGATGTTGGCGTTGGCGGCCATCACCGAGCGCTCGGCCGAAGCGATGTCCGGGCGACGCTCCAGCAACTGCGAAGGCAGTGCCAGCGGTACTTGCGGCAACTGCGGGATGTCCTGGCTTTCCGCCAGGCTGAACTGCGCCGGCGGCAGGCCGATCAGCACGGCGATGGCGTTCTCGAACTGGGCGCGT
Source organism: Pseudomonas sp. GL-B-12 (assembly GCF_019955895.1). NCBI lineage: Bacteria > Pseudomonadati > Pseudomonadota > Gammaproteobacteria > Pseudomonadales > Pseudomonadaceae > Pseudomonas > Pseudomonas sp. GL-B-12. The sequence continues at coordinate 57,164 of NZ_JAHBCX010000088.1, forward strand.
TGCCAGATCAGGTCGACCATATCGGCTTCGGTGCCTTTGAGCTGTGTCTGGGCCTGGGCCACCGCGTCCTTGCCCGATACGCCTGCGCGGTACTGGTTCTCGGTCATCTTCAATGAACGCTGATAGGCCTCGACCGTGTCCTGGAGCAAGCGCTTCTGGCCATCGATCACCCGCAGTTGCAGGTAATTTTGCACCAGCTCCGACTGTTGACTCAGGCGCATGGCCGCCAGATCGGCAAAGCTTGCCTGGGCATTGGCGGTGTCGGCTTCGAGGCCACGGCGCAGCTTGCCCCATACGTCCGCTTCCCAACTGACGCCCGCCTGGGCCGAGTACGTGTCGCGAATACCGCTGGACGAACTGCTCAGGCTGGAGTTGCTGCTGCCGGTGCCCTGGCTTGAACGGTTCTTGCTGACGTTCAGGTCCACCGTCGGGAAAAACGCCCCGCGTGCGCTGCGCACCAAGGCCTGGGCCTGGCGGTACTGCGCTTCGGACTGGGCGACGGTCTGGTTGGCGTTGTTGAGTTTTTCGATCAGGTCGTTGAGCTGCCGGTCGCCATACAACTCCCACCACGCACCACGCGCCAGGGCATCGCTCGGGTTGGCCTGACGCCAGCCCTCTGCTGCCTTGTACTGCGCAGGTTCCGCGGTTTGCGGGCGCTGGTAATCCGGGCCGACGGCGCAGGCACTGAGCATCGCCACGCACAGTGACAGGCTCAACACACGCGAGCCTCGAGCCGTGATCAGTGGTGCAGCCAGGTTGAAAAGCGAACGTTCAGTCATAGCGGAGTTTCCAGAGCAGCATCGGTACGCACCCCACGCCATTTATTGAAGCGATGGCGCAGTTTGTCGAGATAGAGGTAAACCACCGGGGTGGTATAAAGCGTCAGCACCTGGCTGAAGATCAGCCCGCCGATGATGGTCAGGCCCAGCGGCTGGCGCATTTCCGCCCCTTCGGCGCGGCTCAGCAGCAACGGCAAGGCACCGAGGATCGCCGCCAGGGTGGTCATCAGAATAGGTCGCAAACGTTGCAGGCAAGCGCTGCGGATCGATTCCAGCGGGGCCATGCCTTGGTTTCGTTCCAGCTGCAACGCCAGGTCGATCATCAGGATGGCGTTTTTCTTCACCACGCCGATCAGCAGAAACAGCCCCAGCAACGAAATCAGGCTGAACTCGCCGCCCAGCACATAGATCGACAGCAACGCCCCGACGCCGGCAGACGGCAAGGTGGAGAGGATCGTCAGCGGGTGAATGTAGCTTTCATACAACACACCCAATACCAGATACACCGCCACCAGTGCCCCCAGAATCATCCACGGCTGACTTTTTTGAGTCGCCGCGAAAGCGTTGGCTGTGCCGGCCATTTTCGCGATCACGTCTTCCGGCAGGCCGACCTTGGCAATCGCTCGTTCAATGGCGGCACTGCCCTGCTCCACCGTCACGCCTTCGGCCATGTCGAAGGCAATGCTTTCTGAAGCAAACTGGCCTTCGTGGCTGACCCGGTCGTTTTCGAGGCTGTTTTCGTAATGGGCAATGGTCGACAGCGGGATCCGCGCGCCATCAGCGGTGATCACCTGGACTTGCTTCAGGGTGATCGGGTCCTGGGCGTACTTCGGATTGACCTCCATCACCACCTGATACTGGTTGAGGCTGTCGTAGATGGTCGAAATCTGCCGCTGGCTGTAGGCGTTGTTCAGCACCGCCGTGACCATGTCCATGTCGACACCCAGGCGCTTGGCCTGGTCACGGTCGACGATCAGGGTCACTTGCCGGGCGCCCCGGCCTTCCCGCGCATCGATCGCCGTCAGCTCCGGCAAGGCCCTAAGCGCGGTGACAACTTTCGGATACCACTGGCGCAACGCCCCCAGATCCCCGCTTTGCAGGATGTACGAGTATTGCGAGGTGGTCTGCTCGCGACCGCCACCGAATTGCAGGTCCTGGTCTGCCATCAGCATCAGTTGCGCACCGGGAACCTTGGGCATCTCCTTGCGCAGGCGTTCGATGACTTTCTGCGCGGAAATATTACGTTCCTTGATCGGCTTCAGGCGCACCAGCATGAAGGCGTTGTTGGTGCCGTTGTTGCCGCCAATGAAGCCGGCGACGCTTTCTACCGCCTCGTCCTTCAACACCGCGCGGCGGAAAATCTCCATCTTCGGCTGCATCACACTGAAGGACAGGCCGTCGTCGCCGCGCACGAAACCGATCAGCTGGCCGGTATCCTGCTGCGGTAAAAATGTTTTAGGAACAACTACATACAGCGCGATATTAACGCCGATTGTAACGAACAGACTGAGTAGGGTCAGGCGTTTGTGGCGCAGCACCCAGTCGAGGCTGGTGGCGTATTTGCCGACCATCCAGTCATTGGCCCGCCGGCTCCAGCGTTGCAGGCGGTTCTCCTGCCCCGGCGTGTGTGGCTTGAGCCAGCGGGCGCAGAGCATCGGGGTCAGCGTCAACGACACCACCAGCGAAACCACGATGGCCGCCGCCAGGGTGATGGAGAATTCGCGGAACAGGCTTTCAATGATCCCGCCCATGAACAGGATCGACAGGAACACCGCCACCAGCGACACGTTCATCGATAACAAAGTAAAGCCGACTTCCTGGGCACCCAGGTACGCGGCCCGCATCGGCCGCACCCCTTCGTCGATGTGCCGGGAAATGTTCTCCAGTACCACGATGGCATCGTCCACCACCAGCCCGGTGGCCAGGATCAGCGCCATCAGCGACAGGTTGTTCAGCGAAAAGCCGTAGAGGTACATCACGGCAAAGGTACCGACCAGCGACACCGGCACCGCCAGGGTCGGGATCAGCGAAGCGCGGAAGTTGCCGAGGAACAGGAACACCACCAGGATCACCAGCGCCACAGCGATCAGCAGGGTCATTTCCGCCTCGTGCAGCGTGGCCTTGATCACCGGCGAGCGGTCCATGGCCAGGTTCAGCTTGACGCTGGCCGGCAGCACCGCCTGCAACGCCGGCAACTGCGCCTTGATCTCTTTGACTGTCTCGATGATGTTGGCGCCGGCCTGCCGGTTGATCACCAGCAGCACCGCCGCGTCGTCGTTGAAGAAACCGCTGTTGTAGCGGTCCTCGACGCCATCGCTGACCTTGGCCACGTCCTTCAGGCGCAGGGCCGCGCCGCCGTTGTAGTGGATGATCAGCGACTCGTAGTCCTTGGCTTTTTCCAGCTGGTCGTTGGCCTGGACCTGCCACAGCCGCTGATCGTCTTCCACCGAGCCCTTGGGCCGGCGCACGTTGGCATTGGCGATGGTGTTGCGCACATCGTCCAGGGCCACGCCGTACTGGTTCAGCGACTGCGGTTCGAGCTCGATACGTACCGCCGGCAGCGAACTGCCGCCGATCTGCACTTCACCGACACCCTGCACCTGGGACAGGCTCTGGGACAGGATCGTCGAGGCTAGGTCATAGAGCTGGCCTTTTTCCAGCACATCGGACGTCAGCGACAGCACCATGATCGGCGCCTGGGACGGGTTGACCTTCTTGTAGGTCGGCATGCTGCGCATCCCGCTCGGCAGCAGGGTGCGTGAGGCGTTGATGGCCGCCTGCACTTCCCGCGCCGCGCCGTTGATGTCGCGGTCCAGGTCGAATTGCAGGATCACCCGGGTCGAACCCTGGCTGGAGCGACTGCTCATGGTGTTGACCCCGGCAATGCTGCCGAAGGAGCGTTCCAGCGGTGTGGCCACCGTCGACGCCATCACCTCGGGGCTGGCCCCGGGCAGGCTGGCCTGGACCACGATCACCGGAAAGTCCATTTGCGGCAGCGGCGACACGGGCAGCAAACCGAAGCTCACGCCGCCCAGCAGCATGATCGCCAGGCTCAGCAACATGGTCGCCACCGGGCGCTTGATGAAAGGTCCCGAAAGGTTCATGGCTGCTCTACCGCTTCCACGGACTCAGGCTTGCGGCCCCAGCGCCGACCGAGACGATCGAAATACAGGTAAATCACAGGCGTAGTGAACAACGTCAGAATCTGGCTCAGCAACAGGCCGCCGACCATCACCAGACCCAGTGGCTGGCGCAGTTCCGCGCCGGAACCGGTGGCCAGCATCAACGGTACGGCACCGAACAGCGCGGCCAGGGTGGTCATCAGGATCGGCCGGAAACGCAGCAAGGCCGCCTGATAGATCGCCGTCTGCGGGTCCATGCCCTGGTTGCGCTCGGCGTCGAGGGCGAAGTCGATCATCATGATCGCGTTTTTCTTCACGATGCCGATCAGCAGAATGATGCCGATGATCGCGATCATGCCCAGGTCGTTGCCGCTGAGGATCAACGCCAGCAAGGCGCCCACCGCCGCCGACGGCAAGGTCGAGAGAATGGTGATCGGGTGGATGTAGCTCTCGTAGAGCACGCCCAGCACGATGTACATGGTCACCACCGCCGCCAGGATCAGCAGCAAGGTGCTCGACAACGACGCCTGGAAAGCTTCGGCCGCGCCCTGGAACTGGGTCTGTACGCCAATCGGCATGCCGATGTCCTTCTGCACCTGCTCGATGAGCTCGACCGCATGCCCCAACGCCACGCCGGGCGCCAGGTTGAAGGACATCATCACCGCCGGGAACTGGCCGATATGGGTGATTGCCAGTTGCGCCTGGCGCTCTTCGATATGCGCCAGGCTGGACAGGCGCACCTGCCCGCCATCGGTGGTCTTGACGTGAATCTGGTTCAACGCATCCGGGCCGATCTTCTCGCCGGACTGCGATTGCAGCACCACGCGGTACTGACTGGCCTGGGTGTAGATCGTGGAAATCTGCCGCTGACCGAAGGCGTCGTACAGCGCATCGGTGATGTTCGACACCGATACACCGACCCGCGACGCCGCATCGCGGTCGATCACCAGGTAGACCTGCAAGCCCTTGTCCTGCAAATCGCTGGCGACGTCGGTCAATTCCGGCCGGTCGGCCAAGGCCTCCACCAGACGCCCGCTCCACAGGCTGAGCAACTCCGAATCCGGCGACGACATGCTGAACTGGTACTGTGTGCGGCTGACCCGGTCTTCGATGGTCAGGTCCTGCACCGGCTGCATGAACAGGCGGATGCCGACCAGTTTGTCCAGCTCCGGTTGCAGGCGGGCAATCACTTGCGTGGCGCTCAGGTCGCGGTTGTGGTGCGACTTGAGGTTGATCAGCAACCGACCGCTGTTGAGGGTCGAGTTGTCGCCATCCACGCCAATATAAGAGGACAGGCTCTCGACCGCCGGGTCGGCCAGGATGACCTTGGCCAGTTCCTGCTGGCGCTCGCTCATGGCGGTGAAGGAAATCGATTGCGGCGCTTCGGAAATGCCCTGGATAACGCCGGTGTCCTGTACCGGGAAGAAACCCTTGGGCACCACCATGTACAGGAATACCGTCAGCGCCAAAGTGCCAATGGCCACCATCAAGGTCAGTGGCTGGTGCTTGAGCACCCACTGCAACTTGCGTCCGTAGGCGGCAATCATCCAGTCGATGAACGCGCCGCTGGCACGGTAGAAGCGGCCCTGCTCTGCTTCCTTGGGTTCACGCTTGAGCAACCGCGCGCACATCATCGGCGTCAGGGTCAGGGAAACTACCAGGGAAATCAGGATCGCCACCGCCAGCGTAATGGCAAATTCGCGGAATAGCCGCCCGACCACGTCCGCCATGAACAGCAGCGGGATCAGCACGGCGATCAGCGACAACGTCAGGGAGATCAGGGTGAAACCGATCTGCTTGGCGCCCTTGAGCGCCGCGTTCAGCGGGCTGTCGCCCTCCTCGATAAAGCGCGCAATGTTCTCCAGCATGACGATCGCATCGTCCACCACGAAACCGGTGGCGATGGTCAGGGCCATCAGGGTCAGGTTGTTCACCGAGAAGCCTGCCAGGTACATCACGCCGAACGTACCGATCAGCGACAGCGGCACGGCCACCGACGGAATGATCGTGGCGCTGGCGCGACGCAGGAACAGGAAGGTGACCATGACCACCAGGGCGATGGCGATCAGCAATTCGTGCTGCACGTCCTTGACCGAGGCGCGGATGGTCTGGGTACGGTCGGTCAGCACCACCACGTCGAGGCCGGCCGGCAGGTTGTCGGTGATGCTCGGTAGCAGGGCCTTGATCCGGTCCACCACCTCGATCACGTTGGCGCCGGGCTGACGCTGGATGTTCAGCAGCACGGACTGGTTCTCGTTGGCCCACGCGGCCAGACGCTCGTTCTCGGCGCCGTCGACGATTTCCGCCACGTCCTTGAGCCGCAACGGTGCGCCATTGGCGTAGGCCAGGATCAGGTTGGCGTAGTCCTTGGGCGACGTCAGTTGATCGTTTGCATCGAGCATCGAGACCCGGGTCGGTCCGTCGAAGTTACCCTTGGGCTGGTTGACGTTGGAGGCGCCGATCAGAGTGCGCACATCTGACAGGTTCAAACCATTGGCGGCCAGCGCTTCCGGATTGACCTTGATCCGCACAGCCTGGCGTTGACCGCCGGCAATGCTGACCATGCCGACGCCGCTGATCTGGGCAATCTTCTGCGCCATGCGCGTATCGACCAGATCGTTGAGCTTGGGCAGCAGCATGGTCTTGGAGGTGATGGCCAGGGTCAGCACCGGCGTATCGGCCGGGTTGACCTTGTTGTACACCGGCGGTGCCGGCAGGTCCTTGGGCAACAGGTTGGTCGCGGCGTTGATTGCCGCCTGCACTTGTTGCTCGGCCACGTCCATGTTGATGTCGAGGCTGAAACGCAGGGTCAGCACCGACGCGCCGCCGGAACTGGTGGAGGCCATTTGCGTCAGGCCGGGCATCTGCCCGAACTGCCGTTCAAGCGGTGCCGTCACCGCGCTGGTCATGACATCCGGGCTGGCGCCGGGGTACAGGGTCATGACGCGAATGGTCGGGTAATCGACCTGGGGCAGCGCCGAAACCGGCAGCAACCGATAGGCGATGACGCCGGCCAGGATAATCGCCAGCATGCTCAGCGTGGTGGCTACCGGGCGAAGGATGAACAGCCGCGAGAGATTCATGCGCCGCCCTTTTTCGCCTTGTCGGTGGTCGCAGGCTCAGCCGCGTTGGTCGCCGACTTGCCTTGCAGGTGTTCGGTTGGCGTGGTCGGCACGTCCTGGCTGTCGTTGACCACCTCCACGTCGCTGCCGTCCTTCAGGCGGTCGGTGCCCTCCAGCACGACCCGCTCGCCCGCCGACAGGCCTTCGGTGACCACGGTGTTCACGCCGTCGCTGGCGCCGACTTTCAACTGACGGATCTTGACCTTCTTGTCACCGTCCAGGACATAGGCGAACGTGCCGTTGGTGCCGAACTGGATCGCGGCGGAAGGCGCCAGTACTACGTCTTTGAGGGTGTCGGCCAACAGGCGCACATTGACGAACTGGTTGGGGAACAGCGACTGATCGCGGTTCTCGTAACGAGCCTTGAATTTCAGGGTGCCAGTGGTGACGTCGATCTGGTTGTCCAGGCTCTGCAGCACGCCAGTGGCTTGCAATTTGGTATCACCGCGATCCCAGGCTTCAGCCGGTAGCTTGGCGCCGCTGCGATAACGGGCGAGTACGGTGTCGAGGCTGTTTTCCGGGAGGGTGAAGGCCACGCTGATCGGTTGGGTCTGGGTGATGATCGCCAATGCCGTGGTGTCGTTGGCTGCTACCAGGTTGCCGACGTCCAGTTGACGCAGGCCGACGCGACCGGTGATCGGTGCGCGGATCCGGGTGAATTCGAGATTGAGCTTGGCGTCGTTGACCGCCGCCTGATTGGTCTTGACCGTGCCCTGGAACTGACCGACCAGCGCTTCGGCGGTGTCCAGGGTCTGCTTGGCAATACTGTCTTCGCGGTACAGGCCGCGATAGCGCTCGACGTCGACCTGAGCGTTTTTCAGCTGCGCCTGATTTTGCAGCAAGGTGCCCTCGGCCTGAAGCAAGGCATTCTGGTACGGGCGCGGATCGATTTCGGCCAGCAGGTCGCCGGCCTTGACCATCTGCCCTTCTTCGAAATAGATCTTGACCAGTTCACCACCGACGCGGCTGCGCACATTGATGGTGTTCAGCGCCGTGACCGTGCCCAGCGCCTTGAAATACAGCGGGAAATCCCCCTTGACCGCCGGCGCCACACGCACTGGTACCGGCCCGGACGCGCCACCGAATCCAGGGCGCATCCCGCCCGACCTGCCGGTTTGCCCGGCGACGGCTTTCTGCCCCGCAGCCTCTTTGGGTGCAGCGCTGCCGGGCCAGAATTTCCAGCACAGGCCAGCGATGACCAACAGGACAAGCAGGCCGAACAGCCAGCGACGAGGACTACGGGAAGCGGAGGATTGCATTGAGTGATCAACCATTGGGCGCGTGGGCTTTTTTACATGAGGCTGAACGATAAGCACTGGCGGGTTTTAAGCAAAGCGCCTTTACCGGCAATTTACCTTTGGCTTACGTAACAGGAGTTTTGTGTAAGACACTGAAGCACAAATGAAAACGGCCTGGACAGGGCCAGGCCGTTAAACATTGTAAAGCTACGCTTATTTCAGAACAGCAAGTGCCGCTTCGTAGTTCGGCTCGTCAGCGATTTCGCCAACCAGTTCGCTGTGCAGCACGTTGTCGTTTTCGTCCAGAACAACGACGGCACGAGCGGTCAGGCCTTTGAGCGGGCCGTCAGCGATGGCAACGCCGTAGTTCTCGATGAACTCGGCACCGCGCAGGGTCGACAGGTTCTGTACGTTTTCCAGGCCTTCGGCGCCGCAGAAACGCGCCTGGGCGAACGGCAGGTCAGCGGAGATGCACAGTACGACAGTGTTGTCGACGCTGCCGGCCTTGGCGTTGAACTGGCGCACGGAGGTGGCGCAGGTCGGAGTGTCGATGCTTGGGAAGATGTTCAGTACTTTGCGCTTGCCGGCAAAGTCTTTGAGGGTGACGTCGGACAGATTGCCGGCAACCAGGGAAAAGGCTGGCGCCTTGGAACCGGCTTGGGGCAGTTGACCGTTGACTTGAACCGGGTTGCCTTTAAGAGTGACTTGAGCCATGAACGGAGTCCTTCTGAACGTTGTGGTGGAGAATTTTGACGAGGCCGAAGTTAACCATGAAATTGTCCTACGACCTACGGTCAAACATAAATTGTCATGTAACAGGGCACAAAACTGGATACAACCCACAATCCTGTGGGAGCGGGCCTGCTCGCGAAAGCGCAATGTCATTCAACATCGCTGGTGATTGACCTGACGCCATCGCGAGCAGGCTCGCACACAGGGTTCGTGTGTTAGCCGAACGAGTCGGCAAAAGTACAGAGTACGCCCTCACCCGCCGCCGCCCGATGTTCATGACGAAAGGCACGCGACACGTAATCGACGAACACTTTTGTTAACACTCTGTCGAATTGCTCCACCGTCGTTCGACTATAAATCGAGCCACTCAACTGCAACGGAGACGAGACCATGCGATTCATGATCATCATCAAGGCCAGCCAGGATTCCGAAGCCGGCGTCATGCCCAGCCAGGAACTGCTAACGGCCATGGGCAACTACAACGAGGAACTGGTCAAGGCCGGCATCATGCTCGCGGGTGAAGGCCTGCACCCGAGCAGCAAAGGCGCACTGGTAAAATTTTCCGGTGACAAACACACGGTGATCGACGGCCCCTTCATCGAAACCAAGGAACTGATCGCCGGTTTCTGGTTGTGGAAAGTGAAGTCCAGGGAAGAAGCCATCGAGTGGGTCAAGCGCTGCCCCAACCCGATGCCGGGCACCGAAGCCGAAATCGAGATTCGCCAGGTATTTGAAGCCGAAGATTTTGGTGCCGAGTTCACACCTGAACTGCGCGAGCAGGAACAGCGGGTTTGGGAGCAGGCGAAGAAGAACTGACGTTGACTGGACCGGCTATTGCTTCAGTTTCCTGTGGGAGCGAGCCTGCTCGCGAAGAGCTCGTCACATTCAACACTTATGTTGACTGACTGGCCGACTTCGCCAGCAGGCTCGCTCCCACATTGGCTAGATAGCAGCTTAAATTGTTCGGGCAAGCCATTGATCTGTATTAACTTATTAGTACAAGAAATTAACAAAAATTTGCACACAAAACGAAAGAATTAAGCCATTCAACTGGATAACCCGTGGTTAACTGCTAACTTCATCCGACGAGTCCTACAGGCTTGATCGGAAAGGGATTACGCAGTTACGGCCAAACATAACGGCCGTATGCCCAATCAGCCACCAAGGAACCGGGGGAATAATGTCTAAGAAATTGGGGAAGTACGCCTTTGTCTGGGTGACTTCGCTCGCACCCGCTTTTTGTGCTCACGCGGATAACGCCGAGACGGCCAACAAAAGCAACAACCCGCTGAATCTGGCGCCTGGCGTCAACCTTCAGGATTACTACACACCCAAACTGTTCGATACCAACGCGCACACCAACGATGCGCTGTTGCGCGGTGCGCTGCCGATGGCCCCGAATGACTTTATCGGTGTCCCGCAATTACTGCGCGTCACGCTCCCCGTCAGCACTCGTCCCGATCCGCATAACGGTTACAGCACCGGCATCGGCGACCTTAATGTGTTTGATATTTTCCTGCTCAAGACCGAAGGCGTGCAGTTGGGCGTCGGCCCGCAAATTACCGCGCCTACCGCCGAGCAGGATGAGTTGGGAACCGGCAAATGGCAGGCCGGACTTTCCGCCATCGCCATCGACTCCTCGCCACGCGGGCTGCTCGGCGCACTGGTGCAGTACCAGAGTTCATTCGCCGGTGATCACGACCGTCCTCACGTGGAATCCGCCACCTTCCAGCCGTTCATCATCCACAACCTGGAAAAAGGCTGGTACCTGCGTTCCACAGGCACCTGGACGTTCGACCTGAAGAACAACACCCATTACATCCCACTCGGTTTGGGTGGCGGCAAAGCCTGGAAATCCGGGTCCAATATCCTCAACGCCTTTGTCGAGCCGCAGTGGACCGTGGACCGCAAAGGCGACGGCTTGCCACAGTTCACGCTGTACGCCGGGATCAACGTCACCTTCGGTAAATAAGGACTCATATATGCACGGAGCAATTCGCACAGCCGGTTTCAGCCTGATGGCCCTGTTCGCCAGTTGCGGCGTGGGCGCCCAGGAACTTGATACCCGCATCGGCAAAATTGCCATGGAAGGCGAACTGCCAGCCCACGAGTCGATCGCCAGGCTCTACGCCGAACTGGATTTCCAGCAGGCCACCCAGAGTTATCTATGGGCCTTGCCACTGGTGTCCTACGCCCAGTGGCAGGAAGAATTCCGCGACAAACTGGGTGCCCATAACGGCGACCTGATGGTGCTCAACAGTTACGAAGACAAGCTCGGGGTGATCACGGCCAACGCCACCACGCCGTACATCCTGGGCTTTGTCGATCTCAACGAAACCGGGCCGCTGGTGATTGAACTACCACCTGGCCCGACTGCTGGCGGTGTGGGCGATTTCTGGCAGCGGGCGATTATCGACATGGGCCAGACCGGCCCGGACAAAGGCAAGGGCGGCAAGTACCTGGTATTGCCACCGGGTGCCGAGCCGCCAGCGGATGCCCATAAATACTACCTGGCCAAATCCGAAACCATGAACGTGCTGGTGGGCTTTCGTGTGCTGGATCCGGACCCGGCCAAGGGCAAGGCGCTAGTCGAGCAATTCAAGATGTACCCGTATGCCAAGCGAGCGGAACCTGCCAAAACCAGACTGCTGTCTCCCGGTGGTAAAGCCTGGTCCGGCACCCAGCCTCGTGGCCTGGCGTACTGGGAGCGCTTGCACCAGATCATCCAGAAGGAACCGGTCAACGAGCGCGACCGTTTCTACATGGCCATGCTGGCCAGCCTGGGTATCGAGAAGGACAAGCCGTTCAACCCCAATGACAAGCAACGCGCGGCCCTGGAACAGGGTGCACAGGTCGGTGAACTGATCGCCAAGGCCAACACCTTCGCCAAGCGTTTCCCCAATGCCCAGTATTGGCCGGACCGGCAATGGGACAGCGTGCTGAACATCGCCGATCCGTCCCAGCGCGTGGCCTATTACGACCAGTTGTGGGAGCGCAGCGCCTGGTTCTACGAGGCGGTGACCAACACCAAAGGCATGGTCTCGAAAACCCCGGGGCTGGGCCAGACCTACCTCGGTGCCTACACCGACAGCAAGGGCAACTGGCTCGACGGCGGCAAAAGCTATCGCCTGCACGTCGACGCTAACCCGCCGGCCAGGCAGTTCTGGTCGATGACCGTATACGACATCGACAGCCGCTGCCTGATCGACAACCCGCAGCGCAAGGCCGACCTGTCGTCCCGTCAGGACTTGAAGAAAAACGCCGACGGCTCGGTGGACCTGTACTTCGGCCCGACCGCGCCAAAAGGTTTCGAGGACAACTGGGTGCAAACCCTGCCGGGTAAACACTGGTTCAGCTACTTCCGTCTGTATGCGCCGACAGAAGCCTATTTCGACAAGAGCTGGAAACTCGACGACATCACGGCTGTGCAATGACGCCGAACGTTCAATAAGGGATGTATATGAATCACCGCACTTTGTTCACCGGCCTTGCGCTGACCCTCAGCACCAGCGCCTGGGCCGACTTCACCGCCACCCCGGACGAAGCCCGGGCCATTGCCAGGGAAGCTTATCTGTACGGCTTTCCGGTGGTGGAGATGTACAAGACGCTCTACACCCAGGCCGTGGACAAGAAGAGCCCGAACTTCAAGGCGCCGTTCAACCAGATCGGCAATACCGCCAAGGCCTTCACTGCCAAGGACACTGCGTTTGTCACGCCGAACGCCGACACGCCCTACTCCTTTGTCTGGATGGATTTGCGCGCCGAGCCACTGGTACTGACCCTGCCGCCCATCGAAGAGCATCGTTATTACTCGGTGCAACTGATCGACGCCTATACGCAGAACTTTGCGTACCTGGGCACCCGCAGCACTGGCAACAATGGCGGGCATTTCATGATCGCCGGGCCCAACTGGCAGGGCCAGCAACCGCTGAACATCGACCGTTTGCTGCGCAGTGAAAGCAACATCGCCTATGCGCTGTACCGCACACAACTGTTCGATGAGAAGGATCTGCCCAAGGTCAAGCAGATCCAGAAGGGTTACAAGGTTGAAACTCTGAGTCATTACGACAAACACAAAGCCCCGGCGGCCGCACCGAAGATCGACTGGCCTAAACCCACGCCGACCATGAGCGAAACCCCGGACCTGTTCCGCTACCTGAATTTCATGCTGGCGTTCGCCCCGGCCCAGGACGTGGAAAAAGACCTGTTGGCGCGCTTTGCCAGGATCGGTGTCGAGGCCGGCAAGCCATTCAACGTGAACACACTCAGCGCCGAGCAGCGCAAAGCGCTGGAAGACGGCATCAGCGACGCCAAGGCCGGGTTTGCCGAGTTCAAGAAAACCAAAGTCGATACCCACGAAATCACCAGCGGTGATTTCTTCGGCACCCGCGATCACCTCAAGGGCAATTACCTGTACCGCTATGCCGGTGCCAACATGGGGATTTTCGGCAACTCCGCCGAAGAGGCGAACTACATCGGTTATTTCGTCGACAAGGACGGCAAACCGGTCGATGCCTCGAAAAATGACTACACCCTGCATTTCGACAAGGGCGCCCTGCCCCCGGCCGATGCGTTCTGGTCCCTGACCATGTACGACGGCAAGAACAAGCTGCTGGTGGCCAACCCGCTCAATCGCTACCTGATCAACTCGCGCATGCTGCCTGACCTCAAGCTCGATGCGGATGGCGGCCTGACTTTGTACGTGCAGCACAAAGCGCCGGCCAAAGACCTGCAAAGCAATTGGCTGCCCGCTCCGAATGGACCGTTCTACGGGATATTGCGCCTGTATTTGCCAAAACCGGAAGTCAGCAACGGCGAATGGAAAATGCCGCTGTTGAACCCCGTCACTCAAAAACAATAAGTGGAGTCAGTCATGATCAGGCCTTTCGTAGTGCGCCCCCTGTTGGCGCTGTGCATGGTCAGCGGCAGTCCGTTGGTACTGGCGGCCGAGGGTGGTGTCGGACGGCCGATTACCGGCCAGCAAGTGATCTCCAATGCCGGGATCGTGCCGCCCGAACCCGGCTGGATCATGTCCCTGACCAGCATCTGGTACGACGGCAACCTCAAGGGCAACGCCCAGGTGCCGATCGTGGGTGCCCTGAGTACCGGGCTGGACATGAAAGTGTCCTACACCATGGCCGACTTCACCCATGTCTGGGACACCGGCAAGGGTCGCTGGAACTACGCCTCGGCCATCGGCGTGCCGGTGCAGTACACCGACATCACCGCGAGCGTCACCGGCCCTCGCGGCAGAACCCTAGGCTCTTCGGACACCGGCACCCAGTTCGCCGACATGCTGGTGACACCGATTGCCGCCGGCTACCACTTCGACGAACTCAATCACATCGCGTTCGAACTGCCGATCTACGTGCCCACCGGTGCCTACAACGTCGATCGCCTGGCCAACCCCGGGCAGAACAATTACACCTTCATGCCTACCGTGGCGTTCACTCATCTGGACGGCAAGGGCGGCGAATTCACGCTGTCGAGCGGCCTGGAGTTCTACACCGAGAACGACGCCACCGATTATCGCAACGGCAACATCTATACCCTCGATGCGCTGTGGACCCACGGCTTTGGCAACGGATGGAACGCCGGTATCGCAGCCGGTTACATCCAGCAAATCACCGATGACTCGGGGTCGGGTGCCGACAGCGGCTTCCGTGGACGTTCGGTGGGTGCCGGCCCGACAGTGGGCTGGAGCGGCAAGTTCGCCGACGCCCAGGCCAACTTCAATGCGCGCTGGGTGCCGGAGTTCGACACCAAGAACCGCCCTGAAGGCAATGGTTTGAGCGTCAACATGACCCTGGCGTTTTTCTAGGAGACTCCATGAGCGCACTCAACGACCTCAACGCCCTGCAAGCCAGCATCGCCGAAGCGGTGCTCGGCCAGGACCAGGTGATCCGACAGATGCTCGTCGGCTTGCTCGCCAACGGGCATTTGCTCCTCGAAAGCCTGCCCGGCCTGGCCAAGACCCGCACGGTCAAGTCACTGGCCAGACACCTGGACGCAAAGATGAGCCGCATCCAGTTCACCCCGGACTTGCTGCCGTCGGACATCACCGGTGCCGAGGTGCTGCATCAGGTCGAAGGCAAGAACGAAATCCGCTTCCAGCCCGGTCCGCTGTTCGGCAACCTGATCCTCGCCGACGAAATCAACCGTGCGCCGGCCAAGGTCCAGGCGGCGTTGCTCGAAGCCATGGAAGAACGCCAGATCACCGTGGCCGGCAACAGCCATGCGCTGCCGGAACTGTTCATCGTGGTCGCCACCCAGAACCCGATCGAACAGGAAGGCACGTATCCGCTGCCGGAAGCGCAGATGGACCGGTTCCTGATGAAAGTGCTGCTCGATTACCCGAGCGCGGAAAACGAAAGCCAGGTGCTGCGCCTGTTGCGCGAAGAAGAACAGGCCCTCGGTGCCAAGACCTCTGCCGTGCAGGGCTTCTCCTTGTCTCAGGACGTAATCTTCGCCGCGCGCCGGGAAGTCAGTGCCGTGCACGTCTCTCCGGCCATCGACCGCTACCTGATCGACCTGATCAACGCCACTCGCCACCCGGCCGATTACGACGCCGACCTCGGGCGCTGGATCAGCATCGGCGCCAGCCCCCGCGGCGGCATCGGCCTGGACCGTTGTGCCCGGGCCGACGCCTGGTTGCAGGGCCAGGATTTCGTTTCTCCGGACAACGTCCGCGCCGTGGTGCACCCGGTGCTGCGCCATCGTCTGCAACTGAGCTACGACGCGGTGGCCGATGGCGTCAGCGCCGATCAGGTGCTCGACCGTCTGCTCGATAAAGTGGCGATTGCGGCCTGATGTCCATGAACAGCGTCGACGGCCTGGTGTATGTCTCTCTGGCGCAGTTGATGGCCCTGGAGTTCAAGGCCCGTGACCTGAGTTTTCTGGCGCGTCAGCCCCAGGGCAGCATCCTGGCCGGTAACCACGCTTCGCGTTTGCGTGGCCGGGGCCTGAACTTCGATGAACTGCGCCGCTATCAGCCGGGGGACGATTTGCGTCACCTCGACTGGCGCGCGTCCCTGCGCACCGGCAAACCGGTGGTACGCACGTTCACCGAAGAGCGCGACCGCCCGGCCCTGATCCTCGTGGACCAGCGCATGTCGATGTTCATTGGCTCGCAACGCAGCTTCAAATCCGCCGTCGCCGCAGAGCTTGGCGCCCTGGCGGCGTGGATGGTGTTCAACGCCGGCGACCGCGTCGGTGGACTGGTCTTCAACGATCAACGCATCGACAGCGTCGCCCCGCTGCGCAGCCGCAAACGGATCGAAGCGCTGTGCAGCCGCATCGCCCGGCAGAACCAGGCACTCAATGCCGCCAACCCGGACGCCGAAGGCGAAGACCAGCTCGACAAGGTCCTACAGCATTGCCTGGCGGTGGCCGGTCACGATCACCTGATCTGCATCGTCAGCGACTTTGCCGGTGCCGGCGAACGCACCTTGCAACTGATGCGGCAACTGGCGGCGCACAACGATGTGATTGCCATGCAGGTCTACGACCCGCTGGCGCTGAACCTGCCGAAAAACGGCCGCGTGCAGGTCACCCAAGGGCAATTGCAGGTGGAGCTGGCGGTGGATCGGCAACAGGTGCACCAGCCGCTCGGGGATTTCCTCAGCGGGCGGCTCAAGGACGTCGCTACCCTGCTGCGCCGCAGCCAGGTGCCGCTGATGATGTTCAGCACCGCTACAGAAGCCCACGAACAACTGCGCGCCGAACTGGGCAAGTTTGCCGGACGGCGCCGATGAACCCCGCGATCCCGAGCATCGACCAACTCAAGGAAATGGCACTGCCGGCGCCGGTCAGTTATGCACCGCAAACCTGGGGTTGGTGGGCGTTGCTGGCGCTGCTGATCGTTACGCTGCTGGTGATGGGTGCGCGGCGATACTGGCAATGGCGGCGCGACCGCTATCGGCGCGAGGCGTTAGTGCGGCTGGAGGAATTGCAGCAGCGCAGTAATGACCTGAGCGCGTTGCGTGAGCTTCCCGAATTGCTCAAGCGCGTGGCCCTCTCGATGCCCTCCACATCCCCTGTGGGAGCGGGCTTGCTCGCGAAGAGGGCCTTAAACTTAATATCTATGTCGACTGACCGGACGCCTTCGCGAGCAAGTCGAATCGTCGCACCGCCGCTCCCACAGGGATCGCCTGCGGCGTTGGGGAAAGAGGACTGGCAGGTGTTTTTGCAGCGGCACATTGAACACCCCCTGCCATCCGACTTCAGCCAACAACTCTCGCTGCTGGCCTACGCCCCCGACGCAACATTGCAGGCCATGCCCACTGAACAGCGCCAACAGCTGTTCAGCACCTGCAAAACCTGGGTCGAGCGTCATCATGTGGCAGCTTGATTACCCCTGGCTGCTGATCCTGTTGCCGCTGCCGTGGTTCGGTTATCGATACCTGCCCGATTACCGCGAGGCGCGCAGCGCCGTGCGTGTACCGTTTTTCGCGGCGATGAGCCGTGCTGTCGGCCAGGCCCCGAGCCAGGCCGGCACCCGCAGCAACCGCTGGCAATTGCTCCTGAACCTGCTGGTCTGGACGCTGCTGCTGGTGGCAGCGAGTCGGCCGGTGTTGGTGGAAAAACCCATCGAACGCCAGCAGCCGGTGCGGGATCTGATGTTGGCCATCGACATTTCCCAGTCGATGGAAACCACCGATTTCACCGACGCCAACGGCCAGAAGATCAATCGCCTGGCCGCGGTCAAGGAAGTGGTGCACGGGTTCATCGACAAACGTAAAGACGATCGAATCGGACTGATCGTATTCGGCACCGGTGCCTATCCGCAGGCACCGTTGACCCTCGACCACGCCAGCCTGTCACTGCTGCTGGACGACACCGGCATCGGCATGGCCGGTCCCAACACGGCCATTGGCGACGCCATCGGCCTGAGCCTGAAACTGCTGGATCAGGCCCACGAGCAGGAAAAAGTGCTGATCCTGCTCACCGACGGCAATGACACCAGCAGCGCCATCACCCCGGATCACGCGGCCGCCATGGCCGCGGCCAAAGGCGTGGTGATTCACACCATCGGCATCGGCGACCCGAATGCCGAGGGCGAAGCCAAGGTCAACCTGCAAGGCTTGCAGGAGATTGCCCAAGCCACGGGCGGACGCTTCTTCCGCGCCGAAGACCGCAACGCCCTGGATCAGGTCTACAGCACCCTCGACAAACTCACTCCGCATCAGGTGAAAACCCTCAGCCACCAGCCCAAACGCGATCTGTTCTGGTGGCCGCTGGGCGCGGCCATTGCCCTGCTGGCGATTTATCACTTGGGCGCCCTGCTGCTTCCACGGCTGATGCTCGCCCGTCAACGGCAGGAGGCATGACATGGACATCAACCTCAGCGACTTCCATTTCCTGCGCCCTTTGTGGCTGTTGCTTGCGGTGTTCGGTGCACTACTGCCGTTGCTGTGGCGGCGCAACCAGGACCTGCAACGGCGCCTGCGCAGCAACATCGCCGCGCACCTGCTGCCGCATCTGCTGATCACCCCGCAAGACCGGCAACGTCTGCGTCCGGTGCATCTGGTGTCTGCGCTGCTGGTACTGGGCGCCATCGCCGCTGCCGGGCCGACCTGGGAGCAGGATCGACCGGACTTTCTGGAAAATCGTGCGCCGCTGATCATCGCCGTCGACCTGTCGCCCTCCATGGACGCCAGCGACGTTCCCCCCAGTCGTCTGGAAGCGGTCAAGCACAAGCTCCACGACTTGATCCAGCGCCGCGCCGGTTCACGCAACGCCCTGATTGCCTACGCCGGCAGCGCGCACCTGGTGTTGCCCGCCACCGACGACCCGGCGCTGCTCGATACGTTCATTCAGGCCCTGAGTACCGACCTGATCGACAAACCGGGGAAAAATGTCGGCGCGGTCATCGATCAGGCCAAGCGCCTGCTCACCGCCGAGAAAACGCCCGGCACCCTGCTGGTGATCACCGATGGCGCCGACACCTCGGCGCTGGCCGGACTGGACAAGCAACTGGCGGACAGTGCGCTGCAAGTGCTGATATTGGCGGCTGGCAGCACCGACGGTTGGATCATCCGCGATGCCAGCGGCCAGCCACGCACCGACAGCAACGGTCGCCCGCAAATGGGCAGTTTCGATCAGGACGCCCTCAAGCAGCTTGCCTCAACGCTGGATGCCCCGCTGGGCAGCCTGACCCTCAACGATGACGACCTGGACTGGATCGAACTGCACGCCGAGCAGCACTTCCAGTCAGCCAGCGACGAACAGCGCGAACTGCACTGGAAAGACGCCGGTTACTGGCTGTGCTGGCCGCTGTTGCTGATCGCCTTCTTCAGCGTACGCAGGGGCTGGAGCCTGAACTGGATGGCCGCACTACTGCTGGCGGTGGGCCTGGGCCTGGGCCTGCAACCGGCGCCGGCACAGGCCAACGCGCTGACCGATGCCTTTTTCACTCGCGACCAGCAAGGCCGCTGGGCCTTCGAGCATGAGCACTACCCTCAGGCGGCGGCGCTGTTTGTCGATCCGTACTGGAAAGGCGTTGCCGCCTACCACGCGGCCGATTTCGACTTGGCGCTGGCCAGTTTCGCGCGGCTCAATACACCGCAGGCATATTTCTACCTGGGCAACATCTATGTGCGGCGCTTCAAGTTCGATCAGGCCATCGCGGCCTATACCCAGGCGCTGAAGTTGCAGCCGCAGTTCCCGCAAGCCTCGGCCAATCTGGCCCTGGCCATTGCCTTGCAGAAAGACACCGAAAGCGCCGAGAAAAACACGCCAGAGGTCAAACCCGACGAAATCAAGATGGACAAGGCACCGGGTAAAGGCCAAAGCAAAAAGGTGCAGACCCAGCAAGCGGCCTCGGATGAGCAATGGTTACAGAACCTCACCACATCCCCGGCGAAATTCCTCAAGCATAAATTCAGCTTGCAGGATCAGGCGGGGGCCAAGCCATGAGCTACCTTCAAGACCGAGTCGCCGTCATCGCGAGCAGGCTCGCTCCCACACTGGATTTGTGTGCGCCACCGATCCCCTGTAGGAGCGGGCTTGCCCGCGAAAGGGCCCGTGCACTCACCACAAAACTCGGCGCCCTGCTCATTGGCCTGATCAGCCTCAACACATTCGCCGCCGACCCTCAGCTGAAAGTCCAGGCCACCCTGCAACCCACCACCCAAGTCATGGTCGGCAGCCTGGTCGAGTTGCAACTCGATGTCTTCACCGACTCCTGGTTCACCAGCGCCCCCACCCTGCCCGACCTGAAACTGCCCGGCGCATTGGTGATGCCACCGGACGGCCATGCCCAGCACATCAACCAGACCTTCGACGGCCAATCCTTCAGCGGCATGCGCTACAGCTACCTGATCACCCCGAACCTGGCCCAGGGCTTCGACATTCCGGCACTGACGGTACAAGCCACACCGGGTCAGGCCAGCCACGAACTCAGCGCCCAGAGCCAGCCTTTGCATTTCAACGCCGCGCAACCACCAGGGTTCCAGCCCGGTGAGGCGGTGCTGGTGGCCCAAGGGCTGCGGTTTACCCAGAAGACCGTCAATTCGGCCACACCGCTGAAGGTCGGCGACAGCATCACCCGGGAACTGACCTTGCAGGCCGACGGTGCCCTGGCCATGTCACTGCCGACACCGACGCTGGACGACATCAAGGGCCTGAGCCGCTACCCGAAAGCCCCGCAAATCCGCAATCTGGATGACGGGCGGGGCAACTTCAATGGCGGCCAGCGCATCGACAGCGTGACTTACCGAATCGACCAGGAAGGCCACTACACCCTGCCATCCGTCGAACTGAAATGGTGGGATGCCAGCAGCCAGCAAACCCGCACGGCCACAGTGTCTGCCGTGACCTTCGACGCGGCGGCCAACAGCGCCTACAAGCCGGTGTTTTCAATCACCGAAGACCTGAAAAAACTCGGCCAGCAGAATCGCCTGCACCTTTCCGGGCACTGGTTCGGACTATTGGCACTGGTATTGGCGGTGGTGGCACTCGGTAGGTTCAGTCGCCCGCTCGTACGCCGCGCGCACCTCAAGTGGCAAGCCCGACGCCGCGCCCGACACGCCGCCTGGCTCGAGTCCGCCGACTACGCGTGGCGGCAGATCCCGGCACAAATCGAGGGCAAACCGGCGCAACTCAGCGCCCTGTACCTGTGGACCCGACGCAGCCGCCACGGCCTGAAACTGACCGGCCTCGGCCCGCGCCTGCAAACCTTCCTGCGGGCCTGTTATGGCCGCGAACCGGACAAAGAGCAGGCCCTGCGCCAAATCGGGGAATCCTTGTCTACGCTGCATAGTCAGTCCGAGCGCAACAGAGAATCAGTCTCTTCTGCACTGCATCCGCTCAACCCCGTTCACGAGAAGGATTTCCCATGACGAGTTCGATATCGCTGAGCCATCATCGCGCATTCAGTTTCCTGCTGACCCTGGCCTTGAGCCTGCCGTTGCTGGTGCAGGCCGCCGAGCCGCTGCCTTCGTGGAACGACGGGCCGTCGAAAAAGCAGATCATCGAGTTCGTACAGACGGTCACCGATCAAAGCAGCAAGGACTTCGTCAAGCCCGAGGACCGCATTGCCGTGTTCGACAACGACGGCACTTTGTGGAGTGAGCAGCCGATGTACTTCGAGTTGCTGTTCGCCCTCGACGAAGTCAAACGCACCGCATCGCATCATCCGGAATGGAAAACCACCCAGCCGTTCCAGGCGGTGCTGGAAAACGATCACAAGGCGCTGGCCGCCACCGGCATGGAGGGCCTGCTGAAGATTTTCGCCGCGACCCACACTGGCATGACCACCGAAGCCTTCGATGACTACGCCAAGACCTGGCTGAGCCAGGCCCGCCATCCGAAAACCGGCAAGCCGTACACCGAGATGATCTTCCAGCCGATGCTGGAGATGCTCGACTACCTGCGCAGCCAGGACTTCAAGACCTACATCGTCTCCGGTGGCGACACCGGGTTCATGCGCGCCTTCGCCGAGAAGGTCTACGGCATCCCGCCTGAACAAGTGATCGGCACCACCTTCATCACCGCGTATCAGTTCAAGGACGGCAAGGCGTCGATCCTGCGCACGCCCAAACTGGCCCACAACGACGATGGCCCGGGCAAACCGGAAAGCATCGACGCGGTGATCGGTCGTCGGCCGATCCTCGCCTTCGGCAACTCCGACGGCGATCTGCAAATGCTCCAGTGGACCGCCGCCGGTCCTGGCAAACGCTTCATGGGCCTGGTGCATCACACCGACGCCAAACGTGAATGGGCATACGACCGGCAGTCACAGATCGGTCGTCTGGACAAAGCCCTGGACGAAGCAAACAAACGCGGCTGGACGGTCGTCGATATGGCGTCCGAATGGCGTCGGATCTATCCGTTCGATGCCGCCACACCTGAGCAAGTGCAATAAAAAGACGTAATGCAGGACCGCAAAAAACGTTTGTCGCAGTACGCGACGCAAGTGAGCATAAGGAGCCAGTCAGATGACTCGCATACGTAAGTGGATACCGAAACTCGCCTTTGTGGCAGCGTCGGTCATGGCGATTTCGGCAACTGCCGGGGCCGCCGAAAAACCCAACATTCTCGTGATCTTCGGCGACGATATCGGCCAGACCAACATCAGCGCCTATTCCATGGGCGTGGTCGGCTACAAGACTCCGAACATCGACCGCATCGCCAAAGAAGGCATGATGTTCACCGACTATTACGCGGAGAACAGCTGCACGGCCGGACGGTCATCGTTTATCACTGGCCAGACACCATTGCGCACCGGCTTGTCGAAAGTCGGCATCCCGGGTGCTCCGGTGGGTTTGCAAAAGCGTGACATCACCATTGCCCAGGCACTCAAGTCACAGGGCTACGCCACCGGCCAGTTCGGCAAGAACCACTTGGGCGACAAGGATGAATACCTGCCGACCAACCACGGTTTCGACGAGTTCTTCGGCAACCTGTACCACCTCAACGCTGAAGAAGAGCCTGAACGCCCGTACTGGCCCAAGGACGACGCTGCCTTCGTCAAGGCCAACACCCCGCGTGGCGTGATCCATAGCTTCGCTGACGGCAAGATCGAAGACACCGGCCCGCTGAACACCAAGCGCATGGAAACCATCGACGACGAAACCACCGCCGCCGCACAAGCGTTCATCGAGAAACAGGCCAAGGCGGACAAACCGTTCTTCGTCTGGATGAACACCACCCGCATGCACTTGTTCACCCACGTGCGCGAGTCGATGAAGGGCCAGAGCGGCATGCCCGGCAACGATTACGCCGACGGCATGATCGAGCACGACGGCGACGTCGGCAAACTGCTGAAAACCCTCGACGACCTGAAGATCACCGACAACACCATCGTCGTCTACACCACCGACAACGGCCCGAACCAGTTCTCCTGGCCGGACGCGGCGACCACGCCGTTCCGTAACGAGAAGAACTCCAACTGGGAAGGTGCCTACCGGGTTCCGGCGATGATTCGCTGGCCTGGCAAGATCAAGCCGGGTGAGGTCTCGAACGAGATGTTCTCGGGGCTTGACTGGTTCCCGACCTTGCTCGCGGCGGCAGGTGATGCCGAGGTAAAGGAAAAACTGCTCAAGGGCTGGGCTCCAACGTCTGGCGGCAGCAATTTCAAGGTTCACCTGGACGGCTACAACCAAATGCCTTACCTGACCGGCCAACAGCCTAAAGGCGAGCGCAAGGAGTTCTACTACTTCAACGACGACGGCATGCTGGTTTCCATGCGTTTCGACAACTGGAAAGCCGTGTTCTGCGAGCAGCGCGCACCGGGCGGGTTCAAGGTCTGGAGCGAACCGTTCGTTTGCCTGCGCGTACCGAAGATCTTCAACCTGCGCATGGACCCGTACGAGCGGGCCGACGTGGTTTCCGATCAGTATTACGATTGGCAAACCAAGAACGTCTACCTGGCTGCGGTTGCCGTGGGCAAATCGGCGGCATTCCTGCAAACCTTCATCGACTATCCACCTAGCCAGAAACCGGCCAGCTTCAGCATCGACCAGATCCGTGCTGCGGTAGACGCCAAAATCGCTGAAAAAATGAAAGCTGCACAGTAAGACCGCTGGACCACCGCTCGCCTTCATTGGCGAGCGGACTTATTCATGGCGAACACTGGACTCTGTGGCGAGG
This sequence comes from Pseudomonas sp. GL-B-12, assembly GCF_019955895.1. Taxonomy (NCBI): domain Bacteria; kingdom Pseudomonadati; phylum Pseudomonadota; class Gammaproteobacteria; order Pseudomonadales; family Pseudomonadaceae; genus Pseudomonas; species Pseudomonas sp. GL-B-12. The sequence continues at coordinate 81,250 of NZ_JAHBCX010000088.1, forward strand.
GGGCAAGCCCCCTCGCCACAATAGGTTTGTAAGGTTTGAAATTATCTGACTGACTCAGATCCATCAGTCATTGTTTTTACGTACCGGAACAAGGCAATCCGCAATGACCTCACGTGTCGCCAGCAAGTCGTCGGCCATACCTGCCCCTCAAGTCACCTCCCCGGCGCTGTTGATCCCCGCCCTGTTGCTGTTTGTCTCCGGCGCCGCCGCGCTGGTGTATCAGGTGCTGTGGATCAAGCAGCTGTCGTTGGTGGTGGGCGTCGAGGTCTATGCCATCACCACCGGGATCAGCGCGTTTTTCGCCGGGCTGGCCCTGGGCGGCTTGCTGTTCGGCCGCTGGGCGGACCGGATGCAGCAACCGGTTGTGCTGTACGCCGGGCTGGAAGTGCTGGTGGCGATACTCGGTGTCGGCGCGACGTTCGCCATGAGCCTGGCGGCCAGCCCCTTTGCCTGGCTGGAAGAACACGTGGGTTTGCTGGCCTGGGTACTGCCGTTCGCGCTGGTGGGCATTCCCGCGCTGTTGATGGGCGGCACCTTGCCGGTGCTGGTTCGTTCCCTGGCCACTGACCCGCAACACCTGGGCAAGGCCGGCGGGCAACTGTATGCGGCGAACACCGCCGGGGCCATTGCCGGCACCCTGCTCGCCGCGTTCGTGCTGATTGCTACCCTCGGCGTGCGCGGCAGCGCGCTGGCCGCCGCCATGCTGAACCTGCTGGCTGCCGCAGGGGCCTTGTGGCTCCAGCGCCAGCGCGTGACACCCGTCAATGCCCCGGTGAAACATCACAGTGAAAAAGCCCCCGACCGCCTGGCCCTGTGGCTGTACTCCATTGCCGGCGGTGTGGCCCTGGGCTACGAAGTGGTGTGGTCGCAATCGATCGTGCAGTTCATGAGCACCCGTACCTACGCCTTTGCCGTGGTGCTGGCCACTTACCTCACCGGGTTGTTCCTGGGCAGCATGCTGCTGGCCCGTCGGGTCGATCGCCTGCGCGATCCCTGGGGGGTGTTCGGTTTGCTGATTGCCGCAGCCGGAGTGATTGCTTTGCTGGAAGTGGCGTTGCTCGGACGCTGGCTGGTGCTTGCACAAACCCTGGCCGAATCCTGGGTATTGGCATTGGGCGGCAGTGAACTGTCGGGCATGAGCACGCGGTTTGCAGTGGCCGCCTTGAGCATCGTGTTTGTACCGACCCTGTTGCTGGGTGCGGCTTTCCCGTTGGCCCTGCGCTTGAGCGTCGGCGGTGAACAGGTGGGGCGCCATGTCGGCGAAGTCGTCGCGTTCAATACCCTTGGCGGCATCATCGGCGTAATGCTTTGCGGTTTTGTCCTGATCCCGATGCTGGGTCTGGTACGGACTCTGGGCCTGCTGGCGATGATCGCCGCCGGTATCGCATACCTCGCCGTGCACAAGGGCCATGGGGTGAAGAAAGGTCGACGTCAGGCGGTGGTCACAATCGGCCTGGTGTCGCTGGCACTCGCCGTGTTCACGCCGGTCAACAAGCTCGCCAGCCTGCTGCCCGGGGCGCGCAATGGCACGCTGACGTTCTACGAAGAAGGCCGTGGCGGGACCGTCGCCGTGGTATCCCAGGGCAAGGGCGAAAGAGCATTCCAGCGCTTGTACATTCAGGGCGTGTCCAATACCGGCGACGCCATGCCGTCCCTGCGCTACATGCGGATCCAGGCGCTGCTGCCCCTGCTGATCCACAACGGTGAGCCGCGCTCGGCACTGGTGATCGGTTTCGGTACCGGCATCACCGCGGGCGCCCTGACCCGCTACCCCGGCCTGGAACATCGCGTGGTCGCCGAACTGCTGCCTTCGGTGATCAAGGCAGCACCTTTGTTCAAGGGCAATTTCAATGCCGCGGCCGATCCGGGGGTCGATGTGCGCTTGCGTGACGGTCGCCAGGAACTGCTGCGCAATCCGCAACGCTACGACCTGATCACCCTCGAACCGCCACCGCCCTCCGCTGTCGGCGTGGTCAACCTGTATTCCCGGGACTTCTACCAACTGGCCGCCAGCCGTTTGCACAAACAAGGCCTGGTCGCCCAATGGCTGCCGCTGCCGACGCAGAACATTGACGACTCGCGCTCATTGGTGCGCAGCCTCCTCGACGTGTTCCCTTACGCGACCCTGTGGACCAGCGAATTCCACGAGATGCTGCTGGTGGGTTCGATGGAGCCAATTGAACTGGATGCGGCGAAGATCAACGCACGCTTCCAGCAAGACAGCGTGCGCAGCACCTTACAGGATGTCGGCGTCGGTTCGGCCGCGGCGCTGCTCGCCACCTGGGTGACTGACCGTGCGGGGCTGGAACGCTTCGCTGGCGACGCGCAACCGGTGACGGACGATCAGCCCAGGATCGAATACGCGCCGTGGGTTCGCTCAAAAGAGATCAGCCGCGTGTTGCCCGCCCTGCTCGACTTGCACCAGCCGCCAGCCGTGTTGAACGCCGACGCCGGGTTCATCGAGCGCATGAACACCCAGCAACAACGCCTGATGCAGTTCTATCGCGCGAGCCTGCATGCCTACGACGGTGACCGTGACGCTTGGGCCAGGGATATGCGCGAGGTGATGCGCGGGGATGCGGGGAATCCGTATTACCGGTGGTTTGTCGGGGAGTGATTGGGTGCCTGATAGATCGCCTTCGCGGGCAAGCCCGCGAAGGGGCCATCAGCTTCACAGCATCTGCCATTTGACAGACGCCGACCATCCGACAAAGCTGCATCAAGCTTCATCGCGCGCCGCAAGGCAAACGCACCTGGACCATGGAAGTCGCAATGCCGAACCATAAAAATAAAGCTGCAACCCCAAACCCTGATTCGCAACCGACCCTGATCAACCGTTATCTGTTCCCTGTCACCATCGGCATCCTGCTGCTGGCTGTGGCGGGCATCGGCTGGTTTTTGCTGGGCAGTACACCGACGCCGCTCAAGCCAGTCCCCGTCAGCGCCCCTGCCGTGCAACCGGCCAAACCGCAACCGGTCGCTGTCAAGCCGGCGAAAATGGTCGATGAGCAACAATGCCAGGGCTGCCACGGCGAGCAGGTCAAGGACTGGCAAGGCTCCCATCACCAACTGGCGATGCAGCAAGCCAACGCGGACACCCTGCTCGGCGACTTCAACAACGTCACCTTCAAGGCCGAAAAAGAGACCACGGTGTTCTCGCGCAAAGGCGACGAATTCTGGGTCAACACGCCAGGTATCGATGGCAAGAATGCCGATTTCAAGGTGGCCTATACCTTTGGCATCGCCCCCTTGCAGCAATACCTGATCGAGGTCGGCGAAGGCCGCTTGCAGGCCCTCGCGGTGGCCTGGGATACCGAGAAGCACCGCTGGTTTCACCTCTATCCGGGCCAGGGCGTGACGTTCAAGAACCCGCTGCACTGGAGCAAGCCGAGCCAGAACGCCAACTTCATGTGCGTCGAATGCCACACCACCGGTTACAAGCGCAATTTCGATGCGGCGAAAAACACCTTCGACAGCCACTGGAACAGCCTCGGCGTCGGCTGCCAGGCCTGCCATGGGCCGGCGTCCAATCACCTGGAGTGGACGGCGAAGAAAACCGACCTGATCCATGCCGGGTTTGCCGTCGATCTCAAGGACAAGAACGCCAGCGTCGAAATCGAAACCTGCGCCCGCTGCCACTCGCGCCGCGCCCCCTTGGACGATGGCTACACGGTCGGCAAGCGGCTGATGGACGACTACCTGCCGAGCGTCCTGACCCGCGAACTGTACGCGCTGGACGGCAAGATCAAGGACGAAGTGTTCGAACACGGCTCCTTTGCCCAAAGCAAAATGTCCGACAAGGGCGTGCGTTGCAGCAATTGCCACAACCCGCACAGCACGCAGCTAAAGGCGCCAGGTAATGGCGTGTGTCTGCAATGTCACAACACCGCCGGCAAAACCACTGTGGAAGGTGTCGACGACAAAGGCCTGCAAGCGAAGAACTACGATTCCATCGAACACACTCGCCACACCGTGGGCCAGCCGGGTTCGCAGTGCGTGGATTGCCACATGCCCGGCAAGTTCTACATGGGCAACGACTTCCGGCATGACCACAGCTTCAGCATCCCCAACCCTGAGCGGGCGAAAAAGCTAGGGACGCCTGACGCCTGCCTGACCTGCCACCAAGGCAAGGCCGGCGACAAGGTCACCGAGCAGTTCAAGCTGTGGAACACCGCCAACGCCAGCGCGGTACAAGCCCCTCGCTACGACGAGAGCCTGTGGCTGATTCGCAACGGTCAGGCCGGCGCCGCCCAGGCATTGTTCGAGCAACTGCAACGCAGCAACCTGCCAGCGATTCAACGGGCGACGCTGCTGGCCGAACTGCCGGCATACCCGAGCGAACAGGCGTTGAAACTGGCCACCAAGGACCTGAGCAACCCGGCGCCACAGGTCCGCGAGAGCGCGGTGCGAGCAGTCAGTGCGTTCCTGCCGCCAGCGGAGCGCGCGCCATTGCTCACGCCGTTGCTGAGCGACCCGGTGCGGGCCGTGCGCATCGCCGTCGCCCGGGACCTGCTCAGCGTGGCGCGCAATGGTTTGGACAGCGCCCAGGACAGCTGGAATGCCGCCATCGCCGAATATGAAGCGGTGCAAAAGAGCCTGCCCGAACGTGCCGAGGCCAACCTGAACCTGGCCATGCTCTATCAGGCCGATGGCCGCAGCGTAGAAGTCGAAGCTTTGCTGCGTACCGCCCTGCAGCGCGATCCGGACTTCTACCCGGCGCTGGTCACCCTGGTGCAATGGCTGGAGGCCAACGGTCGCCGTCAGGAAGCCCATGCCCTGCTGGCGCAAAGCCTCAAGGACCACCCCGACTCAGGTCTGCTGCAACACACCCAGGGCCTGGCGCTGATTCGTGCGGGCCAGGCCGCTCAAGCCATGCCGTACCTGCGCAAGGCCGCGCAACTGGAACCGCAGAGCGGACAGTTCGGTTACGTGCTGGCGGTGGCCCTGCATGACAGCGGCAAGATTGACCAGGCGTGCGCAGAACTGGAACGGCTGTTGAAAGAACAACCGGCCAACCGCAATGCACGGCTGTCGCTGATCCAGTACTACCTGGACAACGGCCAGGAACCCAAGGCGCAAGTGCTGTTGCAGGGCTGGAAGAAAATGAACATGGGGGATCCGGCGTTGAAGTGACGGGAGATTCTTGTAGGAGCGAGCTTGCTCGCGATGGCGTTACAGGCGACGCGTTTATCCAAAAAAATCGCGTTTTCGTTGACGTCCATCGTCGGAGCGCCGCCCGGAGCAAGCTCGCTCCTACAGGGACCGAATTCAGCGGCGCCTGAACAACGGCCGCGGCTCAATCACCGAACGCCCGTACAACACGCTCATCCCCGCCAATCCCTTCAATGCATCTTCTGCGGATTTGTCTTCACGTACGGCAAAGCTGTCGAAACCGCATTGGCGCATGTGGCTGAGTTGATCGCGCAAGACATCGCCGATGGCGCGCAACTCGCCGGCCCAGCCCAATCGCGTGCGCAGCAGATACGCCTGACTGTACCCGCGGCCATCGCGAAAGCTCGGAAAATCCAGGGCGATCAAGGGCAGTTGAGCAAACCATGGCTGAAGGCTTTCCACTTCATCGTCCGGCCCCAGCCACACGCCGCTTTGCGACGGGTTTTCCAGCCAACGGCTCAGCGGCAGAATCGCGGCACCCACGGGCAGCGGTGCTTGCGGGTCGCGCACGAGCTTCCACGGATCATCCGCGACAATCCGCGCCATGCCCTCTTCCAGCCGCAACAGATTGTTCATGCCGACACCTCCAGCACTTTCGCATATACCGCCTCCTTGAACGGCTCTAGCCCGATCCGTTGGAAGGCGTCGACGAACAGTTCTTCGCTCTCGCGATAACGCACGAAGGTGTCGATGATGCGCTCGATCACCTCGGGCACTTCGGCGGCGCTGAAGGACGGGCCAATGACCTTGCCCAACGCGCTGTGCTTGCCCTGGGCTCCGCCGAGGGTGATCTGGTACCACTCGGCGCCGTTCTTATCGACCCCCAGAATGCCGATGTTGCCGATGTGATGGTGACCGCAGGCATTCATGCAGCCAGAGATATTGAGGCTGATGTCGCCCAGGTCGTGCAGGTAGTCGAGGTCTTCGAAGCGTGCGGCAATAGCCTTGGCGATGGGGATCGACTTGGCGTTGGCCAGCGCGCAGAAGTCGCCACCGGGGCAGGCGATGATGTCGGTGAGCAATCCGGCGTTGGCACTGCCCAGATTGTGTCCGCAGGCCAGGCGCCACAGGGTGAATAGATCGGCCTTGGACACGTCAGGAAGGACGATATTCTGCTCATGGGCAATGCGGATTTCACCGAAGCCGAAGCGTTCGGACCACTCGGCCACCGCCTCCATCTGTCCGGTAGTGACATCGCCCGGTGGCGCAGCGCTGCCGGGCTTGGTCGACAACACCACGCTGGCATAGCCCGATATTTTGTGCGGCTGCACATTACGCTGCACCCAACGAGCGAACGCCGGGTTTTCGGCCAGGTGCGTGCCGAAATCGAGATGGGTGTCGGACAGATCACGATATGGCGGTGCGACGAACGCACTGGCCACACGCTCGAACTCGTCAAGGGTCAGTTGCGCCGGGCCGTCCTTGAGGTACTGCCACTCTTGCTCCACTTCCCGGGCGAAGGCCTCGATACCCAAGGCTTTGACCAGAATCTTGATTCGCGCCTTGTACTTGTTGTCCCGCCGGCCATGGCGGTTATACACCCGCAGCACCGCCTCTACGTAAGACAGCAGGTGCTGCCACGGCAAGCCTTCGCGGATCTGCAAGCCGAGGATCGGCGTGCGCCCCAGACCGCCGCCCACCATGACTCGCAGGAGCATGTGTCCTTCGAAACCTGGGTAAAGATAAAGGCCGATGTCATGCATCATGATCGCCGCGCGGTCCTGCTCGGCCGAGCAGATGGCGATCTTGAACTTGCGCGGCAGAAACAGGAATTCCGGGTTGATGGTCGACCACTGCCGCAGAATTTCCGCCAACGGTCGCGGGTCAATCATTTCGTCGGCCGCAACCCCGGCAAAGGCTTCGGTGGTGATGTTGCGCACGCAGTTGCCGGAGGTCTGGATCGCATGCATTTCCACCTCGGCCAGGCGTTCGAGGATGTCCGGCACCTGAGCCAGTTCGATCCAGTTGAACTGCATGTTCTGCCGGGTGGTGAAATGACCGTAGCCGCGATCATAATCCCGGGCGATGCTCGCCAACGTACGCATCTGCCGTGCACTCAGCGTGCCGTAGGGAATCGCCACCCGCAGCATGTAGGCGTGCTTTTGCATGTACAGGCCGTTCTGCAGGCGCAACGGCAGGAACTCTTCTTCGTTCAGCTCACCGGCCATGAAGCGCTCGACCTGATCGCGAAACTGCGCAACCCGTTCGAGCACCAGTGCCCGATCGTAATCATCGTATTGATACATAGCTACCTCATCAGGATTGCGGGGCATCGGGCTCTGTGGCTCGTTCATAAGAGCGACTATGCGCCAGCGGTGCAGCGTGTTACAGATTCACCTGAATCGTTAAAAACCGTATCAGAGCGTTTAAGATCGCCGCAGCAGCGCAACTTATCTGATCCGCACAAATGAAATATTCCTGAGCCTGTTTTGTTTTCGCCACGGTTTTTACAGTGCACGTCATTGCAACCGTGGAAGCATCGATCATGAGCACAACAACTATCGGACAGGCCTATAACTACAAGGTCGTCCGCCAATTCATCGTGGCGACCGTGATCTGGGGTGTCGTGGGGATGGCGATGGGCGTGTGGATCGCCTCGCAACTGGTGTGGCCGCAGATGAACCTGGACCTGCCGTGGACCACCTTCGGCCGCTTGCGCCCGCTGCACACCAGCCTGGTGATTTTCGGTTTCGCCGGCAGCGCGCAATTCGCCGCCAGCTATTACGCGGTGCAGCGTACCTGCCAGGTGCGGCTGTTCTCGGACACACTCGCCGCCTTCACGTTCTGGGGCTGGCAGTCGGTGATTGTGGTGATGCTGATCACCCTGCCGCTGGGCTACACCACCACCAAGGAATACGCCGAAATCGAATTCACCGGCGCGGTGTGGATGACCGTGGTCTGGATTGCATACGCCGTGGTGTTTTTCACTACCGTAGTGCAACGCAAGACCAAACACATCTACGTCGGCAACTGGTTCTTCGGTGCATTCATCGTGGTCATCGCCATGCTGCACGTGGTCAATCACCTGTCGATTCCAGTCGACTGGTTCAAGTCCTATCCGGTGTATTCCGGGGCCACCGACGCCATGGTGCAATGGTGGTACGGGCACAATGCCGTGGGCTTTTTCCTGACCACCGGTTTCCTGGGGATGATGTATTACTTCGTGCCGAAACAGGTGGGCCGGCCGGTGTATTCCTATCGCCTGTCAATTGTGCACTTCTGGGCGCTGATCACCTTGTACATCTGGGCCGGCCCGCACCACTTGCACTACACCGCGCTGCCGGACTGGGCGCAGTCGCTGGGCATGGCCATGTCGCTGATCCTGCTGGCGCCGAGTTGGGGCGGGATGATCAACGGTATGATGACCCTGTCCGGTGCCTGGCATAAGTTGCGCACCGACCCGATCCTGCGTTTCCTGGTGCTGTCCCTGGCCTTCTACGGCATGTCGACCTTCGAAGGGCCGATGATGGCGATCAAGACCGTCAACGCTCTCTCCCACTATACCGACTGGACCATCGGCCACGTGCACGCCGGGGCGCTGGGCTGGGTGGCGATGATTACCTTCGGTGCGACCTATCACATGGTGCCGAAGGTATTCGGACGCGATCAGATGCACAGCACGCCGCTGATCAACCTGCACTTTTGGCTGGCAACCATCGGCACCGTGCTGTACATCGCCTCGATGTGGGTCAACGGCATCACCCAGGGCCTGATGTGGCGCGCGATCAACGATGACGGCACGCTGACCTACTCCTTCGTCGAAGCCTTGCAGGCCAGCCATCCGGGATTCGTCGTGCGCTTTGCCGGCGGGGTGTTCTTCCTCAGTGGCATGCTGCTGATGGCCTACAACGTGTGGCGCACGGTGCGGGTAACGGACGTGGCGATGGCCGAACGCGAGGCGCGGTTAGCCTGATGATTGAAGTCATATTGAACATTCTGGGTGTGGCATTTTTGTGGTTCGCCATCGAGTATTGTCTGCGCCACCAGACCGCCGAGAGCCTGGACGATGCGAGCCTGATCCCGTTTGCGGATGACCCGGAAGTGGCGCGGCGGGTGGAATTGGCGACCGGGAAAACCGTTAGAACACTGCCGCCGGAAGAGGCGAAACCGGATTGGGGAACCCTGGATATTTGATGTAGCACCGATTTCTGTGGGAGCAAGCTCGCTTCCACAGGGTTGTATGTCGAGATTTCAGGTACGCTCCCGGGGAATCAGGCTTTGCAGTTGTTGCGCCAGGAAGTTTGCATCGAACTCAAAAGTGTCCGGGTCTTTCAAGCCATTGGTCTTGCGCCACTGCCAGCCAGTGGATGGCGGCAGGCACACCAGTGACACGCTGCCATAACGTGCTGCTGTAAAGCCCATCACCGCCACGGAAATCTGCCCGCCGACACCCATCACCTCCGGCACGAATTCCACCGGTTTGCCAGCGATCAGGATGCTCAGCTTTTCGGTCTTGAATGCAGAGGTCTCCACCGGAACACTCGGCCCCGACGCGACATACACTTCGCGGTTCACTTCAAGCAGGTTAGGTGCCTTGACCGGTTCCAGCCACTGCTGGATCTGCTCGAACAGCGCACCAATGCGCTTCGCCCACTCGGCCGATTGCGACTCGAACACTTGCTTTTTGTGCGCTTCGCTTTCGGCGTAGTGGCGAAGCATTTCGCCCAGTTGCTGTACATCGTCCATAGCGGTGTTCCCTGAATAGACCGGTGTTGCGGACCTGGAGCATGGCAGATGCCCGCACGCTGCGTACGACTAAAACCTGACGACAGTTTGCACCGTCGCGTAATCGCGGGCACTGTAGGTGCGCACTTCACCTGACAAACGGAGCACGATATGCGCACCATCGGCCTGATCGGCGGCATGAGCTGGGAGTCCAGCGCCGAGTATTACCGCCTGATCAACCAGCAGGTACGCGAGCGCCTCGGGCCGTTGCGTTCGGCGAAATTGCTCATGTACAGCGTCGACTTCGGCCCTGTCGAACAGGCCCAGCACGCCGGTCGCTGGGACGATGCGGCACTGATCCTGGTGGATGCCGCGCAGCGCTTGCAGGCGGGCGGAGCCGATTGCGTGGTGTTGTGCACCAACACCATGCACAAGGTCGCCGGGCAGATTCAGGCGGCCATCGACATTCCCTTCCTGCACATCGCCGATCCGGCCGCTCAGGCCGCGGTCGAGGCCGGTGCATTGAAGGTGGGCTTGCTGGGCACCGCGTTCACCATGGAACAGGACTTCCTCAAGGAACGCCTCGCCGCCCGGGGCTTGACCGTGCTGGTACCGGAGACCGAGGAGCGTCAGGCCGTGCACCGGATCATCTACGACGAGTTGTGCGTCGGCGTCATCAGCGAAGCCTCTCGCCGGGTGTATCAGCAGGTCATCGCATCACTGGCACAGCGCGGCGCCCAGGCGATCATCCTTGGTTGCACGGAAATTGGCTTGCTGATCAAACCCGAACACAGTGCCCTGCCCTTGCTCGACACCACCGAGCTGCATGCGCAAGCTGCGGTGGCGTTCGCCCTGGGCGACTGACTCAACCGGCCTTGGGCGGGCGGCGCAGGCGCGCCATGCTCAAGGTGTCCACCAGCACGCCGTCGCGCACGGCGTAATCACGGAACAGGCCCTCGGTTTCGAAGCCGAACTTGCAGTACAGGGCAATGGCCGCTTCGTTGTCGGCATACACCGAAAGCTCGATGCGCTGCAGATTCATCCAGTTGTCGGCAATATCCAATGCTGTTGCGAGCAGCTTCGACCCTACGCCCTTGCCCTGCCACGCCACCGCAACGCCCATGCCGAAACTGCCGGCATGGCTGCGGCGTATGCGTGAGAACTGCTCCAGGCCAATGTTGCCGATAACCGTGCCCTGATGCAGGGCCACCACTTTCACCAAGCGTTCGTTATCCAGCGCAAGGCGACTGCGCCAGAGCTCGGAGGACTGAAACGGCATTTGCAGGGTTTGACGGGCGATTGCCGGATCGTTGTACAGCGCCGCAATGCCTTCGATATGGGATTCGTTGAAGCGTTCGAGGGTGATGACGGGTTCGGTGGTTGGCATGGGTGAATCATCCTTGAAGCAGACATGGCCGTTCACTCTATAACGAACAAAACCTTTGTGGCGAGGGGGCTTGCAGTCTATTCAAGCTATCTTCATTCGAACCACTCCCGGCGCTCGCTGAAGGTGTTTTCGATCAACTCGACGATCATCCGCACCTGCGCGTCGTCCCCGGAATAGGCATTGACCGCCATCCACACCTGACGCCGCATTGGCTGGTCAAACAAACCCGGCAAGGCAATCAGCCCGCGGTCGAAGTGACTCATGTAGTGCGGCAGCAGGCCGATGCAGGCGCTGCATCGGATCATCTCCAGCATCAGCCCGTAGGATTGCAGTTGCACCGCCCCCGCCAGGCGTTGATCCACCAGTGCATTCCAAGGCCGGAAGCTTTCAACCTGACTGTCCTGTCGCCATTGCACCAAGAGAAAATCGGCCAGTTCATCCAGGCATTCCGGCCTGGAAGCGACCCGCGAGTAGCGCTTGGCAATATGCGGCAGGTATTCCAGTTGCGCCAGACGACGGGGTTCGGTGGTGGCAAAGCTTGGCCCCGGTAACGGCGATCCGGTTTCACCCAGCCACACCACCACGTCGGCGCTGACCGCCTGCAATGCCAACTCGCTGTCGAGCGTGATGATGTCCAGGCGCACGCTGGCGTTGCGCCGCAGCAGTGCAACCAGGTCACGTCCGAGAATGTCATGCAGGATCGAATCCGCCACCGCCAGGCGAATCAACGGCTGCTCGATCACTGGCAAATTGCGCTCATGGGCCAGGGCGATCAATTGTGCGTGCAAGCGCAAGCCATCGCGGCTGAGGCTGAAACCATTGTCGGAAGGGTTGAACAGCGAACACCGGAGCTGCGTTTCCAGCAGCACCAGTTGCCGGCGCAGGCGGGTGGCCTTGATGTTGAGACTGCGGGCGGCCTGCATGAAACAACCGCAACGGGCGCTGACGGTGAAACACAGCGCCAGTTCGGGGTCGATTGCCACCGCCAATTGGCGCCAGGACGCGTTTTTATCGATGGCTACACGATACTCGGCAGCACCCTGTTGGGCGCAGATTTCCATGACTGACATCGAAGACTCCCTGTCGACCTGACACTGACAGTTGCATCCTGCAGAACGTTCATGAACCTGCTGTGACAATGACTCAGGCGCTGGGTGTCTGCCGGAAGCTCACGGCCAGGCGATTCCAGCTGTTGATGGTGGTGACGGCGATGGTCAGGTCGACCATTTCGCTTTCACTGAACTGCTCCCGGGTTTGGGTGTAGACATCGTCTGGCACATGGCTTTCGGAGAGCAAGGTGACCGCCTCGGTCCAGGCCAGCGCAGCTCTTTCCCGCGGATTGAAAAAGTTGCTGTCGCGCCAGACCACAATGGAATACAGACGCCGGTCGCTTTCGCCCAGGCGCCGTGCATCCACCGAGTGCATGTCGGTGCAAAAGGCACAGCCATTGAGCTGCGAAGCACGGATCTTGATCAGGTGCAGCAGGCCCTGCTCGATGCTCAGGCTGCTGGTCAGGGCCTCCATGGCGATCATGGCCTTCATCGCTTTGGGGGACGCGCTGTAGTAATCCAGACGGGGGTTCATGGAGCGATCTCGTGCAGCCGTGAGGTGATCTTCACGGTAGTCGCTGGCGCGGGGGCATGACAGATCCAATCAGGCGAATTCCCCGGGGACCACCGCCACCAGACCAATGGACGGTTTTTCCACTGCACAACTTCTGTACCACAAGCGGATAAGGGTAATCTTGCGCGACGCACACGCGCCTCAACAGCCCCGGAGCCTCGCCGGTATGGAACTACATGTTGTCATCAACGGCCGCAAGGACCTGGCCGGCCAGCTGTACAACCAACTGCGCAGCGCCATCGAGTCCGGACGCCTGAGCGCCGGGACGCAGCTGCCGCCCAGCCGTTTGCTGGCCGAACAACTGGGTATTTCGCGCAAAACCATTTCCGATACCTACGCCCAGCTGACCTACGAAAACTTCCTCACCGGGGTGGTCGGCAAAGGCACATACGTCAACGCGCGCTCGTCGAAGGTGCAGCGTAAACAGAGCCACACCGAGCTTGGCGGCTTCGAGGTGATCGAGTCCTGGCGCAACCTGCCGGTGTTTCTGCGTCACCCGACCCTGGAAGGCTCGCTGCGCTACGACTTCATTGGTGGCGCCACCAGCAAGGGCCAGTTTCCCCAGGATGACTGGCGGCGCTGCACCTCTCATGCGCTGCGCCAGATGGCCGGTTCCAAGGGCCTCTACAGCCTGCCCGAGGGCTTGCCGGCGCTGCGTAACGCCATTGCGCAGCACATCGCGTTCTCCCGCGGGGTCAATTGTCAGGACGAGGATGTGGTGGTGTGCAACGGCGCGCAGCAGGCGCTGGACCTGATTGCCCGGGTGCTGATCAGTCCGGGCAGCCTGGTCGCCATGGAGGACCCCGGCTACCCGCCGGCGCGCCTGCTGTTCGGCAGCCACGGCGCCACGGTGATTGGCGTGCCGGTGGACGCCGAAGGTATCGTGGTGGAGCAGATTCCTCGCGGCACGCGCCTGATCTACGTCACCCCGTCGCACCAGTTCCCGCTGGGCATGCCGATGAGCCAGGCGCGCCGGGAAGCACTGCTGGTCAAGGCCCATGAGCTGGGTGCGATCATCATCGAGGACGACTACGACAGCGAATTCCGCTATGAAGGCCGCCCCACCGATTCCCTGCAAAGCATGGATGAACGGGGGATCGTCGCGTACGTCGGGACGTTCTCCAAAACCCTGTTGCCGGAACTGCGGCTCGGCTATGCCATCCTGCCGCCGGCGATCCTCGAGGCCGTGGTGCGCGCCAAACAGCTCACCGACCTGCACACCTCGACCCTGCCGCAATGGGCGCTGGCCAAGTTCATCGCCGAAGGCTGCCTGCTCAAGCACATCCGGCGCTGCCATACGGTCTATGCCGGGCGTCGCGAACGGATCCTGACGCGCATGGCGGGCGATCTTTCGCCCTGGCTGGAGGCGGTGCCATCCACTGCCGGATTCCACATGGTGGTGATGTGTAAAGTGTCGATGGATATTCCATTGGTGATCGAACTGGCGAAAAAAGTCGAAGTCGGGCTCTATGCCATCGACAGCTTTTTCTATCAGCAAGCGCCCAGGGCCGGGCTTTTCTTCGGTTTTGGCGCCATCGAAACCCTCGACATCGACATCGCCCTGGACCGTTTGCGCGACATCCTGCAGCAGGTGGCCTGACGGATTGGCCTGCGGCTTTATCCGGCAATTGGCTATTGGCGGTCCCGGGGGCCGGGCCTATCCTGCATAGGCGTTATCCCTCAATGAGCAGGATTCGTCCGGCCTGATTCAGGAGTGTGAGCAATGTCCCATGAAGTGATCAATACCGTACAGGTGCAGGCCGTCGCCGGCCGCTCGGATGAACTGGGCAAGCAACTGCAGAAGATCGTCGAAACCCTGCGTGAACTACCCGGCTGCGAATCCTATATGGTCGACCGCTGCCCCGAGGACACCAATCGCTGGACCGTCAGCGCCCACTGGCAATCGGAAGCGGCCATGCGATCGCATTTCAACTGCCCGCAGGTTCAGGGCTTCATCAGCCTGATCGATAGCCAACTGGCCAATGCCGTGGACTTCAACAGTTTTCCGATCGTTTAACCATTTCCTGTGGTGAGGGAGCTTGCTCCCTCACCATCATTTTTTCTCCGTTGGCCCTTCTGCAATTGGTCCCCCCGCCTTCCAGAATATTGGCTGTTTAACCGCTACTGCTTGCGCACTACTGTGGTTTGCAACAACCAACCACCGCAGGTAAAAAACCATGAACATGTTGCGCTTCTGTGCTGCCCCCCTTGCCGCCCTGGCCCTGATTGTGTCCGCATCGGCCTTTGCCCATGACCCTTCGGAAAAGGTCACCGTTTTGCAGGACGAAATGCTGAAGAACGTCCCTGGCCAAAAAGCGCTGATGATCGAAGTCGATTACCAACCCGGTCAGTCGTCCATCGCCCACAAACACGATGGCACCACCATGGCCTATGTCATTTCCGGAGAAATCACCTCCCAGGTGAAGGGCCAGCCAGCGAAAACCTACAAGCCCGGAGAATTCTGGTATGAGCCGGCGGGTTCGGAACACATGGTGTCGAAAAACGCCAGCGCAACCAAGCCGGTCAAGTTGCTGGTGTTCATGGTATTGGCCCCCGACCAGAAAGTGTTGATCCCACTGGAACACTGATGGCTGAACGTACAGCTATAAATAAAAAGGCTCGAATCGCGGATTCGGGCCTTTTTATTTCCTCACGCAATTAACCGAAGACTTTTAAACCAAACAAAACTATTGGTCGACTGACAAGTGTGGATATTGGCTATTTAAATAAATCATCCAGGGTTTAGTCTTGACTCACCGCCGGCATAACACCGGCAACTTTAACTTTCTTCTGAAGTTGTTTCACTGGAGAAACACCATGAAACTTGCGCTTGCCAGTACGTTGACCATGGCTGTTGTTTTAACCGGCTGTTCGATTCCCACTGCGCCGACGGCGGTCTCTTCGCTGAACGGTATCTTCACCGAGCCGGTAGGCCGTAGCGGTGCCACCAGCATTACCAACGGCAGCCATGTCTCGCTGGGCATTGTCTACAGCCAGAATACCCAGGCCAACCGCGCCTATCTTCAGGACTACCAGGCCAACGCCGGCACCGGTTTCGGCCAGAGCCTGCTGGTGCAGCCGATTCATGACGCCTACGTAGCCACCTCCAGGCCGGACATGGCCGTGGATTGGGTCAAGGCCTCCCTGCAGCGGCAATTCGGCTCGGTCACGGTATACCCGGACATGCAGAGCCTCAGGGCGGCGAAACCGGATGTGATGGCGGTAATCGACACCCGCAGCCAACTGATGACCTCGCGCAGTTCAGACATCCAGGCAGATGTCAGTGCGGATTTTTACGACAAGAACTTTAACTACATCGGTACTGCACAAGGGCATGACGCCAAAGCACTTAGTCCGGTTTGGGCCGACTATAAACGCAGTGAAGAGATAGTTGCGGACATTAACGAACAACAAAATGTACAAGTCAGGGCGCTGCAAAAGTTTGACCAGTCGCTCAGTAATTTACTGACCAGCCCGACAAGTAATGTGTCGATGCTTGATAAAAAATCAGGCCAAAAGTTTTATTGAAACTGAAGGCCTGCTCGCGAAGAGGCCCGATCAGTCACCACAGAAACTCAAAAAGGCCCCGCGCTCACGGTAATGCTGTTCACTTAAGCGTGTCTTCAGTCAGAGAGAAACCCGTGGCGAGGGAGCTAGCGCTTGTGCCCTGAAACCTGGGCCGATCACTCAGAACGCGAACTGTATCTACTGCGCATGAAGCAACAATGAACGCAAAAAAAAGCCCCGCATCTCTCGATGCGGGGCTTTTTCATTCAGCGCCTGATCAGGCCGCCGGTTCCAGCTCGGCGGCGACAGCGGCAGGCACTACCGCTTGACCGCTCAACGCCAGGTCCAGCAGTTCGCGGTTGGCCACCGCGTACATGGCGTAGTCGGTGCCGCTGGCGGCACGAATTTCCACCAGCATGACGCGCCAGCGTTCGATCATGCTCTCGTGCTGTGCCATCCACAGGGAGAGCCGTGTTTCCACGTCCTGGGTGCCGTCGCCCTGTTGCAGGACCGAGATGGTGATCGCGCGTTGCTGCCAGTCGACGTCATCACGGAACGCTTCACGGGCCAGGGCCTGCCAGTTGTTTTCAACCGGCAGAGCGCTGATCTGTTGGATGTACCAGGTGATGTCCAGCGCGCTGCCCACGGCGAAGTAGGCCTTGGCCACCTCTGCCGGGTCCTGGCCAGTCACGTCGGAAGCCTCGATGATCGGCAGCAGGGTATACAGGTGCGAGGTGCCAGCCACCATACGCGCCAGAAGCTCCGGAACACCGGCTTCGACGTAAGCCTGATAACGGCTCTGCCAGGTTTCACGGATCTCGCCACTGAGCAGCTCGTCGAGCTTCAGACCCAACTCCTTCAGGTGCGGACCGAAGTGCGCGACGTCACGTGCAGCGTTTTGCTCGTTGCGACGGGCACGCAGGAACCAGCGCGTGGCTCGACGCCCCAGACGCATCAGCTCATCCATCAGCTCCAATTGCACGTCGGCGGAGACCTGGTAGTCCAGGTTCTCGATCTGACGGAACCAGTGCGGGAGATGGAAAATGTCACGCACGATCACATAAGCGCCAGCCACGTTCGCCGGGCTCATGCCGGTCGACTCTTTGAGTCGCTGAACGAAGGTGATGCCCATGTGGTTGACCAGATCGTTGGCGATCTGGGTGCTGACGATTTCGCGCTTCAGACGGTGACGACGCATCGCCGCGGAGAACTTGCTCACCAGGGTTGGCGGGAAAGCGGTTTCCATGTCGCGGGTCAGGTAGTCGTCGTCCGGCACCAGGGAGCCCAGCAACTGCTCCTTGAGGTCGATCTTGCTGTACGAGATCAGCACCGACAGCTCGGCACGGGTCAGGCCATGGCCAGCCGCGATGCGCTCGTTGATGGCATCTTCGGCCGGCAGGAACTCGATGGCGCGATCCAGCTTGCCACGGCCTTCCAGGTCGTTCATCAGGCGCTTGTATTCGGCAATCCGCGGCAAGGCGCGACGGGCTGCCAGGGACAGGGCCTGAGTCTGCTTGTAGTTGTTGCCCAGCACCAGACCACCGACTTCGTCGGTCATGCTCGCCAGCAACTGGTTACGTTGCTTGTCGGTCATGTCGCCGGCCTGAACCACTTCGTTCAGCAGGATCTTGATGTTCACTTCGTGGTCAGAGCAGTCCACACCACCGGCGTTGTCGATGAAGTCGGTGTTGGAACCGCCGCCATTGAGGCCGAACTCGACGCGACCCAGTTGGGTCATGCCCAGGTTACCGCCCTCGCCCACGACTTTGCAGCGCAGTTCGTTGCCGTTCACGCGCAGTGCATCGTTGGCCTTGTCGCCGACATCGGTGTGGGTTTCGCTGCTGGCCTTGACGTAAGTACCGATACCGCCGTTCCACAGCAGATCCACCGGTGCCTTGAGCAAGGCGTTCAGCAGTTCGGTCGGGGTCAGCTTGTCGGCCTTGATGTCGAAGCGTTCCTGCATTTGCGGGGAAATCGCAATGCTCTTCGCGCTACGGGAGAAGATGCCGCCACCTTCGGACATCAGGCTGGTGTCGTAGTCCGACCAGGCCGAACGCGGCAGGTCGAACAGGCGCTGACGCTCGGCGAAGCTGCTGGCTGGTTCAGGGTTCGGATCGATGAAGATGTGCAGGTGGTTGAACGCTGCGACCAGTTGCAGCTTGTCGGACATCAGCAAGCCGTTACCGAACACGTCACCGGCCATGTCGCCGACGCCCACCACGGTGATGTTGTCTTCCTGGACATTGATGCCGCGCTCGCGGAAGTGGCGCTGTACGCCAACCCACGCGCCCTTGGCGGTGATGCCCATCTTCTTGTGGTCGTAACCGGCCGAACCACCGGACGCAAACGCGTCACCCAGCCAGAAGCCGTAGTCGATGGCGATGCCGTTGGCGATGTCGGAGAAGGTCGCAGTGCCCTTGTCCGCCGCCACTACCAGGTACGGGTCATCGTGGTCATGACGCACGACGTTGGCCGGTGGTACCAGGGCGCCGTCTTTCAGGTTGTCGGTGATGTCCAACAGGCCCGAAATGAAGATGCGGTAGCAGGCGATGCCCTCGGCCGCGATCTCGTCACGGCTGCCGCCCAGTGGCAGGCGACGCGGCAGGAAGCCGCCCTTCGCACCCACCGGCACGATCACCGAGTTCTTCACTTGCTGGGCTTTTACCAGGCCCAGGACTTCGGT
This sequence comes from Pseudomonas sp. GL-B-12, assembly GCF_019955895.1. Taxonomy (NCBI): domain Bacteria; kingdom Pseudomonadati; phylum Pseudomonadota; class Gammaproteobacteria; order Pseudomonadales; family Pseudomonadaceae; genus Pseudomonas; species Pseudomonas sp. GL-B-12. The sequence goes on from NZ_JAHBCX010000088.1 coordinate 100,287, forward strand.
ACGGAAGTCTTCTTCACGGTCGGACCAGCGCAGGCCACCACGAGCCACGTTGCCGAAGCGCAGGTGCACGCCTTCGACGCGCGGCGAGTAAACGAAGATTTCGAACTTCGGTACCGGCTTTGGCAGTTCGGGAATCAAGTGCGGGTTGAACTTGAAGCTGAAGTACGACTTGTTATTGCCGTTGGCATCGGTCTGGTAGAAGTTGGTGCGCAGGGTGGCCTTGATCAGGTCCAGGTAGCGACGCAGGATGCGGTCTTCGTTCAGTACCTGGACGTCGTCCAGGGCGCTGTGAATCGCGTGTTCCAGGCGTTGCTGCTTGTCGTCCAGATCGTCGCCGGTCAGCTTGCGCGCCAGGTAGAAACGGGTCTTGAACAACCGGGTCAACTCGCGAGCGATATCGGTGTGGTTGTTCAGGGTGCTGGCGATGTAGCCCAGGTCGAAGCCCAGACGGATCTGCTTCATGTAACGGGCGTAGGCACGCAGCAGCGCCACGTCGCGCCATGGCAGGCCCGCGGTCAGTACCAGACGGTTGAACGCGTCGTTCTCGGCATCGCCTCGCACGATGTGGACGAATGCGTCCTGCAGCGTGTCGTTGAGTTGCTGGATGTCGAGCTCCAGGCCTTCGGCGGCGGTGAACGCGAAATCGTGAATCCAGAACTCGCGGCCACTGTTGTGGCGCAGGCGATACGGGAACTCACCCAGCACGCGCAGGCCGAGGTTTTCCAGGATCGGCAGCACGTCCGACAGCGCCAGCGGGGTATCGGCGTGGTACAGCTTGCAGTGCAGCATGCGCTGGCCGGAAACCTGGCCCAGCGGCTGGTAGAAGCTCATCACCAGCGGATTTTTTTCGTTGAGGCTCAGCAGGTGCTGCATGTCGACCACAGCCGAGTGGGCTGCGAAGCGCTCGCGGTAACCGGCCGGGAAGCCTTTCGGGAAGTCAGCCAGCACGTTGGTGCCGTGGGCTTCACCGAAGCTTTCAATGGTCAGGGCGGCGTAGTCGTCCTGCCAGCTGCGGCAGGCCTGCACCACTTCTTTTTCCAGCAGCAGCGGGTCGATATCGAGGCGGTTTTTCGGGTCGACGCGCAGGATCAGCTGCACGCGAGCCAGCACGGACTCGGAGAAGAAGGTCCAGAACTCGCAATCGGTCGCTTTCAGGCGATCCATCAGCACTTGCTGGATCTTCTGGCGCACTTCGGTGGAATAGATGTCACGCGGTACGTAGGCCAGGCAGTAGCAGAAACGGCCGTACGGGTCTTTGCGCAGGAACACGCGAATCTTGTTGCGTTCCTGGATCTGCACGATCGACATCACGGTGCTGAACAACTCGTCCACCGGGGTCTGGAACAGGTCGTCGCGCGGCAGCACTTCGAGCACCTGCGCCAGTTCCTTGCCCAGGTGAGCCTTGGCCTGGAAGCCGGAACGGTGTTCGATTTCCTCGACCTTGCGGCGGATGTACGGGATCACCCGCACGCTCTCGCCATACACCGACGAGGTGTACAGGCCCATGAAACGGCATTCCTTGATGACCTTGCCGTTGGCGTCAACTTCACGGATCGACACGAAATCCGGGTAAGCCGGACGGTGGACACGGCTTGGGTGCGAAGCCTTGGCGAACGACAGCAGGGTCGGTTCGCGCAGGTAGTTCACGGCGTAGTCTTCGATGCGCAGGTCATCGTAGGTCAGGCCGGCACGCAACAGCTTGGTCAGGCCGAGGAAGGATTCCTTGTCGTAGACGATATGGCCGCCATCGGCTTCATCGCTGACCACGAACTCTTCGTAGCCGAGGAAGGTGAAGTGGTTGCCCACCAGCCATTCCAGGAAGCTCTTGATTTCGTTCTTCTCGTCGCCATCGACGGCGAACTGGCTGTTGTCCAGCATGGTCAGGATGTCCTGGACCTTGGCCTTCATCGGCTCGAAATCGCCGACGGCCACGCGGACTTCACCGAGCACCTGCTCCAGCTCTTTGCTCAGCACATTGAGCTCGGCGGTGTTGGCGCAGCGGTCGATTTCCAGGTACATCAGCGACTCTTGCTGAATGTCGTCGCCCTGGGTGCCTTTAGGCAGGATTTCCAGCAACTCGCCCTTGCCGCCACGACGCACGCTCAGCACGGTGGTTTGCAGGGTATGGATGCTGTAGCCGCGGCGGTTCAGCTCGGTACGCACCGAGTCCACCAGGAATGGCAGGTCGTGGTGCAGCACTTCGACCGCGGTGTGGGTCGACTGCCAGCCGTGGCGTTCGTAATCGGGGTTGTAGACGCGCACTTGCGGCTGCGCGTGATCGAAGCGCTCAAGCAGGCGCCACGCAGAAAGGGTGCAGCCAGCAAGGTCGGACAACCGACGCTGGGTCAGCTCGTCAAGGGAAATGATGCCGAAGAATTGTTCAGCGAACAGCGCCACTTGTGGCAGTGCCTGTTCACTGATGTGCTGCGCCAGTGCCGCTTGCAGTTGGTGCTGGAAGTCGGCTTTGCTGGCTGCGGTGAAGAACGCCATCTGTGGTACTCCGCTTGGGCTTGTTATTGATGGAAGCGTCGCGTGCAAAACCCCTGTTCGGGGCTACCCGTCACCCTGGTCCTGATTCTCGGGCAGAGGAAACAGGGTGACAGGTGGGTGAAGCTGGACGAGACACTCAGGTCACATTCACCTTCCGTGAATGGGCATCTGCAAAAACGACTGGGCCACATGCAGCGCAATGTCTTTACGGGTGCTCATCCGTTGCGCAGCTTAACCAGTGCGGCAAGGCCCGTGCTTGCGGTGCTGCGACATATTCGGTCATCGGTACGCAGCTCAAGGCATGCGCATCGAACAACACTAGCATTCGCACAGGAAAATGACGGTTTTCCGTCCGGTTTTACGGGACATTCGTACCAGAAATGACCAGTAACACTCTGGCCGCCCACGACCCGCTCGTCGACACTCGGACGAGCAGAAATGTGCGCGGGCTGGCAGAATCGCCCTTTGTTGCGTTTACCACGCCCGTCGAGCCAGGAATTTCCCATGAAAATGAAAACCGCCCTCTTGATCGTCAACCCTTGCGACGACGAAGAAGACAACATGGCCATGCTCTGCTGCCACAGCGACCAGGGCGACATGTTCCTGATGAGCCGCTACCCGGATGAAGACGAGCTGGAAATCACTCTGGACGGCGAGCCTTCGACCCTGGATGGCGTGAAAGTCACCCTCAGCCCTTCCCTGCTGAAGATTGAAATTGCGGCGGCGGATGCTGATGCGTTGAATGGGGATGATGTGCTGGAAATTACCCATAGCACCGATGCGGGTGATCTGGCGGAAGTAGAAGAAACGTTGCAGAACATTCTTAAGGGTACTGGCACCTATATCAGTCAGCTCTGAGTTCTCAGTGTCTGTTCCGACGAAGAGGCCCGAGAGAGCACCGCCACCCTGTGACCTGTAGAAAATCCCTACAACTATTGCTAACCATTTCCCGCACTTTGCGCAAAATGCCGTTAGTCGCCGCCCCCCGCGATGGATTAAAGTAACGCCCCCAGCCTTGGCGTACTTCGAACGTCCTCGGCCACCCTTTTGCAGGAACAGTCATCGATGGAACATCGTGAAGCGCTATTAGCGCTGCGAACCTTTCTTTCAACGCAGATTCTCGGCCAGGAAAAGCTCATCGAGCGCTTGCTTATCGCCCTGCTCGCCGACGGCCATATGCTGGTCGAAGGCGCCCCTGGCCTGGCCAAGACCAAGGCCATCAAAGAACTTGCCGAAGGCATCGAAGCTCAGTTCCACCGCATCCAGTTCACCCCTGACCTGTTGCCGGCCGACATTACCGGTACGGAAATCTACCGCCCGGAAACCGGCAGTTTCGTGTTCCAGCAAGGCCCGATCTTCCACAACCTGGTACTGGCGGACGAAATCAACCGCGCACCGGCCAAGGTTCAGTCGGCCTTGCTCGAAGCCATGGGCGAGCGACAAGTCAGCGTCGGGCGCAGCACCTATGAGCTGTCGCCGCTGTTCCTGGTGATGGCCACGCAAAACCCCATCGAGCAGGAAGGTACCTATCCGCTGCCAGAAGCCCAACTTGACCGGTTCCTGATGCACGTGAAAATCGGCTTTCCCGATGCCACTGTTGAGCGCCGGATTCTGCAGCAAGCCCGTGGAGAAGCCCTGAACGGCGAAGCGAAGCCTGAACGTCGGGTTACTCAACAGACGATTTTTGTCGCACGCAAGGAAATCCTCGGTTTGTACATGGCCGACGCTGTGGAGGAGTACCTGGTGCAGCTGGTCATGGCCACCCGCACCCCGGCCAAGTTCGATCCGGAGATGGCCGAGTGGATCGCTTACGGCGCCAGCCCGCGCGGTTCGATTGCCTTGGACCGCTGCGCCCGCGCCCACGCCTGGCTGGCCGGGCGTGATTTTGTAAGCCCGGAAGACATCCAGGCCGTGCTGTTCGACGTGCTGCGCCATCGCATCATTCTGTCCTTTGAAGCCGAAGCCGCTGGCATCGATCAGGACCGGGTGGTCCAGCGGATTCTCGACGTCGTAGCCGTCGCTTGACCCCGATGAACGCCAGCCTGCCGCCCGAGCCGGGCATCCGTGTCAGCCTCGCCGACCTGATCGAGATGCGCCATCGCGTGCGCGAAGTGCAGCTGTTTTCCACGCCGAGCCAACGCAGCCCGCTGATCGGCCTGCACCATTCAAAATTGCGCGGGCGTGGTGTCGACTTCGATCAGGTGCGGGTCTATCAGGCCGGCGACGATGTGCGCACCATTGACTGGCGCGTGACTGCGCGCACCCAGGAACCCCACACCAAGCTGTTCCACGAAGAACGTGAGCGGCCGATTTTCATCATGGTCGAACAAAGCCGCCGGTTGTTTTTCGGCTCGGGCCTGATGTTCAAGTCGGTGCTCGCCGCCCAGGCCGCGAGCCTGATCGGTTGGGCAGCCCTGGGGCACAACGACCGGGTCGGCGGCCTGGTGTATGGCGACAATGTGCACTACGAAATCAAGCCTCGGCGCAGCAAACAAAGCCTGCTGCAGTTGCTCAACCGGCTGGTGCGGGTCAACCAGTCGCTGACCACCGAAGGCGAGCCGGACCGCGACGCCTTTGGCATTGCCTTGCGCCGAGCGCGGGAGGTGTCACGCCCGGGCAGCCTTGTCATTGTGATTTGCGATGAACGCGCGCTATCGGAAAGCGCCGAGCAACAGCTGAGCCTGTTATCGCGTCATTGCGACCTGCTGCTGCTGCCGGTGTCCGATCCGCTGGATCATGCCCTGCCCGCTGCTGGCCTTTTACGTTTCGCCGAACGCGGTGCGAAACTGGAACTCGACACGCTGAATTTCGACCTGCGCCAGGCTTACCGGGCACAGGCCGAAGCACGCATCGCGCGCTGGGAGCTGCTCGCACAGAAACTGCGGGTGTTGATGATGCCCCTGAGTACCCAGAGCGAGATGGTCGAGCAATTGCGCGAATACCTGAACCCACAGAAACCGGGGAAAGGTCGATGAGCAGCCTTGATCAACTGCAACCATTGATATCCCCGCCACCGGTGGAATTCTGGCCTCCGGCACCGGGTTGGTGGTTGCTGCTTCTATTGGTGCCACTGATCGGTTTGGGCCTGTGGAAGTTGTGGCGCTTCATTCCACGCAAACGCCCCGTGGTACGCGCCGAACAACCGCTTGACCCGGTGCGCCTGGCCGCCCTGGCAGAGCTGGCCTTGATGCCCAAACCCTACGACGGTGCGCCAGCCGGTGCCTGGCTGCAGCAACTCAATGGCTTGCTCAAGCGCCTGTGCCGCAACCACTATCCCTACAGTCAGAGCCACACCCTCAACGGGCGCAAGTGGCTGGCGTTCCTCGACAATCGCTGCCCGGCAGCCGGGCTGACCCGCTGGATGGTGCTGGTCGAAGGCGCCTACAAACCCGAATGCAAACTCGACGACAAGGCCATCGCCGGCCTGACCCAGGCCGTCGAAACATGGATTCGCAAGCATGTTTGAGTTCGCCTGGCCGTGGATTTTTGCCCTGTTGCCGCTGCCGTGGCTGATGCGCATCGTATTGCCGGTGGCCGACAGTGGCGAACCGGCGCTCAAGGTCAGCTTCCTCAGCGACCTGGAAGGCCTCGCCGGGCGTCGCGCCCGGGCCAACCTGCCGGCATGGCGTCAGCAGGCACCGTTCATACTGCTGTGGATGTTGCTGCTGGTCGCGGCGGCGCGCCCGCAGTGGCTCGGCGAACCCTTGCCGATTGCCGCCAGTGGCCGCGATCTGCTGGTGGCAGTGGACGTTTCCGGTTCCATGGACTTCCCTGACATGCAGTGGCAGGACGAAGATGTGAGCCGACTGGCGTTGGTCCAGCATCTGCTCGGAGACTTTCTCGAAAGCCGCGAAGGTGACCGGGTCGGCCTGATCCTGTTCGGTAGCCAGGCCTACCTGCAGGCACCGCTGACCTTCGACCGCCACACCGTGCGCGTCTGGCTCGATGAGGCACGCATCGGCATTGCCGGCAAAAACACCGCCATCGGCGATGCTATCGGCCTGGCCCTCAAGCGCCTGCGCTCGCGTCCGGCAACAAGCCGCGTGCTGATACTGGTCACCGACGGCGCCAACAATGGCGGCGAAATCGACCCGCTCACCGCGGCGCGGCTGGCGGCCAAGGAAGGCGTGAAAATCTACCCGATCGGCATCGGTGCCGATCCGGAGCAAAGCGGCACGGTCGGCTTTCTCGGCGTCAATCCGAGCCTGGACCTTGACGAGCCTTCCCTCAAGGCAATCGCCGAGGCCACGGGTGGCCAGTACTTCCGTGCGCGCGACGGCAAGGAACTGCAGACGATCAAGGACACCCTTGACCAACTGGAGCCCGTGGCCCAGCAACCGACCCAGGCCCGCCCGACCCAAGCCTTGTATCACTGGCCGCTGGCCCTGGCTCTGTGGTTGAGCATGCTGCTGCTGGCCCCCGTACTCTGGCCGGACAACCCGTTGCAACGCCTGTTTACCAAGGATCTGTATTTGCAAACGCAATTGCTGCCCGACTGGCGCCAGCGTCTCAAACGCCTGCGCCTGCGGAGGCGCCGATGAGTGCGCTGTGGCCCTACTGGTTCCGCCCCTGGTGGCTACTGTTGCTGCCGGTGCTTGGCTGGTTGCTCTGGCAACTCTGGCACCGCAAGAAGCGCGCCGGACGCTGGCAGATGATTCTACCTCCAGCCTTTCACACGGCACTGCTCAGCGGTGGCAGTGGACGTGACAGTAAATTGCCCTGGATCGCCCTCGGCCTCGCCTGGCTGTTGACCGTGCTCGCCCTGCTGGGTCCGGGCTGGCAGCGTGTCGAGCAGACCAGTCAAAAGCCTGCCGACCCGCTGGTGGTGATTCTCGAGCTGACCCCGGAAATGCTCGCCACCGACGTCACGCCCAACCGACTCGAACAGGCACGACGCAAGCTGCTTGACCTGCTGCAGATCCGCAGCGACGCGCAAACCGCCATCGTCGTCTACGCCGGTAGTGCCCACACGCTGGTACCGCTGTCAGATGATCTTTCCACCAGCCGCAACCTGTTGGATGCACTGAAACCGTCATTGATGCCAGAGGCCGGTCATCGCGCCGATCTGGCGGTGCTCAAGGCCCTGGCGCTGCTCGAACAGGCGGCTTTGGGCGACGGCCGGATCCTGCTGATTGGTTCGTCCCTGACCGAACCAGAGCGGCTGGGCATCCGTCGCGCGCTGAACGGCAAATCGACTCAATTCCTGATGCTCGGCATCGGCACCGCCGAAGGCTCGCCCATCACTCAGGAGGACGGCAGCTTCCTCAAGGATGAACAAGGCGCCATTCTCGTGCCGCGCCTCGACGAGCCTGGCTTGAAAAGTTTTGCCAACGACCTGGATGGTCGCTATCGCCAGGCGCGCCTGGACGATAGCGACCTGCACGCCCTTGGCCTGCTCGACGGTCCACGCAACTTGCGCAATGACGGTCAGACCTTGCGCCTGGACACCTGGGCCGATCAGGGTTACTGGTTGCTGCTGCCACTGTTGCTGCTCGCGGCCTGCGCGGGACGTCGCGGTTGGCTGCTGTGCCTGCCGCTGCTATTGGCGCTGCCTCAACCGAGCTACGCCTTCGACCTCGCGGACCTGTGGCTGCGTCCTGATCAACAAGGCGTGCACTTACTCAGACAGAAGCGTCCGGCGGAGGCCTCCCGGCGCTTCGAAGACCATCAGTGGCAAGGCGTGGCGCTCTATGAGGCCGGCGACTACGCAGGCGCCGCCGAGCGGTTTGCCGAAGGCGACAATGCCCACGCCCACTACAATCGAGGCAATGCCCTGGCCAAAAGCGGTGAGCTGGAGGCAGCCCTGGACGCTTACGAACAGGCACTGGAACGTCAACCGGATTTGCGTCCGGCACTGACCAACAAGGCGCTGGTCGAACGTCTGCTCAAGGAGAAAAACACGCCACCCGCTCCTGAGCCAGACGCAGCCAGCAACGCCCGGCCCGAAGCCGAATCCCAGGAGCCACCGCCCGGCGCCGCCGCCCAACCCTCGAGCAGCGGCGAACCGAAAACCGAGGGGCAACCGCCCCGCCCGGGAGAAGAACAATCGCCCACCACACCGCCAAAACCGGGGACCAACGAAGTACCGGGCAGCGAACTGGATGACGAACAACACACCACACCGCCCTTGCGCCCGGCCACCGACAGCATCGAAGGTGAACAGCGCCAGGCACTGGAGCAGTGGCTGCGACAGATCCCGGATGACCCCGGTGAACTGCTCAGGCGCAAATTTTGGTACGAACAGCAACAACATCAGGATCAGGAAGAAACTCGATGACCCGCTTCACCGTTTTATTGCTCGCGCTGCTGCATGGCCTGTTGTTCTGCACGGTTCAGGCACAGGCAGCAGAACTGGTCGCCAGTGTTGATCGCAGTCGCCTGAGCTCGGGCGAGACGGTCGAACTGACCCTGGAATCCAGCGATGTCACTCAGTTCGGCAAACCTGACCTGACAGCGCTGGAGCCGTTGTTCGAAGTGCGCGGCACACGCCAGGTCAACCAGTTGAACACCCTGAGCGGTGAAAACCAGGCCACTACCCGCTGGATCGTCACCCTCCTGCCCCGGCAAAACGGCAGCGTGGTGATTCCGTCACTGCAACTGGGTGAACTGCAGAGCCAGCCGATCACCCTGCAAGTGGTCGAGAGCGAAACACCGGACAACCCGGACAAGCGGGCCCCGGTGTTCATTGATGCCAGCCTCGATCAAACCAGCGTCTACGTTCAGGCTCAGGCAGTCCTGACCCTGCGCATCTACCATTCGGTGTCGCTGTACGACGACAGCAGCCTGCCGCCCTTGCAGATACCTGACGCACGCATCGAACAATTGGGCGAATCACGCACCTACGAAAAAGACATCGACGGCCAGCGCCATGGCGTGATCGAAATGCGCTACGCGATCTACCCGCAACACAGTGGCGAACTGATCATTCCGGCGCAGGTCTTCAACGCCGCGCTGGTCGACGCACAACCGGTACAGGACACCGCCCAGGGGCCGAAAGCCGGCAAGTTGATGCGCGTCACCTCGACCGAACTGCTGTTGACGGTCAAGGCCAAACCCATCACCTATCCGGCCGACGCGCCCTGGCTCCCTGCACGCAGCCTGACCCTGAGCGAAAGCTGGAACCCGGAACCGGATCACGCCCAGGTCGGCGATTCACTGACCCGCAGCCTGACGGTGAAAGCCGAAGGCTTGTCCAGCACCCAACTGCCACCGCTGCCCGGCACCGAAGTCGGCGGTCTGCGTCGCTACCCGGATCAACCGGTGCTCGGCAACCAGAACAGCGAACGCGGCCTGGTCGGCAGCCGTGAAGACCGAGAAGCCCTGGTGCCTACACGGACCGGCGCCATCGAGTTACCCACCGTCGACGTAGTCTGGTGGAACACCCTCGAAGACCATCTGGAACACAGCAGCCTGCCTGCCCGCACGCTGCACGTGGCGGCCAACCCGAGCCTGATGGTCGACACCCCGTCCGGCGCCTCACCGATCGATGCCAGCGCCGACAGCGAAGCACTTTGGCGCTGGAAGCTCAGTACTTTGATCCTGGCCTGCACCACCCTGCTCGGCTTCGGCCTCTGGTGGCGTGGCCGCTGGCAACCGGCGGTGGCGCGTGTCGCTCAAACCGGCCCTAGCCCGCGCACCGTGCTCGACGACCTAAAGCGCGCCTGCCAGGCCAACGACTCCCACGCCACTCGCCAGGCCCTCGACGCCTGGGCCCGCCAACAGCCGGAAACCCTGGCCGACATGGCCGCCCGCTTTGTGCCTCTATCCGACGCCCTCGACGGCCTGAACGGCGCGCTGTACAGCGAAACCGGCCAGTACTGGCAGGGTGACGAGTTGTGGCGGGCGATCAAGGCGATCCCGATTGCCGAACGGGCGCAGGACCCGGTCGGTGACAGTGGGTTGCCGCCGCTTTACCCCAAATAAACACCGACCCTTGTGGCGAGGGCGATTGCCTGTGGCGAGGGAGCTTGCTCCCGCTCGGTCGCGAAGCGGCCGTAAATCCGGGCAACTCGGTGTACCAGAAAAAACTTGGGGCCGCTTCGCGGCCCAACGGGAGCAAGCTCCCTCGCCACAAAGCATTCCATTGCGCGACCGGGCATTTAAACCAGTAAACTCTCTCCCCTTTCGCCGCCTTCATTTTTCCCGCGGCCATTACCTATTTTGTAGCGGAGTCCGCCTTGCGCTTGTTTCACACCTCCGACTGGCACCTCGGGCAGAACCTGCACGGCCAGGATCGCGATTTCGAACACGGCTGTTTTCTCGACTGGCTGCTGCGCCAGCTGAAACTGGATCAACCGGATGTGCTGTTGATTGCCGGCGATATCTTCGACACGGTCAATCCGCCGGTCAAAGCCCAGGAACGCCTCTACGACTTCATCGTTAGCGCCCACGAACAGCAGCCGTTGCTGACCATCGTGATGATCGCCGGCAACCACGATTCCGGCTCGCGGATCGAACTGCCCGCGCCGTTGATGCGTCGCTTGCGCACTCATGCCCTCGGTCGTGTGTTGTGGCTCGACGACGGTCAACTGGACGCCGAACGCCTGTTGCTGCCCTTGCCCGATGCCAGTGGTGAAATCGCCGGCTGGTGCCTGGCGCTGCCATTCTTGCGCCCGGCGGAAGTCACCGGCGCGCACTTGGGCGACAACTACCTGCGCGGGATCGGTCAGGTGCACGAGTCGCTGATCGAAGCGGCCAACGCCAAGCGCCAGCCGGGTCAGGCACTGATCGCCATCAGCCACGCGCACATGGCCGGCGGCTCGGTGTCGGAAGACTCCGAGCGCAGCCTGATCATCGGCAACGCCGAAGCCCTGCCCGCCAGCCTGTTCGGGCCGAGCATCAGCTACGTCGCCCTCGGCCACTTGCACAAGCCGCAGAAGGTCAACGGCGAGGAGCGCATCCGCTACAGCGGCTCGCCGATTCCGCTGTCATTCTCCGAGATCAGCTATCAGCACCAGATTCTCGACATCAAGCTCGACGGCGAAACCCTGCTTAGCGTCGAGCCGAAACTGATCCCCCGCGCGGTCAACCTGCAACGCATCGGCCCGGCGCCATTGAGCGAGATCCTGCTGCAACTGGCGGACCTGCCGAACATCGACCTGTTGGCCGACATCCAGCGCCAGCCATGGCTGGAGGTGCGGGTGCGCCTCGACGAGCCGCAGCCCGACCTGCGCAATCAAATGGAAAACGCCCTGCAAGGCAAGGCCGTGCGCCTGGTGCGCATCGCCGCCGAGTACGCCGGCAACGGCGGCCGTGACGGCGTCGAGGACGGCAACACGCTGATCGAACTGGACCAGCTCACGCCTCAGGAACTGTTCAGCCGCGCCTGGCAGGACAACTACGGCAGCGAGGTCGACGAGCAGACCCTCAAGGACTTTGCCGAGCTGTTGCAGGACGTGCAAATGGAGAGCGAACAACCATGAAAATTCTCGCGATCCGCCTGAAAAACCTCGCCTCCCTGGCCGGGCCGTTTGAAATCGACTTCACCGCTGAACCCCTGGCCAGTGCCGGACTGTTCGCCATCACCGGCCCCACCGGCGCCGGCAAAAGCACCTTGCTCGATGCCCTGTGCCTGGCGCTGTTTGGCGCCGTACCGCGCCTGAACAACACCGGCCGCGATGCCAAGGTGCCGGACGCCGACGGCGAAATCGCTACTGGCGACCCGCGCACCCTGCTGCGTCGCGGCACGGGTGAAGGCTATGCGGAAGTGGATTTCGTTGGTGTCGACGGCCGTCGTTACCGTGCCCGCTGGGAAGCCAATCGCGCCCGGGACAAGGCCGCTGGCAAGCTGCAGGCCAGCCGCCAGAGCTTGCGTGATATCGATCAGGATCAATTGCTCGCCAGCCAGAAAGGCGAATACAAGACTCAGCTCGAAGCCGCGCTGGGGCTGAATTTCGAGCAGTTCACCCGCGCGGTGATGTTGGCGCAAAGCGAGTTCAGCGCATTCCTCAAGGCCGATGACAACGACCGCAGCGAACTGCTGGAAAAACTCACCGACACGGCGCTCTACACCCGCCTCGGTCGTCGGGCCTTCGACAAGACCAAGGAGGCTCGCGAGGCGCACAAGCTGCTGCAGGATCAGGCCAGCGGTGTGACGCCGCTGTCACCCGAAGCCCGCGCAGAACTGGATGAGCGCTTCAACCAGGCGCAGCAACAACTCAAGACCCGACAGGCGCAGCTCAAACAGCTTGAACTGCAGGACACCTGGCTCAAGGACCTGCGTCGATTGCAGGACGAACATCTGGCCGCCAGCGAACAACTGCAATCGGCGCAGACCCACTGGGAAGCCCTGGCCAGCGAGCGTTTGAGGTTCACCCGCCTCGAACAGCTGGCCCCACAACGGCACCAGTTCGCCCGTAAGGCCGAGGTCGATGCGCTGCTGACACCCTTGGCGGCGCAAATTGCCTTGCATGCGCAGCAGCACGGCGAACTCGGCGAGCGCCAGACACAGCTTGAGCAACTGCTGAGCAGCGCCCGGATCGCCTTGAGCGAAACCCAACAACGACAAGCCGACAGCACGCCGTTGCTGCGTCAGGCCTTCGAAGCGCAAAGCACCCTCGCCCGCCTGGCCAAGGACACCGCCCTCAGCGCCGAAGCCAGGCAACAGGCGCAACAAGCCTGTACTCAGGGCCAGGGCACGATTCAGACCTTGCTCGATCAGCAAACACGTGGCGCCGGGGACTTGCAGCGCATCGCCACCGGGCTGGAGCAAAGCACGCATCTGGCTCCGTTGAGCGATGCCTGGAATGCCTACCGTGATCGCCTGCAACAGTTGATGTTGATCGGCAACCGGTTGAATCAGGGCCAGGCCGAACTGGTCAGCCTCAAACAAAACGCCGCGAGCACCGACCAGGCACTCACCGCGCACAAGCAGCAACTGGAGGTGTTGTTCAAGGAGGCTGGTGCCGAACCGGATGCTGTCGCCGAGCAGATCGGCATCCTGGGCAGCCTGTTGCAGGACAACCGTAAGCAACTGCGCGCCGTCGAAGACCTTGCGCGCCTGTGGGCCAGCCAGCAGGACCTGGACAAGCGCGGCGCCGAGCTGCAACAGCGCCAGCTCACCGCGCAGCAGGAACGCGAACGCCTGACCCAGGACGGGGTCAAGGCCAAGGCTGATCTGAGCGTTGCCGAACAGACCCTCAACGTCACGCGCGAACTGCTGGAGCGTCAACGTCTGGCGCGCAGTGCCAGTGTCGAAGAGCTGCGCGCGCAGTTGCAGGACGACCAGCCTTGCCCGGTCTGCGGCAGTAACGAACATCCCTATCATCAGCCCGAAGCCCTGCTGCAGAGCCTCGGCCGTTTTGATGAAAGCGAACAGGCCAACGCGCAAAAGGCCGTCGACCTGCTCAAGGAAAAACTTACTGACTTGCGAGCTGAGGTCGGCGGGCTGATCGCCCAGCAAAAGGAACTGCTGCAACAACAGGAGCAACTGGCGACCCAGCAGCAGGCCCTCGCCCCAAGTCTGGAAGCGCATCCGCTGGCGACCCAACTGCTGAGCCAGGATGTCGCCAAACGCGATGCCTGGCTCGTCCAGCAAAACAGTCAGCTCAACCAGAGCATCAGCCAGGACGAGCAACGGCAGAGCGCGCTGCTCACCCTGCAACAGGATGCCGCACGCCTGACCCAGCAAACGCGCCATGCCGAAACCGCGCACCAGCAAGCGGCCCAGCACCTGAGCAATCAACAGCGCGAGCTGGGCAACGACCGCCAGCGCCTGGACGAAGAACTCAGCGCATTCGCCAACCTGCTGCCGGCCGAAACCCTGCAAGCACTGCGCGTCGAACCGGCCGCGACCTTCATGCAGCTCGACCGGCAGATCGCCGAACGCCTGGCGCAACTCGAGCAACAAAAGGAAGAACTGGCCGAGCAGCAACAGCGCCAGCAAAACCTGGAGAAGGAACAGGATCGCCAGCACAGCCGCGTGCAGCAATTGCACGCCGCCGAACAGCAGTTCACTGGACTGGCCGAGCAGCAACAGGCGAGCCAGCACACGCTCGGGCAATTACTCGGCGAACACAGCAGCGCCGAGCATTGGCAGCAGCAACTGGAACAGGCCGTGGAACAGGCGCGCAGCGCCGAAGCCACTACCGGCCAGGCCCTGCAGAACGTCCTCACGCAGTCAGTGCAAATCGCCGCCGAGCTCAAGTCCCAGCAACAGCACTTGCACGTGTTGGAAAACGAGGACCGTGAACTCGCCGGCAAGATCGGCGACTGGCGCGCCCGCCATCCCGAACTGGACGACGGCGGCCTCGAAGACCTGCTGCGCGTCGACGACACCCAGGTCAGCGAACTGCGCCAGCGCTTGCAGCACAGCGAAAAAGCCATCGAACAGGCCAGCGTCCTGGTGCAGGAGCGCGACAAGCGCCTGCTCGATCATCAGGCGCAACACAACGGCGACCTTGACGCCGAGCAGTTGGCCAGTGCGCTGATCGACCTGCAAAACCTCGCTGCCACCAGCGAGCAACACTGCGCCGAACTGCGCGCAGAACAGGCCGAGGACCAGCGCCGGCAGAACGCCAATCAGGCCCTGGCGCAGCAGATTGCCGATGCCTATAGCGAGTACCAACGCTGGGCACGCCTGAATGCGTTGATCGGCTCCGCTACCGGCGACACCTTCCGCAAGATCGCCCAGGCCTACAACCTCGACCTGCTGGTGCACCATGCCAACGTGCAATTGCGCCAACTGGTGCGCCGCTATCGCCTCAAGCGCGGCGGCAGCATGCTCGGCTTGCTGGTGATGGACACCGAAATGGGCGACGAACTGCGTTCGGTGCATTCGCTGTCCGGTGGCGAGACCTTCCTGGTCTCGCTGGCGCTGGCCCTCGGCCTGGCGTCGATGGCATCGAGCACATTGAAAATCGAGTCGTTGTTCATCGACGAAGGCTTCGGCAGCCTCGATCCGGAATCCCTGCAACTGGCCATGGACGCCCTCGACGGCTTGCAGGCCCAGGGCCGCAAGGTCGCGGTGATTTCCCACGTACAGGAAATGCATGAACGGATCCCGGTGCAGATTCAGGTCCAGCGCCAGGGCAACGGCCTGAGCACCCTGGAGGTGAAATGAACACGCTGTACTCCTTCCGCCGCTGCCCGTACGCCATGCGCGCACGCATGGCCCTGCGCTACTCGGGCGTGGCCGTGGACATTGTCGAAGTCAGCCTGAAGGCCAAGCCCGCCGAGATGCTCGCGCTGTCGAGTAAAGGCACGGTGCCGGTGCTGAGCGCCGATGGCCGGGTGATCGACGAAAGCCTCGACATCATGCGCTGGGCCCTGGCACAGAACGATCCGCAGGACTGGCTGCTCAAGGACGATCCTGCCGCAGCGGCGCAAATCGCCCCCCTGATCGAACAGAACGATCAGGTGTTCAAGGTGCACTTGAATCGCTACAAGTACGCCGAGCGTTATCCCGAGCAGCCGATGGAGGTTTATCGCGGTGAGGGCGAGGTGTTTTTGCAAAGGCTGGATGAGTTGCTGGAGGGACGCGACTACTTGCTGGCCGATCATCCAAGCCTGGCCGATGCGGCGTTGATGCCCTTCGTGCGGCAGTTCGCCCATGTAGACCGCGACTGGTTTGCGCAGACGCCGTATCGGCGTTTGCAGGATTGGTTGCAGCGGTTTTTGGAGTCGGACTTGTTTACCGGTGTGATGCGCAAGTAAAAACACCGACACTGTGGCGAGGGAGCTTGCTCCCGCTGGGCTGCGAAGCGGCCCCAATGTCAGGCGGTTGGTTTTTCCAGGCAGACCGCGTTAGGCGATTTGCGACTGCTGCGCAGCCGAGCGGGAGCAAGCTCCCTCGCCACAAAAGCCCTTCATCGACAGCAGGCTTCAGACCAACACCTCACACATCCCGATCGCCGTGCAATCCACCTGGAACGGCCCAAAAACCACCCCTTCATTCCTGATCGGCGGATTGCCGGCCAACATCCCCTGGGCATTGGCGTTTTCGATGCTGCGGGCAATGTTGTGGTTGGCTTCGATGGCCCGTGCCACCGAGCCCGCCGAGCCCTGGCCGATCCCCAACAGGGAGGATCCGTTGGTCATGAACGCCAGGAAGGCGATGACCCAGAGTCTGTGCCCTTTCATGCGCCGACGACTCCTGCGAGTTCAGCCTGATCAACGTCCGCGTTTTGCGCACGGTGTTCAAACTGGATGCCGGGATAAGCAACCTGGATCGGCGCTTCAAAGGTGGATTGCGACTGCGCTGAAAGGCTGACCACCAGCACCATGGCAAGGTAAAGACCGATCGCCACATAGGCGCCGTGTTTGGCAGAAGTGAGAATTGTGCTGGCCATGATGTTCTCCGCAGGCATGTTTCAATGCCCACAGAATCGATCAAAAAAGCCTGGGTAACCACTCAGGGTTATCCATAGTGACCATCAACCTCATTGATCATTAAGCCAGACTATTTCAGTCTTCAATAAAACTTATCAAGCGCTCGCGCGCAGCCTCCGGCTCACCAGGGACAGGGTCGGCTGCCGACAGAATGGGAGTGGAATAGAGAAACAGAAGAACCAATGCCAGACGCGTCACCATGCTGCCGATCCTTGCCGTGAGGGGGAGTCAAAGAATCAGCGTCAATTTAGACGTATGGCCATGTGATATCAAGCGCGACATTGATGGCAAACTGATACTGACGCAAATGCGTTATGCAGGAGCAACATCACTCTGATCGTTTTCAACACCCGTGTTTCAACATCAGGGTCTTCGATCATCAGTGACTTCGCTCCTGCATAAAGGCAGGGTTGAACGTTCAGGCTTGGGTTTTGTGATCCAGCGCGGCGTAGAAGTTGGCGCTCTGTTGCAGGTACTTCTGGGTGTAGCTCTGGGTGTGGGCTTTTTTGTCGCTGATTTCAACGTTGGCACTGGCTGGCAGCGCAACGGTGGCAGAAATGGCGGAAGCGGCAATGACAGAGAAGATGTTGAAGTTCATGGCGGTATTCCTCGGATTCAGTTGGCTTGCTTGCCCGGTGGGGCCGTGAAGCAAACTTAACCCTCGAGGGTTCGTGCCTTGAAATGCTTTGTAGCAGTACCAGATATCAGCGTCATTGATAAAAGCAGGCAGGCCCCATCAACCGGGGCCTGCGGCTTATTGACGCAGCAGAAACCTGAGGTCGCTCGGGGCGTCCATCGGCAGTTTTTGCACGGTCTTGCCCAGCAGACCGCTCCTGGCATCGCGCTCGACGACGACAATCTGGTTGCTTTTCTGGTTGGCGATCAACAGGAATTTGCCGCTCGGATCGAGGCTGAATTCCCGCGGATGATCGCCCTCCACCGCCCGCCGTTGCAGCTCACTGAGGTGGCCGGTCGCCGGATCGATGGCAAACACCAACAGTTGATTGGCCGTGCCACGGTTGCTGACGTAGAGGAACTTGCCGTCAGCCGAGGCATGCAACGCCGCCGCAGCCTTGTCCGAGACAGGTTGCCCAGCAGCCAGATCGACCATCTGCGTCTGTTTGAGTTGGCCGTCGTGGTAATCGAACACCGCTACTTGCGCGCTCATTTCCATGGTCAGCCAGGCGTGTTTGCCATCGGCGCTGAACAGCAGGTGGCGCGGCCCGCTGCCCGGCGGCAGCTGCACGAATGCCGGGGTGGCCGGGGTCAACGGCCGTTCCGGATTGGCCTTGGGGTCGAAGCGGTAGGCAAACACCTTGTCAGCGCCCAAGTCATTGGCGAACACGTATTTGCCATCCGGTGACGGGATGGTCGAATGCACGTGGGCCGAGGCCTGGCGCTCGGGATTGACCCGGCTCGCCGGGTGGCTGCTCATCTGCACCACCGGTTTGAGCTTGCCATCGGCCGCCACCGGCAATACCGCAAGGGTGCCGCCCGGGTCTTCGGCCACCGAGTAATTGCTGACAAACAAATGGCTGCCATCGGCGCTGAGACTGGAATGGGTCGGCTCGTTGCCCAGGCTTTGGGCCTGGCTGACCAGGCTCAGCGCATGGGTCTTGGGATCGATCGCGAAACTGCTGACGCGCCCTACCGGGTCCGTCTGGCCCGGGCCGTTTTCGTTGACCACGAACAGGTGTCGCTGATCCTTCGACAGGGTCAGCCACGACGGGTTTTCACTCTTGATCACTTGCAGGGGGCTGGCATCGATCTGCCCGGTGCTGCTGTCGAAAGCCAGGCGGTAGATGCCTTGGCTTTGACCGGCGGTGTAGGAGCCCACCAGCAGTTGATAGTCATCGGCGGATGCGACCTGGACGCCCATGGCGCCGATGCTGCCGGCCATCAACAGTGGCCAGAGGTTACGCATCGTCCTGGTCGTCATCTTCGTTGTCACCGCTGACGACATCACCCAGGCACACCAAACGGTGTTCACCCGAGTCACCGGTGATCAACCAGCTTTGCAGCGTGGTGTCGAAGGTCGCGGCCTGGATCTGCGCCGGGGTGAACTCCCAGTGTTTGGCCGCACGGCCATCCATGCATTCAATGTGCAGGTTATCGAACTCGTCGAGGGCGAATTCGAAGGCATGCAGCCCGTCGATTTCGACCATTCCGCAGTGTTCGAGGGCATTGAGCAAGGTGTCGGTTGGGGCAGTCATGGCAATCAGTCTTTGAATGAGAAAGACGCAATGATAGCTCATAGCACCCCATTTCCCTCGGTTGGAATGACCAACCTGTGGGATTGTGACTGACAGTTAAAGCGCCTCGCGGGACGATTGCCCATCCACCAGTCGCTGGATACGCAGCGGATTGCCGTTCTTCAGCGCATCCGGCAGCAAGCTGTCCGGGTAGTTCTGGAAGCACACCGGGCGCAGGAAACGATCGATGGCCAGTGTGCCCACCGACGTACCGCGCGCATCGGATGTTGCCGGGTAAGGCCCGCCGTGGACCATCGAATCGCAGACTTCCACGCCCGTCGGATAGCCATTGAGCAGGATGCGTCCGACCTTCTGTTCCAGCAACGCCGTCAGCCCGGCGAACTGCTCGAAGTCTTCCGGCTCGCCAATGACGGTGGCGGTCAACTGGCCGTGCAGGCCGTTCAAGGCGGCCGTCAGTTGTGCAGGATCCGCCACTTCAACCACCACCGTGGTCGGACCGAACACTTCCTCTTGCAACACTTCATCGCCATCGAGCAGCAGGCTGACATCGGCCTTGAACAACTGTGGCTGTGCCTGCTTGCCCTGTTGCGGATTGCCGGCCAGATGCTCGATCCCCGGATGCACGAGGAGCTTTTGCAACCCTTGGCCATAGCTGCTCAGGGTTCCGGCATTGAGCATGGTTTGCGCCGGCTGGTCGCCCATCAACCCGGCCACTTGCTGCACAAAGGCACTGAATGACGCGGAACGAATGCCGATCACCAGACCGGGATTGGTGCAGAACTGGCCGCAGCCCTGGACCACCGACGCCGTGAGGTCCCGGGCGACCGTGTCGGCCCGCGCCTGCAACGCCTGGGGCAACACGATCACCGGGTTGATGCTGGACATCTCGGCGAACACCGGAATCGGTTGCGCACGGGCCGCCGCCATGTCGCACAAGGCTCGACCGCCCTTGAGCGAACCGGTGAAGCCCACGGCCTGAATCGCCGGATGCTTGACCAGTGCCTCGCCGACGCCCCCGCCGTAGATCATGTTGAACACGCCCGCCGGCATGCCGGTTTTCTCGGCGGCGCGAATGATCGCATCCGCCACCCGTTCAGCCGTGGCCATGTGACCGCTGTGGGCCTTGAACACCACCGGGCAACCGGCGGCCAGCGCCGAGGCGGTATCGCCGCCGGCGGTGGAGAACGCCAGCGGAAAGTTGCTGGCACCGAACACCGCCACCGGCCCGAGGCCGATACGGTATTGACGCAGGTCCGGACGCGGCAACGGTTGACGCTCCGGCAATGCCCGGTCGATCCGTGCGCCGTAGAAATCACCGCGACGCAAGACTTTGGCAAACAGGCGCATCTGCCCGCAAGTACGCCCACGCTCGCCTTGAATTCGGCCTGCGGGCAACGCCGTTTCGCGGCAGACCACAGCGACAAAATCATCACCGAGGGCATCCAGTTCATCGGCAATGGCCTCGAGAAACTGCGCCCGCCGCTCCGCGCTCAGGCTGCGATAGGCCGGGTACGCGGCCGCCGCCGCACTGGCCGCCGCATCGACTTCCTGCGGGGTCGCCTGATAAAAATCGTCGGGCAAGGCCTCGCCCGTCGTCGCATCGACACTCTGCAACTTGACGCTACCAGCGGCGCTGCGTTGGCCGCCGATGTAGTTGTGACCAAGAATCCGGGTCATGGGTAAGTCCTCAAAGTGTGCCGACGGTGCCGGGCGCGAAAGCCGCTGCGACCGGTGCGATGCCATTGACCAATGGCGCGCCGAATTCGGCCTGGGTGATCTCGAACACGTCACCCGGCTGCGTGCGAATGCCGTCGGCAAAGGACAGGGTCGCGGTGCCGAAGAAGTGAATGTGCACATCCCCCGGGCGCAGGAACTGGCTGTACTTGAAATGATGGAATTCGAGGTTGGCGAGGCTGTGGCACATGTTCGCCTCGCCACTGAGAAAATCGTTCTGCCACAGCACTTCGCCGCCGCGCAGGATGCGGCTGGTGCCCGCCAGATGCTGCGGCAGTTCGCCGACCCGCAGTTCCGGGCCATAGCTGCAGCTGCGCAGTTTCGAGTGGGCCAGATACAGGTAGTTCTTGCGTTCCATGACGTGGTCGGAGAACTCGTTGCCCACGGCAAAGCCCAGGCGATACGGCTTGGCGTCGTGACCGATCACGTACAGGCCAGCGATCTCGGGCTCCTCACCGGCATCTTCGGCAAACGGCGGCAGGGGAAACGGCAGGCCCGGCCTGACGACGATGCTGCCATCGCCTTTGTAGAACCATTCCGGTTGCACACCGGCTTCATCCGCCGCCGGCTTACCGCCCTCCACGCCCCACTTGAAGATGCGCATGGTGTCGGTCATCGCGGTTTCGTCGCCACTTTGCTGGTGCATCTTGTCCCGGGCCGACGCGCTGCCCAGATGGGTCAGGCCCGTGCCGCTGACCAGCAGGTGCGCCGGATCCACATGGTCCAGCGGCGACAGGATGCGCCGCTGCGTCAGCAGTTCGGCATAGTCATGGCTGATGCCCAGCCCCATACTTTGCACCTGTTGCTCAAGGCTTGCGCCCGCCTCGATCGCCGCCAGCGCCAGATCGCGAACGGTGCGCGCGTCCTGTACTTCACGGACCAGGCCTGCCTCGACAACACCGACACGGCGTTCGCCGTTACTCAATTCGAACTGAACCAAACGCATGAATTTTCTCCTGTTAACCCAACACTTCAAAACAACGCAGTCCCCCTGTGGGAGCGAGCCTGCTCGCGAAAGCGGTGCATCAGTCGACATCAATGTCGGATGTGACGACCTCATCGCGAGCAGGCTCGCTCCCACAGTTGATCGGGGCTGATCCCAAGATTCAGGTACGGGAAGCCCCACGTGCACTGGCCGCAAACTCATCGGCCGGCAACACGTGCTTGCGTTCCAGCAAGCGATACACCACACCGGTCAACACCAGCCCGAACACCATCACCCCCGACAGAAAGTACAGGCCCGAAGCCAGGTTGCCGGTGTATTCCTTCAACGCGCCGATCACGAATGGACCGAGGTAGCCGCCGAGGTTGCCCACCGAGTTGATCAAGGCGATCCCCGCCGCCGCACTGGCGCCGGCGAAGAAGCGGCCCGGCAAGGTCCAGAACACCGCCGTGCAGGAGAACAATGCGAACGCCACCAGGCACAGCGCCGCCAGTTGCAGCACCGGCACCGACAGCCAGGCGCTGAGGAACAGGCCGATCGCACCCAGCACGTAAAGCACGGCGAGGTGGCCGTAGCGGTCGTTCAAGCGGTCGGAACTGCGCGGAATGATCAGCAGGCCGATGATCCCGAAGACGTACGGCACCGCCGAGACAAAACCGGTCACCAGGTCGCTGCCGCCGAACTGCTTGATCAGGGTCGGCAGCCACAAGCCCAGGCCATAGATGCTCAGGGTCACCGGCAGGTAGAACAGCGCCAGCAGCAGGACGCGCTTGTCCTTGAGGGCGTGCAACGGGTTGCCGTGACGGGTCTGGCCGTAGGCATCCAGATCCTTTTTCAGCTCGCCGCTCAGCCAGTCCTTTTCCGCCTGGTCCATCCACTTCACTTGCTGCGGGCCGTCCGGCAGGTAGCGCAGCACCGGCCAGGTCAGCAGGATCGCCGGGCAGCCGATGACGATGAACAACCACTGCCAGCCGTGCAGCCCCAACACGCCATCCATGCCCAGCAAGCCACCGGACACCGGGCCGGTGATCATCATTGCGATGGGTTGCGACAGGATGAACAACCCGAGGATCTTGCCGCGATGGCGCACCGGGAACCATTGGGTGATGTAGTACAGAACGCCCGGGAAGAACCCGGCTTCGGCGGCGCCGAGCAGAAAGCGCATCACATAGAAGCTGTTCGGCCCCTGGACGAAGGCCATGCCGATGGTGATGGCGCCCCAGGTGACCATGATCCGCGCGAACCAGCGCCGTGCGCCGAAGCGGTCGAGCATCAGGTTGCTGGGGATTTCCAGCAGGAAGTAGCCGATGAAGAACAGCCCGGCGCCAAGACCGTAGGCGGCATCGCCCAGGCCGATGTCTGCGCCCATGTGCAATTTGGCGAAGCCCACCGCGGAGCGGTCCACATAGGCGATCAGGTACAGCAGGATCAGGAAGGGAATCAGTTTCAGCGTGATGCGACGGATAAGCCGCAGTTCCTGGCTCATGAGATCGGTCTCCGATTGTTGTTGTTATAGAACCTCGGGGGACGCCTCTCGCGAAAAATTCGCCAGGGCCATCCCTCCGTTTGAGCAGACTATATAGTAATACTATTTACTCAACAACACTTCCAAAGTGCTCAATTTTAGCCTATGTTACGCCTCAGCTCGAACAATATAGTCATACAATAAGAGAACCGATCATGTCTGATAAGAAACCCACCCTGCGCTCCGCCCAATGGTTTGGCACCGCCGACAAGAACGGCTTCATGTACCGCAGCTGGATGAAGAATCAGGGCATCGCCGACCATCAGTTCCATGGCAAGCCGATCATCGGCATCTGCAACACCTGGTCGGAACTGACCCCGTGCAACGCGCATTTCCGCCAGATTGCCGAGCACGTCAAACGCGGGGTGATCGAGGCCGGGGGCTTTCCAGTGGAGTTTCCGGTGTTCTCCAACGGCGAATCGAACCTGCGCCCTACCGCCATGCTCACCCGCAACCTGGCGAGCATGGATGTCGAAGAAGCCATTCGCGGCAACCCGATCGATGGCGTGGTGCTGCTGACCGGTTGCGACAAAACCACCCCGGCCTTGCTGATGGGCGCCGCCAGTTGCGACGTACCGGCCATCGTCGTCACCGGCGGGCCGATGCTCAACGGCAAGCACAAGGGCAAGGACATCGGCTCCGGCACCGTGGTCTGGCAGCTCAGCGAACAGGTCAAGGCCGGCACCATCAGCATCGACGATTTCCTCGCGGCCGAGGGCGGCATGTCCCGCTCGGCCGGCACCTGCAACACCATGGGCACCGCCTCGACCATGGCCTGCATGGCCGAAGCGCTGGGCACTTCCCTGCCCCACAACGCGGCAATTCCGGCCGTGGATGCGCGCCGTTATGTGCTGGCGCACATGTCCGGCATGCGAGCCGTGGAAATGGTGCGCGAAGACTTGAAACTGTCGAAGATCCTCACCAAGGAAGCCTTCGAAAACGCCATTCGCGTCAATGCCGCCATCGGCGGTTCGACCAACGCCGTGATCCACCTCAAGGCCATCGCCGGACGCATTGGCGTGGAGCTGGACCTGGATGACTGGACCCGTATCGGCCGCGGCATGCCGACCATCGTCGACCTGCAACCGTCCGGGCGCTTCCTGATGGAAGAGTTCTATTACGCCGGTGGCTTGCCGGCCGTGCTGCGTCGCCTCGGTGCAGCCAACCTGATCCCGAACCCGAATGCCTTGACCGTCAACGGCAAGTCCATCGGCGAGAACACCAAGGACGCGCCGATCTATGGCGAGGACGAAGTGATCCGCACCCTCGACAACCCGATCCGTGCCGATGGCGGCATCTGTGTGTTGCGCGGCAACCTGGCACCGCTGGGCGCCGTGCTCAAGCCGTCCGCCGCCACGCCCGAATTGATGCAGCATCGCGGCCGCGCGGTGGTGTTCGAGAACTTCGACATGTACAAGGCGCGGATCAACGATCCGGAACTGGACGTGGATGCCAACTCGATCCTGGTGATGAAGAACTGCGGGCCGAAGGGTTATCCGGGCATGGCTGAAGTGGGCAACATGGGCCTGCCAGCCAAGCTGCTGGCCCAAGGTGTGACGGACATGGTGCGTATTTCCGATGCACGCATGAGCGGCACCGCGTACGGCACCGTTGTGCTGCACGTCGCCCCGGAAGCCGCTGCCGGCGGACCGCTGGCCGCAGTGAAAGAAGGCGACTGGATCGAACTCGATTGCGCTAGCGGCCGTTTGCACCTGGATATTCCGGACGCCGAACTGGCCGCGCGCATGGCCGATCTGCAACCGCCACAGCAATTGTTGGTGGGTGGCTATCGCCAGTTGTACATCGACCACGTGCTGCAAGCGGACCAGGGTTGTGACTTCGACTTCCTGGTCGGTTGCCGCGGGGCTGAGGTACCGCGTCACTCCCACTGACACCACCCTCGTGAAGGTGTGAATCAACTACTGTGGCGAGGGAGCTTGCTCCCGCTGGGCTGCGAAGCGGCCCCAAAACCGGAACATGCGCTTTTCCAGAAATACCGCATTCACCGATTTTTCGACTGCTGCGCAGCCGAGCGGGAGCAAGCTCCCTCGCCACAAAGTAATCCCTATCCTCAGGCCTGATGATTACCTCCCGCGCCTGCTATCATGCGCGACACCTATTCGCACAGGACCGCGCCGTTCCCCATGGATTACCGCAAACCCTCCGACCGCAAAAGCATGCACTCGCGCATCGTCCAGGAACTGGGCATGCAGATCGTCTCGGGACGTTTCCTGCCGGACGACAAGCTGCCCGCCGAAGCGCTGTTGTGCGAAGAGTATGCGGTCAGCCGGCCGGTGCTGCGTGAAGCCACCCGGGTCCTGGTCGCCAAGGGCCTGGTGTATTCCCGCCCGCGGGTCGGGACCGTGGTCAAGCCGCGCAAGGACTGGCACATGCTCGATCCGGACGTGCTGCACTGGTTGATGCAGAGCAGTCCGCAGAATCAGTTCTTTGACCTGCTGACCAGCGTGCGCAGCATCATCGAACCGGCCGCTGCCGCCCTCGCCGCGCAATTCGCCACGGAAGCGGACATTGCCTCCATCGGCGAGGCCTACCAGCGCATGGAAGCCGCGCCGACGCCGGAGGCCCTGTTGCAGCCGGACCTGGACTTCCACAGTCGCATCGCCGATGCAACGCACAACGACTTGCTGGCCAATTTGTGCAACATGCTCTCGGTGGCCATTGCCGAAGCCTTGAAGCATTCGAACCAGCGGCCGAACCTGCATGAGCTGGCACTGCCCCGGCACAAGGCGATCCTGACCGCCATCGAAAACCGCGATGCCCTCGGCGCGCGGCATGCGACGCTGGTGCAACTGGACGATGCCCGCAGCGCGCTGAATGTCGTACTCGGCTCCGAGCTGTCCTGAGCGACACATCGGCCGATCGCCAGGCACGATCCGACACAATTCTCGAGTACCCAGGTGGTAGCGGGATACCGCACTCGCCTGCGACAAACTCGCCATTCTGGCAGCGAAACCACACTTCTTTCGCTACAGAACGGTATCCGATATGCAGAATCAATCCGCCGTCCCACCAGACGCAACTCAGGGGCAACCCACACGCCCCGCTACCAGCGACGCTCCCGCTCAAGCGGTCGCCCGTCGATTCGCCAGCCGACCGACATTGCGCCAGGTCGCCGGACAAATGCTTCACGCCAGTATCCTGGAGCACTACCCGCCTCTGGCCCTGGACCTGGATGTCACCCGGCTGGCCATACCCAACCGGACGGGGGGATGGGACCTCAAGCTATTGATCGACGTGGCCCTGGACTATCTGGGCAACAACACATCCCTGAATCTCACGGCAGAAATTGACGGACGCGTACACTTCCTCACCAACCGCGCGCCCTCGCACCTGACTTATGACGCGCAAGGGCCAAAACGTCCCGACATGGGCGTTATCCAGGAAAAAATCCAGTCATTGACCTTGACCCTGGGCACCCGGTTTCAGGATGCCCTGACGGCCTACTGGAACCAGGCGCACGACACGAAGGTCAGCCACTGGCAATGGCTGGGTGACCTGTTGGCAAGCGGTCTGAACAGTGCGGCAAGCCTTCTTCCCACGGCTCAAAAAGATGACAGGGCCGCACTCTACGAACTGGCTCGACACCCCGACCGTCGTGAGCGCCTGGCCATCCCCCACCCTGACGGTTTTGTGCATGCCTATTGCCTGGAAACCTGCTTGATCCGCAACGGCGAAAGCACGTCCTTCACCACGCCGGACCTGCTCGTGGTGCAAGGAAGCCGGATCTTTTTGTACCGTGTTTCAGGCCGTCTGCAGTCGTACCCCAGCATGGAAGCGCTCAATCAGGCCTGGGGCCGTGAGGTGGAGTGCCAGTTCAACGCCGACAAAATCGTCATCAAGCGTTCCGAGCCCGATGGAAATATCTTCGATACTCAGGCCGCGTTGCTGCTGGAGCGTCAGTTGGAGAATCTGGACGCCATCCGGCTTCCCGCCGACCAGGGGGTTCGCGCCCTGGAAGAACGCTTCGCGGCCAGTACCGACCCGGCCCCTTACTTCAGCCATGCTCCGGCACCTGGCCAGCAACCTGTCGAAAAGATACGCGCGACCCTGCCCCAATGGCTCAAGGACGCCAGCGACAGCGAGCGTACCGAATATCGTCAATTGCTGGTCGAGCAGGCGCAGTTGCAACGACAGACCGGCGGCAAGTCCTTCCTCGACGGCATCGAAAACCTGCATGATTTCACCAACAACGCCTTGCGTGATCAGATACACCTGGACCATCCCGATTCCGATTGCGAACCTGGCGATCTGGTGCTCAATTTCCGGGTGGCGGCCGGTGATCTGGGCAGCGGCTTCATCACCCGCGTCCCCATGACGCTGACCGAACTGGCCATCCAGAACCTCAGCGCCACGCCCTCGGGCAGCATGGCCATCACGGACAAGACCGGCAAAGCCGTCCCGTCGTGGCTGACCGCCGACTACATCCTCGGTGAAAAAGGTCTGTTTAGCAGCACCGAAGGGCTGATCAGTCGGGTGAACATCGGCGAACGTTACCCGCACACCCTCAAAGCCCTGCTGCTCGATGACAACAGCCAATCGCAACGTCGCGAAATCCGGTTTGGCCAGGCGCTCAAGGTACACCTGCCGCTTCAGGCGCTGGAACACACAATCCGCGGCGAGCACGGGCTGAGCTTCCAGGGATACCGACTTATAAAGGCCGTCTTGCACATCCAAGCACCCGAGCGCGTCGTCGACGGCCAGGACATCGTCGTCCGTGCGCTTGCCTTTACCCGCAAGGCCGGTGCGGTCGCCGATGTCGTCGACAACATGTTCATCATTGAACCGCGGGACACCGGCATCGGCCCGCACATCCTGTATCGGCCCGTATACCAGGACGCCTTGCAGCAATTCTCCAGCCGTGAAGCATTGTTCAACGCCATTGCACAAGCCGGTCCCCTGCAAGACAGCGTACTGAGCTGGCTGCCGGACAGGGCCCGGCCGATCTACAGCAATGACGGGTTCAACAGCCCCCACATCCTTCGTTTCGGCCCGGGAGACGACACCGTCCGTTGGGAAAAACCGGAGCCGGCACAGTTGGCTCAGGGCTCCAGCACCGAAGAAGTATCTGGTTCGCTGGTACAGGCGCTGGCCACCGGGAATCTGACGCAGTACCTCTACGCCAGCAACGCACGGGCGCTCATCGACCTGGCTGACAGAGAATCGGTTTCCAACGCCGAAAACCGCTGGGCCATCGTGCGCGAGGGCGGCTGGTTGCTGTTCAACGCCTTACTCCTGCCAGTGCTTCGTGGCCCTGCGATGCTGGCCGGCTGGATGCTGCAGCTGGCCGTCGCCCTGAAAAGCGATGTGACGGCGCTGCACAGCAACGACCCGACAGCCAGGGAACTGGCCTGGGTCGATCTGCTGCTCAATGTCGGGTTGATCCTGTTGCATGTTTCTCCCCAACCCCATCGGCCCGGGCTTTCGACACCGGCACCCCGGCCGGCGGAGCCGCCACCGCGCCTCGCCCGCCTGCGTCGTCCACCCCAGGATGTCGCTCCTGCGACCGCCGACATCGAGCAAGGCGTGGTCGGCTTGCCCGCAGAACCTCCGGCCGCTGATCACACCCGGATCGATTTCATTCACTCCACCGCCAGGGATTCCTCAAGCCAGCGCCTGTTGAATGCATTACTCGAGCTCAAGGTCGCCTGGCCCGTCCCGGTTCCCGCCCCCGTTGAAATCGGCATGTTCAAGGGGCTGTACCGTATCGACCATCAATGGCATGCCTCACTGGGAGGATTGCTGTTCAAGGTCAGTATCGTTCCAGGGTTCGGCGACGTTTACATCATTCACCCCGAAAAGCCGCTCCATCCCGGCTTCAAGCTCAAGACCGACGGACAAGGCAGATGGTCGCTGGACACGGGTCTGAAGCTGCAGGGCGGAGGCCCCAAAAATCGACTCAAAGCCAAACTGGCGGAAATAGACAAGAAACGTGAGCAAGCCACCGTTGAGGCCAACCGAATCGGTGGGACCGTATCGACGCTGGCAACACAGGCAAAGGATATGGACCGGCAACTGGAAGCCGCAAGAATCGTGTACGCCAGCGCCGACAACGAACTGAAAACCGCCGGTATACGTCTTCGCGCATCGCCCGAGGATCAGGCCCTCCAGGGCGACCATCGGCTCAAGGCCATTGCGCGATCGCGCAGTCGGCTGGATTTCCAGGTATTGCAGGAAAGAGACCAGGTCATTGTCGATCAGTTGATCCAGGCCCGTCGCGATTTGATCCAGGCCTATCGACAACTCAAGGACGTTGACATGCGCTTCGAATACGAGGCAAAAGCGACCGGCGAGTACACGGCGATCCTGTCCTCCTACGGACTGAGGATCTATCGGCTGGCGACCCTCTACCTGGCCAGCTTCGTTTCCGAGCAAGGCGAGTCGCTGATCGAGTTGCAACGCAACAGCAATGACATCGAAACCGCCCAGCGCATGTACGACCTTCTGCAATCCCTTTTTGCCGCCTCCGAGCGACATACCCAGGCAATCATCACACAGGATGGGGTTCTGACGGAGCTTGCGCAGGACTTCAAGACCGGGCCGGCACAACGCCTGAAATACCTCAAAAGCCATCCTGACCGAAGGTTTTCCAACCGAGTCACCGCCATCCTCGAATCGCTCGACATACTTAACATCTTGAGCATTGATACCACCGTCGAAGCGAAAACCCCGCAGGAGCAGTACTTTCTCAAGGTTCATGAAGACCGTCTGGGCGCCATGTCAGCGCTCGAAGACTCCCATCTGGAGCTGCTGAGCACGGATGGTTTCACCTCCCAGGAGCGCAAGGACGTCTTGATCAACCTGGTCAGGCACTACAGAAGACGCCTGCAAATCAACACCTCACTGCTGGAGCTTGAGTCCCCCTTGATCCGCCCCCGCTATATGTCGCTGCTGATGGAGCGTCTGGAGATCGCACGGGACAATGCCGAGACCGAACTGGCCGATCTGTTGCGCGAGGACGAATTTCTGCCGGTATTGCCCGTCGCCTTCAAACCCGTCAAAACACCGTCGAAGACCAAACGGGTGTTCAAGTCACGGGATAACGGCGCCTTGGTGGGAGAGCTGGAACCGGCGAGCGCAGGTATGCCGTTTCCGACAATCGTCACCCGAAACCCGGTCACCCTCCAGGTCAGTGGACGGTTCATGGAGCACCCCAATGAGGGATGGGTCGAAGTTGTCGAAGCCGCGCCGGTGCGGCCTGTGCACGCCGCGCAACCGCGTACTGTTGCCGCGCTGCGCACGGAGGGGCAGCGACTGATCGACGAAATCCCGGCCATTGAGCGTTCAATCGAATTTCAGAAAAGAAAGCTCAGTGATCCGCAACGACGGGATGAACTCAACCCCCGCGACTGGAGCGATATGCTGGAACACCAGGCCGAACGGATCGAAATGCTGGCCAGCGAACTGGAGCACGCCCAGCCAGACAACCCGCAAATCAGCAACGTGCTTGAATCATTGCGCAACACCGCCAGCGAAACCCGGCTCAAAGGCCAGCAACATTGCATCGAGGGATACAAGGCACAACGTCCCCGACAGGAAAGTATCGAGTACCTTCGCGATCGCCAGGCGGTGGACATCGGGCTGGTACAGGCACTCAAGCGGACGGCCGCCAAAGACTATCTGACGGAATTCGCCATTCGGGAGAAAAACTCGGACACGGTGCTGTGGTACGCGCATTTCCACTACGCCCAGGCGAACAGCGCGCCCTCGACCTACACCATCGCCCACCTCAAACGTCCCGAACATCGCTTCATGACCCTCAAGGATCTGATTGCCCAAGCTGGGCCGGACAACAAGGTGATCATCCGCGACCTCTACAGCCCCGTTACCCCACCACGGGATCAAAGGCTGTTTCTGGACCTGTTGCCTGTTCGGTAGTCGAGTCGCCAACTGCGAAGCAAGCCGCCAGAAACGTCGAAAGCCGCGCCTTTTCAGGTCGCGGCTTTCGGTGTCAGGGCAACGAAACGGTCAGTGGGCGAACAACGAATTGCCCTTCTGCCCCGCCAGTTTCTCCGGCTTGATCAGGAACCGCGCCAGTGCCGGCAACAGCCACAGTGCACCGAACATGTTCCACAACAGCATGAAGGTCAGCATCAGCCCCATGTCGGCCTGGAACTTGATGGCCGAGAAGATCCAGGTGCACACACCGATGGCCAGGCACAGACCGGTGAACAGCACCGCCTTACCGGTGGACTTCAGCGTCTGGTAGTACGCCTCTTGCAGCGGCAGGCCGGCACGCAGGAAGCTTTCCAGGCGGCTGTAGATGTAGATGCCGTAGTCCACGCCAATCCCCACCCCGAGCGCCACGACCGGCAGGGTCGCCACTTTCACGCCGATGCCCATGAAGGCCATCAGGGCGTTGCCGAGTACCGAGGTCAGCACCAGGGGCAGCACGATGCACAAGGTCGCCGCCCACGAACGGAATGTGATCATGCACATGACCGCCACACAGATGTACACCAGGACCAGGATGGTCAGTTCGGACTTCTTGATCACCTCGTTGGTGGCCGCCTCGATCCCGGCGTTACCGGCCGCGAGGATGAACTCCAGGCCTTCCTTGTTGTTTTCCTTGGCGAACTCCTGCACCGCATGCACCGCGCGATCCAGGGTCTCGGCCTTGTGATCGTTGAGGAACACCAGCACCGGCGCCAGGGAACAGCTGTTGTTGTACAGGCCGTCAGCGCGGGCAATGGAGTTGTTCAGTACGTCAGGGTTACGCGATAGGGTTTCCCATTTCAGGTTGCCCTCGTTCATGCCCTTGATCATCTGCTTGGACACGGTCACCAGGGAAATCGCCGACTGCACGCCCTCGGTGTTCTGCATCTTCCACATCAGCTCGTCGATCGGCGCCATGGCTTCGTAGCGCGAGCAGCCTTCGGACTTGGTCTTGACCATCACCACCAATACGTCGGAACTGGTGGAGTAATTGTTGATGATGAAGTTGTTGTCCTTGTTGTAGCGCGAGTCCGGACGCAGCTCCGGGGCACCCTGGTCGAGGTCGCCGATTTTCAGGTTCTGGCTGTACCAGAGGCCGCCGCCAAAGGCGATCAGCGCCAGCAGAATGGAAACCGGTGCAACTTTGGCGCTGGCGAAATTCGCCAGCAGGCGCCAGAACGGGTGTTCGCGCACCGCATCTTTCTTGCTGCGCTCGACAGCACGCTTGCTGATGCCGACATAGGAAATCGCCACCGGCAGCAGGATCAGGTTGGTGAACACGATCACCGCCACGCCGATGGACGCGCCGATGGCCAGTTCACGGATCACACCGATATCGATGATCAGCAGTGTGATGAAACCCACGGCATCGGCGAGGATCGCGATCATCCCCGGCAGGAACAATTGACGGAACGTACGGCGCGCCGCCGTCAGGGCGTTGTCCGCTTCACTCGATTGCAGGGCGATCCCGTTGATCTTCTGTACGCCGTGGGAAATACCGATGGCGAAGATCAGGAACGGCACCAGCATCGAATAGGGGTCGAGCCCGAAGCCGAAGAAGTGCATCAAGCCCAGTTGCCAGACCACTGCCACCAAAGTCGTGCTCAACACGGCGACGGTACTGCGCAGGCAGTTGGTGAACCACAGCAAGAGGATCAGGGTGATGACGAAGGCGACTCCGAAGAACATCACCACCATCACCAGGCCATCGATCAGGTCACCGACTTTCTTGGCGAAACCGACGATGTGGATCTTCACATTCGGGTTCTGCGCTTCGAACTTGGTGCGGATCTTGTCTTCAAGCTCGTGGGAGAACTGGCGATAGTCCAACGCCAGCAGCTTGCCCTGGTCTTGCGGGTCCGGGTAGGACTCCAGCAACGGAATGTCGACGATGCTCGACTTGAAATCGTTGGACACCAACCGCCCGACCTGACCGGACTTGAGCACGTTGTTGCGCAACAAATCGAGGCTGGCCTGGGAACCGTTGTAGCTCTGCGGAATCACTTCACCGCCGGCGAAGCCCTCTTCCGTCACTTCGGTCCAGCGAACGCTCGGGCTCCACAGCGACTTGAGGCCGGAACGGTCGACACCGGAGATGTAGAACACCTCGTCGTTGATCTGACGCAGGGTCTCCATGTACTCCTTGGAGAAGATGTCGCCATCGGTGGCTTCCACCGAGATCCGCACGGTGTTGCCCAGGTTCGCCAGATCGTTGCGGTGCTCCATCATCTTCTGGATGAAGGGATGCTCCAGCGGGATCATTTTTTCGAAACTGGTGGACGGACGGATCAGCGTGGCCTGCCAGAACAGGAAAATGCTGACCATCAGGCAGATGAAGATCACTGCCGGACGGTTATTGAAGATCAGGCGCTCGAGGAACGTCGCCTTGTCCTGGTGATGAGTACTCAAGGAAGTCATAGCTCCGCCTTCTTATTATTAACTCGGCTCATTTACCCGACTCGGTACCGTTCGGCGAAGTGACGCGAACGCCGCCCTGCCCGGCCAGAACCAAATTGCCATTGCCTGCCGCAGTCACTGCCGAGACCGAAATACGGTCCGGACGGTTGACCACCTTGAAGGTTTCGCCATTGTCGCTGCTGCGAATCACCGAGCCGCCGTTGCCGACGATCACGATGGAACCATCGTCGAGCAGCGTGCCGCCGGACAGCCCGAACTCCAGGTCGCCACGTTCAGCCTTGAGCTCGACTTGCTCCCAGGTGGTGCCGAAATCCGTGGAACGGTAAAGGTTGCCGCGCAGTCCGTAGGCCAGCAGCGTATTGGGCTGCGCCGTGCCGATCACGCCGAACAGCGAGCCTTCGTACGGACCTTCGAGTTTCTCCCAGGTCTGGCCCCAGTCCGCGGAGCGGAACATGCTGCCCTGCTCGCCGACGATGAACAGCCCGGCGTCCTTGACCGCGGCAATCGCGTTCAGGTGGTACTGGTCTTCGTTATCGAGGCGGTCGCTGGCGTCTTCCCAATGCTTGCCACCATCGGTGGTTTCCATCAGCGAGCCGTAAGCGCCCACGGCAAAGCCGCTGTCGACGTCCTTGAACCAGACATCGAGCAACGGCGATTCGCGTTTCAGATCTTCGAATTGCTTGGTCCAGGTCGCGCCGCCGTCCTCGCTGGCGAGGATCTGCGCGTCATGGCCGACGGCCCAGCCGTGCTTGTCGTCGACGAAAAACACCGACGTCAGCAGGGCCCTGGTCGGGACCTTGGCCTGGGTCCAGGTAGCGCCCTGGTCATCGGAATACAGGATGTGCCCACGATCCCCGACCGCCACCAGGCGCTTGCCGGCGTGGACGACATCGAGCATCAGGCTTTTGGCAGCCTTGGCAGATTCAATGGAATAAACAACGTCGGATGCTGGCGCCGCCGCGGCCAGCGCGGGTGCCGACAGCATGGCAGAGCCCAACAGCGAGAGCGCTGTGGCCAGCAACGCGAATTTGCGTAATGCCGGCGGGCGGCAGATACCCACACCCATGACAGGCTCACTCATAGACCTTCCCCCATTATTATTGTTAGGTCGTTCAACCTTTCTGGGCGCCGCAAGGGTGCATGTCTGGACCGGCTGTTTCAGAGCATAGTCCTGAAACCCGCAATCCAGAGCCCCTTCGGAAGCTGGCTTATCCTATCGGTGTTTTTTAATGTCTGACAATCGACGCCACGTTATCTTTTGTTAACCGGGGGGATGCGTGCTTGTCCTGAATGATTGGGTATCAGGTGGGGTGATTGCGGTTTTGGGGTGGGTGGTTGTGTTCAGTGTTCGGAGTACATATCCGTTGCTGCGGTAATGGCTGCTGACGCTTTCGCTCCCACAGGGTTCTGTGTCGCTTAACCGCTCACCCTGACGGGTCCTCCACAATCGACCACCTGTGCAAGAATGGACGACAGCTATAGCGAATTGGCGCAGGACTCCCAGATGAACGCAACACCGACCGCCAGCGATGCCCAGGCCTTGATCGCCCGATTCGACTGGGCAAGCAGCCCGCTGGGCGCTGCCAGCACTTGGCCACAAAGCCTGCGAACCGCCGTGGACATCGTCATTCACTCACCGATGCCGATGCTGCTGCTATGGGGCCCACAACTGACGCAGATCTATAACGACGGCTTCGCCCTGCTCGCCGGAAGCAAACATCCACACGCTTTCGGACAGCCGGCACACTTGATATGGCCAGAGTTGAAAGACTTTACCGACCCGATCTACAGCGCCGTCCTGCAAGGTCAGGTACGAACCTACAGCGAGCAGCGCTTTACCCTGCAACGCGGGGACCGGGAATCCGACTTCTGGCTCGACCTGACCTACAGCCCGATCCGCGACGAGGGTGCCGAGGTGGCCGGGATCCTGGTCACCGCCATCGAAACCAACGAACGCCGGCGCATCGCCCTCGAACTCGAACAGCGCTCGGCGGCCAGCCTCAAGGCCCAGCGTGAAACCGAGGAGCGCCTGCAACTGGCCCTCGCCGCCACCGATGCGGTCGGTACCTGGGACTGGGACATCAGCGAGGACCGTTTCATCGCCGATGCGCATTTTGCCCAGTTGCACGGCATCGACCCGGCCATGGCCAGTCAATTGCCGATCAGTGAGTACCTGCACGGCGTACACCCCGAAGACCGCGCCCTAATCGCCCGCAGCATCAAGCATTGCATCACCCACGGCAGCGAATACGCCGAGGAATATCGCCTGCTGCAAACCGACGGCCAGATGCGCTGGGTGTTTGCCCGAGGTCGCTGCTACAAGGATCACCACGGCCGGCCGATGCGTTTCCTCGGCGCCGCCCTGGACCTGACCGAACGCAAACACACCGAACAGGCCCTGCGCCAGAGCCAGACCGAGCTGCAACTGATCATCAACGCCATGCCGATCCTGATCAGCTACGTCGACCGCGAAGAACGCTTTCGCCTGAACAATGCGGCGTACCTCGACTGGTACGGGCTGACGCCGCAAGAGCTTTACGGACGAACCATTCTTGAAGTGCTCGGCGAAGAAGCCTATGCGCTGCGCGCCCCGCACATCACTGAGGCGCTGTCCGGCCGGCCCTGCTGCTTCAGCATCAGCACGCCACACCGCGACGGCAGCATCCGCCAGGCCTTGATGAATTACCTGCCACGCCACGGCGCGGATGGCGCGGTGAACGGTTTCTACATCTTCGTGATCGACGAAACCGAACGCAAAAAGACCGAAGAAGCCCTGCGCAACCTCAACGAAACCCTTGAGGAACGGGTTGCCGCCCGCACCGGTCAACTGGCCGAGGCCAACGAACGTCTGCAAAACGAGATGTTCGAGCGTGAGCGTGCCGAAGACGCCTTGCGCCATGCGCAGAAAATGGATGCGGTCGGCCAACTTACCGGCGGCATCGCCCATGACTTCAACAACATGCTCACCGGCATCATCGGCAGCCTCGACCTGATGCAACGCTACATTGCCGACGGCCGCGCCAGCGAGATAGGCAGGTTTACCGAAGCGGCCGTGTCCTCGGCCAACCGTGCCGCCGCCCTCACCCATCGCTTGCTGGCGTTCTCCCGGCGTCAGTCGCTCAACCGCAAGCCGCTGAACCCCAACGAGTTGATTCACTCGCTCGTGGACTTGTTCAGGCGTACCAAGGGCGACCATATCGAGCTCAACCTGCAACTGGCCGAGAACATCTGGCGGGTCAGCACCGATGTCAGCCAGCTGGAAAACGCCTTGCTCAACCTGGTGATCAATGCCCGGGACGCCATGCCCGATGGCGGCGAGTTGCAGATCGAAACGGCCAATGTGTACCTCGACGGCAACGACATCACGACCCTGGAACCGGTCAAGGCCGGCGACTACGTGATGATTGCCGTCAGCGACAACGGCACCGGCATGACGCCCTCGGTGCTGGCCAAGGCATTCGACCCGTTCTTCACCACCAAGCCCATCGGCCAGGGCACCGGTTTGGGCTTGTCGATGATTTACGGTTTCGCCCAGCAAACGGGGGGCCATGTCAGTCTGTTCAGCCTGCCCGGACGGGGCACCAGCGTGCGCTTGTACCTGCCGCGCCTGCATTCGACCGAGCCGGAAAAAGTCCTGTCGCCCGTCATTGGCGAGGCACCGGCGGCGATTGCCGGCGAAACCGTGATGCTGGTCGAGGACGATGCGGCGGTGCGCATGCTGGTACTGGACCTGCTCAGGGAACTCGGTTACCGCGCCCATGAAGCCGAAGATGCCAAGGGCGCACTGCCGGTGCTGGAGTCGGACCTGCGGGTGGACCTGCTGGTGACCGACGTCGGGTTGCCGGGCATGAACGGCCGCCAACTGGCGGAAATCGCCCGTCAGCATCGTCCCGAATTGAAAGTACTGTTCATGACCGGTTACGCCGAGATCGCCGCCGAGCGCCAGGGTTTCCTCGAAGAAGGCATGGACATGGTGGCCAAGCCGTTTTCCATCGACCTGCTGGCCAACAAGATTCGCACGATGATCAGTCAACCGGACTGAGTTGAGGCATAATCGCGCGCCCCCGCTGCCACCCACATAGCCACCACCGTTGCAAGGTACCGCCACATGAAAGCTCAAGCCCGCCATATTCTGGTGAAAACCTCGGAAGAAGCCGAGCAGCTCAAACAACGCATCGCCAAGGGCGAAGCGTTCGACGTGCTGGCCAAGAAGTACTCGACCTGCCCATCGGGCAAGCGCGGCGGCGATCTCGGTGAAGTGCGGCCGGGGCAGATGGTCGGCGTGA
Organism: Pseudomonas sp. GL-B-12; assembly: GCF_019955895.1. Classification (NCBI taxonomy): domain Bacteria; kingdom Pseudomonadati; phylum Pseudomonadota; class Gammaproteobacteria; order Pseudomonadales; family Pseudomonadaceae; genus Pseudomonas; species Pseudomonas sp. GL-B-12. The sequence goes on from NZ_JAHBCX010000088.1 coordinate 138,177, forward strand.
TCGATGCGGTGATCTTCAAGAAACCGCTCCGGGTGGTGCATGGGCCGATCAAGAGCAAGTTCGGGTATCACCTGGTGCAGGTGTTTTACCGGGATTGAGTGGCTGGCCAGGCCCCTGTGGCGAGGGGGCAAGCCCCCTCGCCACAAAAGCTCCTTCGCCACAGATAATGGATTCAATCTCTGGGAATCAGCGCCCCAGGCACCTGAATCACCCGGCTCGCCAACCGATGCCCGGCCTCGGCAGCTTGCGAAGGGCTGCCGCCCTTGAGCCGCGAAGCCAGATACGCCGCGCTGAACGAATCCCCCGCCGCCGTGGTGTCCACCACCCGCTCGACCTTCTGCGCCGGCACCTCGAATGACTCTCCATCACAACGAATCAGGCACGCTTGGGCGCCGCGCTTGAGCACCACTTCTGGCGTACCGATCTGCTCATACGCGGCAAACACCGCGTCACAATCGGCATAACCAAACAACGCCTGTTCGTCATCCACCGTCAGCAACGCCAGATCAACCTGCGGTAGCACACGGCGATACGCCGCCCGGGCATCCTCGACCGAAGCCCACAGCCTTGGCCGGTAGTTGTTGTCGAACACGATCCGCGCATCGCGCTGGCGTGCTTCGATCAGGGTTTCCAGCAGTTTTTCCCGACCTTGCACGCCGAGTACCGCCAGGGTGATGCCGCTGAAGTACAGCACGTCGTAATCCGGCAGCGCCGCGAGGATCGGCGCGGCGGCCGGGGTGGTGAAGCAATCGCGGACTGCCGCTTCGTTGCGCCAGTACAGAAAGCGTCGCTCACCGGCGGCGTCAGTCTGGATGCAATACAAACCCGGCAGGCGTCCGGGCAGGCGCTGAACCATGTCGAGCCCGATATTTTCCGCCGCCCAACTCTGGCACATCGCGTCGCTGAAACTGTCATCGCCCAGGGCGGTAACGTAATCCACAGCGCCGTCCTCTCCCAGTTCCCGGGACAGGTACACGGCCGTATTCAAGGTGTCGCCGCCGAAGCTTTGTTGCAGGCTGCCGTCGGCGCGATGCTGCAACTCGATCATGCACTCGCCGATCAGGGCGATGCGTGGAGTGTTGGGGCCCAGAGTGTTGATGGTGTTCATACGCGGATTTCTCTTTTGTCTGGTAGGGCCTCTTCGTCGGATCGCCGCCCGGAGCAAGCCCGTTCCCACATTGGATCTTCGGTGTACACAAAACCCTGTGGGAGCGGGCTTGCTCGCGAAAGCCGCGCCGCGGTTTCAGTCTTAGAAACAGGTCTCCATGGTCTCGATGACGTTCAGTTGCTCATCCACCAGACAGCCGACACGCCACTTGTCGAACGTCAGGCACGGGTGCGAAGTGCCGAACGAAATGATGTCACCCACCCGCAGATCAACCCCCGGCGCCACGGTCATGAACGCATGCTGGTCCATCACCGCGGTCACTTTGCAGGCGCTCACATCATCGCCCTTGGCCGGCACCACGCCCGCCTTGTAACGCAGCAATGGCACCGGCAAACCGGCGTCGTAGGCCACGTCGCGTTTACCCAGGGCAATCACCGCAAACCCCGGTTCCGGCAACGACTGCACGTGCGCCCACACTTCCAGCGCCGGACGCAGGCCTTCGTGCAGGTCGCTGCGACGGTCGAGTACGCAGCACTGCGCTTCCTTGTAGATGCCATGATCGTGGGCCACGTAACTGCCGGGACGCAGCACGCTGAGGAAACGCCCGGCGGCGTTTTGTGCTTCGAAGGACTCGGCAATCAGGTCATACCAGGCCGAACCCGACGCAGTGATGATCGGTTTGGCAATGGCGAACGCACCGCTGTCCTGCAATTGCACCGCCAGGCGCACCAGTGAAGCGGCGAAATCGCGAATGCCGGTCACGGCGTGATCGCCATGAATCACGCCTTCGTAGCCTTCGATCCCGGTCAGGGCCAGCGCCGGTTGCGCAGCGATGGCCTTGGCCAGATCGAGTACTTCCTGCTCGCTGCGGCAACCGCAACGACCACCGACCACGCCGTATTCGATCATGACATTCAGGCGCACGCCGCGGGAGGCGAAATAGGCGCCGAGGTCGGCGACGTTGTCCGGGTGATCGACCATGCAATAGAAGTCGAACGTCGGGTCGGCCAGCAGGTCGGCGATCAACGCCATGTTCGGCGTGCCGACCAACTGGTTGGCCATCAGCACCCGGCGCACACCATGGGCGTAGGCCGCACGGGTTTGCGTGGCGCTGGCCAGGGTAATGCCCCAGGCACCGGCGTCCAGTTGGCGCCGGAACAACGCCGGGGTCATGCTGGTTTTGCCATGGGGCGCCAGTTCGGCTCCGCTGTCGCTGACGAACGCCTGCATCCAGCGAATATTGTGTTCCAGCGCCTCGCGGTGCAGTACCAGCGCAGGCAGGCTGACGTCACGCACCAGGCTGGCGCCCATGGGCGCGGTGCCTTTTTCCACGGTGGCAGTATTGGGGGCAGAAGACATGGTCGAACTCCTCGTTCACGCGGCCGCTGGCAGCCGCTGTTATTCGTTGATGCGACGGGCCAGGCTGTTGGCGCTTTCGATCAGCACCCGGCGGTAGTCGTTGTAGTTTTTCTTCGCATCGGCCCGTGGGGCGACGATGCACAGGGTCGCGATGGCCACGCCGCCGGGGTCTTTGACCGGAGCGGCGAAGCAATGGGTAAAGGTGTCGGCGACGCTATCGAAGGAAAAGAAACCATCGATACCGGCCTGACGGATTTCCTTGAGAAATTGCTCCAGAGGCAAGCGTTCGCCATCGGGCAGGATGAAGTCGTCGCGGTCGATCAGGTCGACGATTGCCTGGTCGCTCAGGTGCGCCAGCAACAGGCGCCCGGAGGCGGTCCAGGGAATGGGCGCGTTTTCGCCGATGTCCGAGGAAATGCGGAAATGCCGCTCCCCCTCCTTCATCAGCGCAACGGTGTACTTGCGCCCGTTGAGCAGGCACATCTGCGCCGTTTCATGGGTCTGGCTGACGATTTCCTGCAAGGCGTGATCGGCCTCGCGGGTCAGGTCGAAATGGCGCAGGTGTGCCTGCCCGAGAAAATACAACTGACGACCGAGGTAGACATGACCGTCCTTGCCTACCGGCTCCAGGATGCGCCGTTCCAGCAGCGAGGCCACCAGTTCGTAGACCGTGGATTTGGGGCTGCCGATGCCGTTGGCGATGTCGTTCGGGCGCAGGGGCTGGCCGATCTCCTTGAGGAAATCGAGGATATCGAACGCCCGGTCCAGACCGCGTGCCCGGCGCTTGATGGTGTCTTCGGTCATTTCAGTGGTTCCCATTCATAGTCGCCGGGAGTTTACCGAGAGTGGTGGGTTGATCGTTAGGCCGCCTTCGCGAGCAGGCTCGCTCCCACATTGGAATGCGTTTCCCTGTGGGAGCGAGCCTGCTAGCGATGAAGCCACCTCGGTTCAAGCCTTTTTCTTGTAAGCAATGCAGTCGATCTCGACCTTGCAGTCGACCATCATGTTCGCCTGTACACAGGCTCGCGCCGGGGCGTGTTCAGGCTTGAAGTACTCGGAGAAGACCTTGTTGAAACTCGTGAAATCCCGCGGATCCTCCAGCCACACGCCAGCACGCACCACGTCTTCCAGGCCGAAACCTGCCTCTTCGAGAATCGCGATCAGGTTCTTCATGGTCTGGTGGGTCTGTTCGACAATGCCGCCAGTAATGATCTCGCCGTCCACCGCCGGCACCTGCCCGGAAACGTGCAACCAGCCATCGGCTTCAACGGCGCGGGCGAAAGGGCGAGGCTGACCGCCAGCGGCGGTGCTGCCGGTGCCGTAACGAGTAATGCTCATGGGTGTTTCTCCTGATTGAAATAGAAGGTTAAAAACGGGTGCTTTTGAGAAATTCCGCCAGTCGTGGCGACTGCGGGCGTTCGAACAGTTCCTTGGGCGGCCCCTGCTCTTCGATACGCCCCTGATTCATGAAAACGATCTTGTCCGAGACCTCGAACGCAAAGCGCATTTCGTGGGTCACCAGCAGCATGGTCATGCCGTCTTCGGCCAGGCCTTTGATCACGCTCAACACTTCGCCCACCAGTTCCGGATCGAGGGCCGAGGTCACTTCGTCGAACAGCATCAGGCTCGGGTTCATCGCAATCGCCCGGGCGATCGCCACGCGCTGCTGCTGACCGCCGGACAACTGACCGGGAAAGTGATCGCGACGTTCCAGCAGGCCGACGCGCTCCAGCCATTTCTCGGCCAGGGACACCGCCTCGTCCTTGTGCAGCTTCTTGACCTTGAGCAGGCCCAGGGTGACGTTCTGCAATGCAGTCAGGTGCGGAAACAGGTTGAACTGCTGGAACGCCATGCCGGTCATGGCGCGATGGCGGGCAATGACTCTTTCCGGGTGGCGAATGCGTTTGCCGTTGACCTCGTCATAACCGATGGATTCGCCGTCGAGCAGAATCTGCCCGCCCTGGAACTCTTCGAGCATGTTCACGCAGCGCAGCAGCGTGGTCTTGCCCGATCCGCTGGAGCCGATCAACGTCACCACGTTGCCGCGCTGCATGCTCAGGTCCACGCCCTTGAGCACTTCGAGCTGATCGTAACGCTTGTGCAGGCCGCGAATGTCCAGCAGCGGTTGGCCGTTTTGTGCATTGGTTGGAGTCTGAGTCATGGCAAAGCCACCCGCTTTTCAATGTGCCGGCCGAGTAACTCGATGCCGTAGTTGATGACGAAGAACAGGAAACCGGCGAACAGGTAAAACTCCAGGGTCATGAAAGTCCGGGCAATGATCTGCTGGGTACTGAGCAGCAATTCCGCCACGCCGATCACCGACAACAGGGTCGAGGCCTTGACGATCTCGGTGGACGAGTTGACCCAGGTCGGCAGGATCTGCCGCAATGCCTGGGGCAACAGCACGTAACCGAGGGCCTGGTAGAACGTCAGGCCGATGGCCTTGCTCGCCTCCATCTGCCCGAGCGGCAATGCCTGCAATGCACCGCGCACGATCTCGGCGACATGGGAGCCGCAGAACAGCGTCAAACCCAGTGCACCGGCCTGGAACGCGCTGATCTGCCAGCCGAGTGCCGGCGCCATGTAGAAGCACGCCAGCACCAGCACGAACACCGGCGTACCGCGAATCACATCAACATAAAAACGAAACGGCGCGCGCATCCAGAATTTGCCGTAGGTCAGCACCAACCCGGTGACGACGCCAACGAGCGTGCCGAGCACAATCGCCAGCACCGACACCTGGACACTGGTCAGAAAGCCCTGCCACAGCACCTCTCGCGCCACCCACAACTCATGCAACCAACTGGGGGATTCGTACATGGGGGCCTCCTATCGGCGAATCGCCAGACGCTGTTCGAGGTAACGCAGCATCATGGCAATGAGGTAACAGGCCGCCACATACAGCGCCGTGGTCACCAGCCAGGTTTCAATCACCCGGTAGCTCTCGACATTGATCTTGCGCGCGTAATAGGTCAGCTCAGGTACGGCAATCGCGGCCGCCAGCGAGGTGTCCTTGAACAGCGAAATGAAGTTGTTCGACAGCGCCGGCAACACATTGCGCAGCATCACCGGCACGGTGACGTAGGCCTTGACCTGCCACTCACCGAGGCCAATGGCCAACCCTGCTTCACGCAGACCCTTGGGAATGCTCAGCAAACCGCCGCGGAACACTTCAGTCAGGTACGCCCCGGCATACAGCGACAGGGTGATGATGAACGAGGGGATCTTGTCCAGGCGGATCCCCAGGCTTGGCAACGCAAAGTAGATCAACAGGATCAACACCAGGATCGGCGTGTTACGAATCACCGTGACATACACCGACGCCAGCACCCGCAATGCGCGATGCTTGGACAGCAAGGCAAACGCCATCATCAGGCCGATCACGCAGCCGATGGCGATCGACACCAGGGCCAGTTCAAGACCCATACCGAGCCCCGCCAGCAAGGTGTCGAAATCGCGCCAGACGGCGGCAAAGTTCAACTGATAGTTCATGGTCAGCAGTACCTTGAGCGGGGCGCATTTGGGCGCCCTGCTCTCACGGGATCATTTGAATTCGACTGGGAAACCGATGGCCGGGGTCGGCAGGTCTACACCGAACCACTGTTTGAAGGACGCCGCGTAAGTCGGGAACTCAACGCCGGTCATGGCTTCGTGCAGAGTGGTGTTGACGAAGTTCAGCCAGTCCTGATCGCCGCGCTTGACCGCGCACGCATAGGTCTGCGGGCTCCAGGCGTAGGCCGGGCTGCGATAACGGCCAGGGTTCTGCACCATCAGGTACTTCACCGACGACTGGTCGGTGGCCGCCGCATCGGCGCGGCCGGAGTTCACGGCCTGGTACATCAGGTCGACACTGTCGTACTGATCGACCTTGGCCTTGGGCAGCGCCTGATGCACCAGTTCTTCGGCATAGACGTTTTGCAGCACCGCCACGGTGAGACTGTCACCGGCGGCTTTCATGTCATCGATTTCCTTGTATTTGCTGTTCGCCGGCAGCAGCAGGCCGACACCTTCGCGGTAGTAAGGCAGGGTGAACGCCACTTGCTGCGCGCGGCTGGCCGTCACGGTGATGAACTGGCAACTGATGTCGACCTTGTCGGTCAGCAGGTTGGGAATCCGCGCATCGGACGACTGCACCACGTACTCAACCTTGGTCGGGTCGTTGAACAAACCCTTGGCGATCATGTGCCCGATATCGATATCGAAACCCTGCAACTTGCCGTCCGCGCCCTGGAAGTGCCACGGCGCGTTGGTGCTGCCGGTGCCTACAATCAGTTTGCCGCGGGCCAGAACGCTATCGAGCTTACTGTCCGCCGCCTGGGCTACACCCATGGCAGCGGCAGAAGCCGCGAACAGAAAAACACACGCTTTGAACAAGGAAGGACGGCGATGCATGGCAAGCACTCCAGGGTGATGTTTATTCCGCTATACCGGAACATGGTATGTAACAACGGAATAGACAGCAGAAAGTGTGCCACAGGATGTGGAGGGAATGTGAGGGAGATTGAAATTTGTTTTGAATCAGAGGGATGCGCGAGAGGAGGAAAAAACGTTACCAAACGCACGGGCAGACTGGCGCTACCGTTGGCTACAGGGAGGCGGGTATCTGGTTCACAATTGGGCGCACATGACCCCATTCGAAGCAAGACCTGCGAGCCAGGGCAGCCCATTGGGCAACTCCCATCCGACTGCCTTATTGCCCGGTCAACCGTAAAAATCCCGTGAGAAATGTGTTCACCGCAATACCTTTGTGTGACCAGTGTTGCCTGCACTGCCGGGCATGTGGAGGGCCGGTACGCTGATGATCAATCCGTCCTGACCTAGTGCTTGAATGACGTCATCACTCGCTCGGCATTTTCATCGCAGCTCATGCCTTCGGGCCGGGCCTGGATGGTGTCGATCCAGCCCAGCAACTGCGCCTTGCTATGGGCCAGGTGTCGTTGCATCTCTTCGATCTGCGCGATCTTGCGATGCAGGCCGGCCATCAACTCATCGTGCTTGAACGCGCCCGTCACATTATCCGGCAGTAACTGTTTGAGCTCTTCCAGGCTGAAACCCGCTTGTTGTGCGCATTGGATGATTTGCAGGGTCTGCAGCGCCTGTTGCGAGTAACGCCGATACCCGTTGGCAGAGCGCTCGACCTGCCGAATCAAGCCCTGAGACTCGTAAAAACGGATGCGCGATGCGGTCAACCCGCTCAACTGCGCCAATTCACCAATCTTCATTGCGGCCTCATTTCCCTGCTTGACATTAAAGTTAACTTTAAGCTTAGCCTCTGCTGATCATCACGAGGAGTCAAGCATGTCGCCCTTCCAAACATTGAATTTACCCAACGGCCAGACCATCGGCAATCGCATTGCCAAAGCCGCGATGGAAGAGAATCTCGCCAACACCGATCAAGTGCCCGATGAGGCGCTGCTTCGCCTGTATCAGGCTTGGGCCAAGGGTGAAGCCGGCTTGCTGCTGACCGGCAATGTGATGATCGACCGCCGCGCCATGACCGGCCCCGGCGGTGTAGCGCTGGAAGACGAGCGCCACCTGGAGCGCTTCCGCCAGTGGGCCAGCGTCGGTCGGGCCGGCGGTGCGCATTTCTGGGTGCAGCTCAATCATCCTGGCCGCCAGACCATGGCCAACCTCGGCCAGCAAGCGCTGGCGCCTTCGGCAGTTGCGCTGGACCTCGGCCAGTTCTCGAAGATGTTCGCCGAACCCAAGCCCATGACCGAGGACGATATCCAGGAGGTGATCCGACGCTTCGCCACCAGCGCCGCACTGGCGGAGAAAGCCGGTTTTACCGGTGTGCAGATCCACGCCGCCCACGGCTACCTGATCAGTCAGTTCCTTTCGCCGCTCACCAATCGGCGCACCGATCAATGGGGCGGCTCCCTGGAAAATCGTGCGCGCCTGCTGTTGTCCGTCGTCGAGGCGGTTCGCCAAGCGGTGTCGCCGCAATTTTGTGTGTCGGTAAAACTCAATTCGGCGGATTTCCAGCGCGGTGGTTTCGATGCCGATGATGCGCGGCAAGTGATCCAGTGGCTTAACGAACAACCGATCGACCTGCTGGAACTCTCCGGCGGCAGTTACGAAGCACCGGCCATGCAAGGCGAAGCGCGCGACGGCCGGACCCTGGCACGGGAGGCGTACTTTCTGGAAATGGCCGGCGAACTGGCCAGCGTGGCGCGGATGCCAGTGATGGTGACCGGCGGGATCCGGCGTTTGGCGATCGTCGAACAGGTGCTCGACAGCGGCCTTGCCATGGCCGGCATTGGCACCGCGCTGGCCGTGGAACCGCACCTGGTCAAGCAGTGGCGCGAAGGCCAGGACAGCCATCCGCAACTGCCGCCGATCCGCTGGAAGCGCAAGCCCCTGGCGGCGCTGGCGAGCATGGCGGTGGTCAAGTTCCAGCTGCATCGCTTGAGCCGTGGGCGCAAGCCCCGGCCTGAAGTCTCGGCGTTGTGGGCGTTGATTCTCGACCGGTTATACATTGGCAAGCGCACCCGGCAGTATCGGCAGGCGATGGGCAAGTGATCCGGAATTGATGTTGACTGACCCACCGCTTTCGCGGGCAAGTCGGATCGCCGCACCGCCGCTCCCACATTTGGAATGCGTTCCCCCCTGTGGGAGCGGGCTTGCTCGCGAAGAGGCCGGCCCGGGCAAAGGAGAGTTCAGCCTGGAAGCAGTTCGTCGATATGCCGGTATTCAGCCTGCAACTGCGCCGCCAACACCCTGCTGCGCCCAAGCCGGATCGGCCCACGCTCGATGTCGATCAGCAACCCCGGACACTCCAACACGGGCAACAACGGCCAGTCCTTTAGCCGGCCATCGGTCACCAGCAACAACCGCTGCTGCTCTGCCGGAAAACGCTTTTGTCGTACGGCAAGCCAGTGCCCCGCTTCGTTCAAAGCTGCCAGCAACGGCGTGCCGCCACCGGCGCCGAGGTCATCGAGCCAATGGCGCAACCCCGTCGAAGCCTTCAATCCCTGCACCTGCCACCTGGGTGCAGCACCGCTGGCCGTGAGCAGAGCCAGTCGCGCACGCTGGCGATAGGCATCGTCGAACAATTGCGCCAGCAAGCCTTTGGCATCGCTCAATGCCTGATGACGGCGGGTCGAAGCGGAGGCATCCACGATCACCAGCCACAGTTCATGGGGCGAGCGAGTGCGCAGGTGAAACAACAGGTCGTCGCGCTGACGCGGTCGGCCATTGAGCAAAGTGCCCGGCCAGTTGACCGAGCCGCTGCGTGCCGTGTGACGCTTGCCCTGTTTACCGTGGTCCAGCCGCCCGGCGCGGGGTCTGGCATTCGCCCCCGCGTCGGAGCGAGGACGAATGCCTAGAGCTTTTTTGGCCAGCTCGGCACTTCACGTCGTGCGCCGACCGCCAGCGCTTGGGCAGGCAATTCGCCCCACTGGCCCTGCCCTTCGCTCGGGTTGGCGTTCTGCGGCGCAGAAGGTTGCGCAGCCTGGGATGGCTGAGGCGCCGGTGCGCAATGCTCGCGACGACGATGGCGCAAGGCGAACTCGGCAACGGCGTCGATATCTTCCTCGGCGATCGCGTTCACCCCGCGCCAGGCGGCGTGCACCCGGGCGGCGCGCAGCCAGACCAGGTCGGCGCGCAAACCATCGACGCCAGCGGCAAAGCAGCGTTCGGTGATATACGCCAGTGCTTGATCGTCGAGGGGAATGTTCGGCAGTGCATTGCGTGCGTTCTGGCAACGTTCGCGCAGAGACGCCTGCGCGGATTCCCATTCGGCGCAGAAACCTTGCGGATCGTTGTCGAAATCCAGGCGACGGCGGATGATCTGACCGCGCTCGGCCGGCGCGGTGTGGCCACCGAGGGCGACATTCAAGCCGAAACGGTCAAGCAATTGCGGACGCAGTTCACCCTCTTCCGGATTCATGGTGCCAATCAGCACGAACTTCGCCGAATGCCGATGGGAAATGCCGTCACGCTCCACCAGATTGGTGCCGCTGGCGGCCACATCGAGCAACAGATCAACGAGGTGATCGGGCAACAGATTGACCTCGTCGACGTAGAGCACGCCACCGTCAGCCTTGGCCAGCACACCGGGGGAAAACTGTGCGCGACCTTCGCCCAGTGCCGCGTCAAGATCGAGGGTGCCGACCAGACGCTCTTCGGTGGCACCCAGCGGCAAGGTGACGAACTGACCGCTGGCCAGCAGGTCCGCCAGACCGCGGGCCAGGGTCGACTTGGCCATACCCCGCGGGCCTTCGATCAGCACGCCGCCGATCTTCGGGTCGATGGCGGTCAGGTACAGGGCCAGTTTCAAATCGTCGGCGCCGACCACGGCGGAGAGCGGGAAATGGGGGGTGTCGGTCATGTCAGGCGTCTCATCATGGTCGGTTGTGTCGATCAACAATCCAAAGGACAAACTTGATCTCTGTGGCGAGGGAGCAAGCTCCCTCGCCACAGGTTAGTGTTGGCCCCGGGCTTCTGTGTCAGCCGTCTTCTTCTATATCCAGCAACAGATTCTCCAGCGCCTCGCGGTACTCGCCGGGCTCCTTCCACATCCCCCGTTGTTGCGCCTCGAGCATGCGCTCGGTCATGTCGCGCAAGGCATGGGGATTGTGTTCACGGACAAAATCCCGGGTGTCCGGGTCGAGCAAGTAGGCATCGGCCAGCAACGCGTACTGGTGATCGTCGATCAACTGCGTGGTGGCATCGAAGGCAAACAGATTGTCGACTGTCGCGGCCATTTCGAACGCACCTTTGTAGCCGTGACGTTTAACGCCTTCGAGCCACTTCGGGTTGGCCGCCCGGGAGCGGATCACCCGGTTCAGCTCTTCCTTCAAGGTGCGAATCTTCGGCAGGTCCGGCTGGCTGTGGTCGCCATGATAGCTGGCCGCCGCCTCGCCTTTCAGGCTTTCCACCGCCGCGAGCATACCGCCCTGGAACTGGTAGTAATCGTTGGAGTCGAGCAAATCATGCTCGCGGTTATCCTGGTTTTGCAGCACCGCCTGTACCTGGCTCAAGCGCTGGCTGAACTGTTCGCGGGCGGCGGTGCCCTCGTCGGAACCGCCATAAGCGTAGCCGCCCCAGTTAAGGTAAACCTCGGCCAAGTCCTCTCGGCTCTGCCACAGGCGACCATCGATGGCGCCCTGCACACCCGCGCCGTAGGCACCGGGTTTGGCCCCGAAAATCCGCCAGCCGGCCTGGCGTCGCGCAGCGTCTTCGTCGAGCCCCGCCTGAAGCAAGGCTGCGCGCTCGGCGCGTACCTTGGCCGCCAGCGGATTGAGGTCGTCTGGCTCATCGAGGTCAGCCACCGCTTGCACCGCCGCGTCGAACAAGCGAATCAGATTGGCAAAGGCATCGCGGAAGAAACCGGACACACGCAAGGTCACGTCGACACGCGGACGGTCGAGCAAACTCAACGGCAGAATCTCGAAATCATCGACCCGCTGGCTGCCGGTGGCCCACACCGGACGCACGCCCATCAGCGCCATGGCCTGGGCGATGTCATCGCCGCCGGTGCGCATGGTCGCGGTGCCCCACACCGACAGGCCGAGCTGGCGCAAATGATCGCCATGGTCTTGCAGGTGTCGTTCGAGGATCAGGTTGGCCGACTGGAACCCGATGCGCCACGCCGTGGTGGTCGGCAGGTTGCGCACGTCCACCGAATAGAAGTTGCGACCGGTGGGCAGCACGTCCAGACGACCACGACTCGGCGCGCCGCTGGGACCGGCCGGGACGAAGCGACCGCTCAGGGCATCGAGCAATCCGCGCATTTCCGCCGGACCGCAGGCGTCCAGACGCGGGGCAATGACGTCACGCAAACCCTCGATAATGGCTTGTACCTCAATCCAGTCCGCCTCCTGTAGGAGCGAGCCTGCTCGCGATGGTGTATCAGTTGACATCAATGTGGCTGACACACCATCGCGAGCAGGCTCGCTCCCACAGGTGCTATTCAACGCGTCCGAAATCAACTGCGCGGCAAATAGTTCCAGGCGTTCGCGGGTATCGCCCGCCGTGCGCCAGGTATCTTCGCTGATGTCCACAAGAGCCTCGGGGCGCGGCCCAGTCCACGGTTCGGCCAGCGCACAATCGAGCGGGTCGAAGCCCAACACGAAGGCCTTGGCCAGTGCCCGCAGCAAACTCGACTGCGCACCCCGGCCATCGCCCCGTGGTATGCGCAACAACGCCAGCAAGGTATCGATGCGCAAGCGCCCGGTGGGCGATTCGCCGAACACATGCAGGCCATCGCGGATCTGCGACTCTTTCAAATCGCACAGATAAGTGTCGAGTCGCGGCAACCAGATCGCTGCGTCGGCATCACTGTCGAGCTGTTCGTCCAATTGCAATTCACGGTCGATGTGGGTGTCACGCACCAGTTGCAGGATGTCGCGCTGCAACTCTCGGGCGCGGCGCGGATCGAGCAGCTGCGCTTCGTAGTATTCGTCGGCCAACAGTTCGAGGTTGCGCAGCGGGCCGTAGGTTTCGGCGCGGGTCAGCGGGGGCATCAAGTGATCGATGATCACGGCCTGGGTACGCCGCTTGGCCTGGGCGCCCTCGCCCGGGTCGTTGACGATGAACGGATAGATGTTCGGCAGCGGCCCGAGCAGTGCGTCCGGCCAGCAGTTTTCCGAGAGCCCGACGCCTTTGCCCGGCAGCCATTCGAGGTTGCCGTGTTTGCCGACGTGGATCACGCCATGGGCGCCGTAGGTGTTGCGCAGCCAGAAGTAAAACGCCAGGTAGCCGTGGGGCGGCACCAGGTCCGGGTCGTGATACACCGCGCTCGGGTCGACCTGATAACCCCGCGCCGGCTGAATGCCGACGAAGGTCAGGCCAAAACGCAGGCCGGCGATCATCATCCGCCCGTTGCGGCACATCGGGTCGTTTTCCGGCGCGCCCCAACGTTCGAGCACCGCCGCACGATTGGCTTCGGGCAGAGCGTTGAACATCGCCAGATAGTCATCCATCCCCAGGCTTTGCTGGCACGGACGCAGGTCGAGGGTCTCGAGATCGTTGCTGACGCCGCCCAGCAACTGCTGGATCAGCGCGGTGCCACTGCCTGGCAATTCAGCCGGCAATGGATAACCTTCGGCATGCAGCGCCCGCAGGATATTCAGCGCCGCTGCCGGGGTATCGAGGCCGACGCCGTTGCCGATGCGGCCGTCGCGGGTCGGGTAATTGGCGAGAATCAAGGCAATGCGTTTTTCCGCATTGGGCACCCGCGCCAGATCGACCCAGCGCCGCGCCAGTTCGGCAACGAAATCCATGCGTTCCGGTTGGGCCCGGTAGCAGACCACATCCGACTGACTGCGCTCACTGCGCCACGCCAGGTCCTTGAAACTGATCGGGCGGCTGATTATTCGGCCGTCCAGTTCCGGCAAGGCAATGTGCATCGCCAGGTCACGGGGGCCGAGGCCCTGTTCGCTGGCGCGCCAACCGGGTTCGTTGTCCTGGGCGCAAATCGCCTGGATCACCGGAATATTGCGGCGAAACGGGCGCAGATGCGGTGCTTCAGGACTGGATTGGGCAAAGCCGGTGGTATTCAGGATCACCGAGACGCTGGCCTCATCCAGCCAGTCCTCGACCACGAAAAGACAACCGGGTTCTTTCAGGCTGGCCAGCGCAATCGGCAGCGGATTCAACCCCGCCGCCTGCAAACGCTGGCAAAAAATATCAATGAAAGCGGTGTTCGCCGCCTGCAAATGCGAGCGGTAAAACAGCACCGCCGCCACCGGTTGATCGGCGTGCCAGTCGGCTTGCCAGTCGCTCAGTGCGGCGGAGTGTTTGTGCGGATGGTAAATCGCCGTACGTGGCAGGGTTTGCGGCTCGCCCCAGCTGTAATCACGCGCCAGCCAGCGGTTGGCCAGACAGCGGAAAAAATCCAGGGCGTTACCCATGCCGCCCTGGCGCAGAAACTGCCAGAGCCGGTCGCGATCCTCGGTACCGACGGTGCTCAGGTCACTGAGTTCCGGGTCCGGGCGATCATCGCCCGGCACCAGAATCACCTGCACGCCGCGCTGCGACAGCTCCACCAGGCGCTCGATGCCGTAACGCCAATAGGCGATGCCGCCGTGCAGCGAAATCAGGATCACCCTGGCGTGACGCAGCACTTCATCGACATACAAATCGACCGAGGCATGGTTCTGCACCTGCATCGGGTTGGCCAGGCGCACGCTTGGGTAATCGTCGGGCAACTGCTGCGCCGCTTCGGCGAGCAGCGCCAGGCTGGAGTCGCCGCTGCACAGGATCACCAGCTCGGCGGGGGTTTGTCCAAGGTCGGCAATGTTGTCATCCGACACGAAACCGCCGGGCTGGGTCCTGAGCAGGTGCATGGCTTACACGCTGAGCGCGGCGCGCAATTGCGCTTCGAGAACAGTGGTGTCCAGTTCCTGGCCGATCAGCACCAGGCGGGTGATGCGTGCTTCTTCGGCGCCCCACTGGCGGTCGAAGTGCTTGTCGAAACGCGTGCCCACGCCCTGGATCAGCAGCCGCATCGGCTTGTTCGGGATCGCCGCAAAACCCTTGACCCGCAGGATGCCGTGCTGGACCACCAGTTGGGTCAGCGCATCCAGCAGCAGGCTTTCGTCGGCTTGCGGCAGTTCGATGGAGATCGAGTCGAAGGCGTCGTGATCGTGGTCATCATGATCGTCGTCGCCATCGTGATGATGGTCGTGGTGGCTGTGACGGCTGTCGATGTGTTCTTCGGAGCCGGCACCCAGGCCGATCAGCACGTCCAGCGGCAGGCGACCGCTGCTGGCTTCGATGATTTTCACCGCTGGCGGCAATTCTTCGGCGACTTCCAGGCGCACGCGGGCCAGGTCCGCCGGGTTGATCAGGTCGGTTTTGTTGAGGATCACCAGGTCAGCGCTGGCCAGTTGGTCGGCGAACAGTTCGTGCAGCGGCGATTCGTGGTCCAGGTTCGGGTCGAGTTTGCGCTGGGCGTCGACCTGATCCGGGAACGCGGCGAAGGTGCCGGCGGCCACGGCCGGGCTGTCGACCACGGTGATCACCGCATCCACCGTGCAGGCGCTGCGGATTTCCGGCCACTGGAAGGCCTGCACCAGCGGCTTGGGCAGGGCCAGACCGGACGTTTCGATGAGAATGTGGTCCAGATCGCCGCGACGGGCCACCAGTTCGCGCATCACCGGGAAGAATTCTTCCTGGACGGTGCAGCACAGGCAGCCGTTGGCCAGCTCATAGACACGGCCGTTGGCTTCTTCTTCGGTGCAACCGATGGAGCACTGCTTGAGGATTTCGCCGTCGATGCCCAACTCGCCAAATTCGTTGACGATCACCGCAATGCGGCGACCCTGGGCGTTGTCGAGCATGTGCCGCAGCAGCGTGGTCTTGCCCGAGCCGAGAAAGCCGGTGACGATGGTGACGGGGAGTTTGGCCAGTGTTTTCATCGGATGCCCTATGGCTAATGTGGCGGGCATACGGGACGACGACCGGCAACGCGGAGGCGCGTGCCTGAGGAGTTCGCCACCGGATCACCCCGCCCGGTTGAAAGTGAGAATCTGTGACGAGGCAGGTCTCCTGGCTGACGGTGTGCCGGCCTTGAGCCTGGCATTCGCTGCGCCTTCCCGCCGGCCTCATGGATTGAGTCAGCAGTGGCGTGGCAACGAACATCACCGTTCACAGTTGCGGGGGCAGCCGCGGCATCGACCGCGTTCCCTTCTTAGCTTCGGCAAACGCCGAAGAACCTCGAAAGCGCAAGGCTACGCATGGTATTGGGGCGGGTCAATGCTTGCGATCCCTGTGGCGAGGGGGCTTGTCGGATCGCCGCACCGTCCCGTTGGGTGCGAAGCGACCCCTCTTACTTTTATCCAGACAAAGCCTGCACTCCGGATTTGCGACGGCTTCGCCGCCGAACGGGGGCAAGCCCCCTCGCCACAGGGTCTTGTGTAAATTTCAAGTGAGAACCCTTGCCAATTGACGCCCAACCCCCGCCCATGCTCTCCTACACACCTTGTTACGGGTGCCCTTCACAGGGTGAAACGGGAAACCGGTGAATCATATGCTTTACTCTTAAGCCATGTCAGTCCGGTGCTGCCCCCGCAACGGTAAGCGAGCGAAGCGTCAGATCCACTGTGCCATTGCGGCATGGGAAGGTGATGTTTTCAGGTTCAGGCGCAAGCCTTTGCCCCTCGTGAGCCCGGAGACCGGCCCGCAACACAAAGTGACGAGTACGATCACTGAACCAACAAACCCGCGGTGGGCGGGCGCTGTTTGAACCTCTGCGCGCCAGGTCGTGCGGGGGTTTGCATGCGCTCTTATTCCCCGCTGACAGACCAGAGGGAAACGCCATGTCGATCATCAGCAGCGCCGAACACACATCCGCGAGCACCACCTCAACCCTGACCCAACGTCTGGCCGCCGCCGTCTGCGCGTCGATCCTGGGCGCGTGCCTTGTGTATTTCGCCGGTTTCTCGCACATCGAAGCGGTGCACAATGCCGCCCACGATACCCGTCACAGCTCCGCATTCCCGTGCCATTGAGAGCTGTCGACATGATCAAGCGTATTGCGCAAACCGCAGGTTTCACCGGGCTGTTGGCCGCCCTGCTGCTGACCCTGCTGCAAAGCTTCTGGGTCGCCCCGCTGATTTTGCAGGCCGAAACCTACGAAAAAGCCGAACCGGCCGCTGTTGAAATGCATGAACACGCCGATGGCGCCATGGCTGCCCACACCCACGATGCACAAGCCTGGGAACCGGAAGACGGCTGGCAGCGCGTGCTGTCGACCACCGGCGGTAACCTGGTGGTGGCCGTCGGTTTCGCCCTGATGCTGGCCGGCCTGTACACCTTGCGTGCGCCGACCAAAACCTCGCAAGGCCTGCTCTGGGGCCTGGCCGGTTATGCGACCTTCGTGCTCGCGCCGACCCTCGGCCTGCCACCTGAATTGCCCGGCACTGCCGCAGCGGACCTGGCACAACGGCAACTGTGGTGGATCGGTACCGCCGCCTCCACCGCCGTCGGTATCGCGCTGATCG
Organism: Pseudomonas sp. GL-B-12; assembly: GCF_019955895.1. Lineage (NCBI taxonomy): Bacteria > Pseudomonadati > Pseudomonadota > Gammaproteobacteria > Pseudomonadales > Pseudomonadaceae > Pseudomonas > Pseudomonas sp. GL-B-12. Next base: position 155,595 of record NZ_JAHBCX010000088.1, read on the forward strand.
TGTTCAGCCGTCACTGGCTGATGAAAGTCCTCGGCGCGGCGATCATCGCCGTTCCCCATGTGATTGGCGCACCGCAACCGGAAGTGCATTCGATGCTTGCTCCAGAGGCGCTGGAAGCCCAGTTCAAAATCGCTTCGCAACTGACCAACGTGGCGTTCTGGCTGGCCCTGGGCCTGATCAGCGCCTGGTTGTTCCGTCGCAAAAGCGATGGCCAATACCACGCATGACTGACATCAGCACAGCGCCGACCCTGGTGGTCGGCCTGGGCTGCCAACGGGGCTGCCCCGTCAGCACGTTGCTGGCGCTGCTCGATCAGGCGTTGGAGGCACACCAGATTGCTCGTCATGAAATCAAGGCGCTGGCCAGCATCGATTCGAAGCGCGACGAACCCGCGTTAATCGAACTGGCTCAGCAGCTTGGCCTGGAATTGATGTATTTCAGCAGTGAACAACTGGCCGCTTATGAACCGCAACTCAGTCATCAATCGCAAATAGCGTTTGAACGCACCGGTTGCTACGGCGTGGCGGAAAGCGCCGCACTGGCCCTGGCGGAACAACTGGCCCAGGCCCCGGCAAAACTGCTGATTCCACGACAAAAATACGCCCAGGCAACACTGGCATTGGCTGGCGCTGCGTAAAAAACCGATAATCCCCCGCTTTGATCATGAACATTCTTCATCTGAAGCCCTGTTCAGCCCCTTTTTTCCCCACAGGAACCGACGATGACCGTCTACTTCATTGGCGCAGGTCCCGGCGACCCCGAACTGATTACCGTCAAGGGCCAGCGGCTGATTCGCAGTTGTCCGGTGATCATTTATGCCGGTTCGCTGGTGCCTGCCGCCGTACTGGAAGGTCATTGTGCCGAGCAGGTGGTCAACAGCGCCGAACTGCATCTGGAACAGATCATCGACCTGATCAAGAACGCCCACGCCAAAGGTCAGGATGTGGCTCGGGTGCACTCCGGCGATCCAAGCCTGTATGGCGCCATTGGCGAGCAGATTCGCTATCTGCGTGAGTTGGGCATTGGGTTCGAAATCGTACCCGGCGTGACGGCCACAGCCGCTTGCGCAGCGCTTTTGGGTGCGGAACTGACCCTGCCGGACGTTTCGCAGAGCGTGATCCTGACGCGCTACGCCGACAAGACCGCCATGCCACCGGGAGAGGAATTCTCCAGCCTGGCGCAGCACGGCGCGACCATGGCAATTCATTTGGGGGTCAATCACCTGGCGAAGATCGTTGAGGAACTGCTGCCCCATTACGGCGCCGATTGCCCGATTGCGGTGGTTCACCGCGCGAGCTGGCCGGATCAGGATTGGGTGGTGGGCACGCTCGAGGATATTGCCGGGAAGGTTGAAGCCAAGGGCTTTCGTCGTACGGCGTTGATTCTGGTGGGTCGGGTGCTGGGCAGTGATCACTTCAGCGAGTCATCGCTGTATCGCGCGGGGCATGCGCATCTCTACAGACCCTGAAAGCACCTGTGGCGAGGGAGCTTGCTCCCGCTGGACCGCAAAGCGGTCCCAACATCAGCCAACGCATTCATCACGGGAAAATGCATTGACTGATTTTGTGATGGCTATGCCATCAAGCGGGAGCAAGCTCCCTCGCCACAGCGCCGTTTTTTCGTTTCGCAGCGAACACCTTAGTAATAGGCGTTTTCTTTCTGCGTGTGGTCGGTCACGTCGCGAACGCCTTTCAGCTCCGGGATGCGCTCGAGCAAGGTACGCTCGATGCCTTCCTTCAGCGTCACGTCGGCCTGGCCGCAGCCCTGGCAACCACCGCCGAACTGCAGGACAGCGATGCCGTCTTCGACCACGTCGATCAGGCTGACCTGACCGCCGTGGCTGGCCAGCCCCGGGTTGATCTCGGTTTGCAGATAGTAGTTGATGCGCTCGTTGACCGGGCTGTCAGCGTTGACCATCGGTACTTTGGCGTTTGGCGCCTTGATAGTCAGCTGGCCGCCCATGCGGTCGGTGGCGTAGTCGACAACGGCATCGTCCAGGAAGGCTTCGCTGAAGTGGTCGATGTACGCGGTGAAGCTTTTGAGCCCCAGCGCGGTGTCTTCGGGTTTTTCTTCGCCCGGCTTGCAGTAGGCAATGCAGGTTTCGGCGTACTGGGTGCCAGGCTGGGTGATGAAGACGCGGATGCCGATGCCCGGGGTGTTCTGCTTGGAGAGCAGATCAGCCAGATAATCGTGGGCGGCGTCAGTGATGGTAATAGCGGTCATGGAAACTCCTCGCAGGCTTGGGCGCAGTTTACGCCAATCAACGCGCCGGACAAAGTCCTAGTATTTTTGTCGGGAAAGATTCCTGACATTTCCCACAAGAGATCAGTGGTATTTCAGAGGTTCTCGTAGCGGTTCATGTCCAGCACGCCCTCTTCCACCGGATCGTTTTCCTGGATGTAGCGACTCAGGTCATGGAAATAAGCCCAGAATTGCGGATGACTGCGACGTACTCCCCAACGTTCGACGATTTTCTCGAAGCTGTCGGTGTCCTTGGCGCTTTCCATCGCATCCACAAACTCCGGCACTTGCCCGGCCGGGATGTTGAACATGAAGTTCGGGTAGCTACTGAGTACACCCGGGAAAATCGTCAGGGTGTCGAGTCCCGGCTGATAGCGCAGTGATTCACCGAGCAAAAACGCCACGTTGCTGTGGGCACGGTTACGCAACAGGCTATAGACCTCACGCTTGCCGCTGCTGGTTTCGATACGCAGCAGGGTGGCTTCCGGCAACTGATCGATGACCTTCAGCCCGGCAGCCGGACGCGAAGTCAGGCGGCTCAGCGCCTGCTCGGCATTTTGCAGGTCCGGGTCGATGTTCGGCCGCGAACAGTAAGCGCCGTCGCAGCGATTGATCGGGTCGGGCCTGGCATTGAGGTCGCCGTATCGGGCCAGTAACTGATTGGCAAAGTCACGCTTGGGATCAGCCGGGTTGAGTTTCAGCGCGGTCGGCGTGTCGTCATCGATGGTCTCGTAGTCGAGCCACATCTTGAATTTGCCACTATTCTGATACCAGTCGTCAAGGTAGCCATCCCGGGAATCGGCAGGCATCAGGCGCAGGAAGTTCTGCTCGGCGCCGTTGCGGATCAGGTCGAAATACAAGCGCGTCTGGGCTTGGTGGGACACGTTGCCGAACACATCGAAGTTCACCGCCAGTTGATAGTAGGTGCGCTCCAGCAGCGGATAGTCGAACAGCCATATCGTTTGCGGCACCTCGCCGATCAGGCCTTTGGTCACCGAAGCACTGTCGAAATGGCGGAAGATACTCAGCAGCGCATTGTCGTTACCGGCCCACAGGGTCGACCAGCTCGGTGCAGGTTCGTCGGCATAGCTGTCCCGGCGCAAGGCTTCGTATTCATTACGCTTGTCGCGGTAGTCGTGCCACAGGCTGAGGACGCTGCCGACATCATCGTTTTGCCCCGGCATCGCCAGCAACGGCGTGGCCTGCCCGCGATAGTTCGGATCGGTGACATACAGGTCGTGCTCGGGCGCCTGGAACAGCGCCCAGAAATTATCGCGGATCACGTCCGTGGCGATCTGACCACGACACACCGGCCCACGGATAAAGGTACGCACGAAGTACTCGGCGTTATCGAGCATGAACTGATAGCGCGCCTGGGCCGGAATCGCTTCGAAGGTGGCAAACGGATTGGCCCGGCTCTGTGGCCCATAGCCCGGCAACGCGTCGACCTGCCAATTGCCGCTGTAGAACAGGCTCTTGACCCGCGCCAGCTTCGCCGGACTCAGTGGATAGGTGATGTGGGTCTTGTGCACGATCACGCCCTGCACCGGCCACAAGCGATAGTAGAACTGCGTGCCCGGATCATCGTTCGGGCGACGGGTGTTGATCAGGTCAATCGGCTGGCCGGTGGGCGTGCGCGAACGCACCCACTGGAAGAAATGCCCAGGCTCGCCATCCTTGAAGTAGAGATGGGCGAGGAACCAGTGCTCGAACAGCCAGCGCCCCACCAGACTTTCCCGGGCGCCCGGCGAATTGAGCAGGTTTTCCCATTGCACCACCTCCAAGGTTTCCTTGGCGCTGGGCGCCAGCGCCTGCTGATCGATCGGCGCGCCTGCCGCCAGCCAGCGTTGCAGCGTCTGGTACTGCTGGTCGGTCAGGCCGGTCACTGCCAGCGGCATACCCTCCTTCGGATGCTTGGCGGCGTAGCCGTCGAACTCCCCGGGCATGGCGCACATGTTTTCCCGGTTCAGGCCCAGGACGATGTCCTCCGGCAGCTTCGCGTTGGGTTGCAACGGAGTTTTGTGGCCAAGCTCCAGCATCCGCGCCATCAGTGCAGCCTGGCTGCCCTGGGCATCGAGTACCGAATAAAAGCCTTTTTGCTGCCAGGCCTGTTTGCCGGAGGCGTCATAGAACAGTCGGGTCGGCGCAACGGCCTGGCGGCGGTCACCGTCGTAGACCGGGATTTTCGTCGCGCCCCGTGCCGCGCCCTCGCCGCTGCCCAGGTTGAGCTGACAGGCGGCGTCGTTGCAGGCGTGGCAGGCCACGCACTTTTCAGTGAAGATCGGTTGAATGTCGCGGCTGTATGAAATGGCAGAGGAAATCGCCGGACTTTGCGCCAGAGCGCCCCAGCTTAAAAACAACAACAATGTGCTGATGACGAAGCGATACGACATGTCCCTGGTCCTGAATCCTGAAAAAACGCCGCGATTCTACCGGTCTGTCATCCTTACCAACATGAACGATATTCATGCAAAATCGAGTCATGCTCTAAAAGCGCACAGGTTTGCTATCATCCCGGCCCTTCGTCATGGTCTTACCGAGTAGTCCAAATGTCCGATCGCAGCGTACGCCTTCAAGCTCTCAAGCACGCCCTCAAAGAGCGCATCCTGATTCTCGATGGCGGTATGGGCACGATGATCCAGAGCTACAAGCTCGAAGAGCAGGATTACCGTGGCAAACGCTTCGCTGACTGGCCAAGCGATGTCAAAGGCAACAACGACCTGTTGGTACTGACTCGCCCGGACGTGATTGGCGGCATTGAAAAAGCCTACCTGGACGCCGGCGCCGACATTCTGGAAACCAACACCTTCAACGCCACCCAGATCTCCCTGGCTGACTACGGCATGCAGGGCCTGGCGTATGAGTTAAACGTAGAAGGCGCACGCCTGGCGCGCAAGGTCGCCGACGCCAAGACCCTGGAAACCCCGGACCGACCACGCTTCGTCGCCGGCGTGCTCGGTCCTACAAGTCGCACCTGCTCGTTGTCACCGGACGTGAACAACCCCGGCTACCGCAACGTGACCTTCGATGAACTGGTGGAAAACTACACCGAGTCCACCAAAGGCCTGATCGAAGGCGGCGCCGATCTGATCCTGATCGAAACCATTTTCGACACCCTCAACGCCAAGGCGGCGATCTTCGCCGTCCAAGGCGTGTTCGAGGAACTGGGGATCGAGCTGCCGATCATGATTTCCGGCACCATCACCGACGCCTCGGGCCGCACGCTGTCGGGCCAGACCACTGAAGCCTTCTGGAACTCCGTGGCCCACGCCAAACCGATTTCCGTCGGCCTGAACTGCGCCCTCGGCGCCCGCGAATTGCGCCCGTACCTCGAAGAGCTGTCGAACAAGGCCAACACCCACGTTTCCGCGCACCCGAACGCCGGCCTGCCGAACGAGTTCGGCGAGTACGACGAATTGCCGTCGGAAACCGCCAAGGTCATCGAAGAATTCGCCCAAAGCGGCTTCCTCAACATCGTCGGCGGCTGCTGCGGCACCACACCGGACCACATCGAAGCCATCGCCAAGGCCGTGGCCGGTTATGCACCGCGGGAAATTCCGGACATTCCGAAAGCCTGCCGCCTCTCGGGCCTTGAGCCGTTCACCATCGATCGCAACTCGCTGTTCGTCAACGTCGGCGAGCGCACCAACATCACCGGTTCCGCCAAGTTCGCCCGCCTGATCCGCGAAGACAACTACACCGAAGCCCTGGAAGTCGCCCTGCAGCAGGTCGAAGCCGGTGCCCAGGTAATCGACATCAACATGGACGAAGGGATGCTCGATTCGAAGAAGGCCATGGTGACCTTCCTCAATCTGATTGCCGGCGAACCGGACATCTCCCGCGTACCGATCATGATCGACTCCTCCAAGTGGGAAGTGATCGAAGCCGGCCTCAAGTGCATCCAGGGCAAGGGCATCGTCAACTCGATCAGCATGAAAGAAGGCGTCGAGCAGTTCATCCATCACGCCAAGCTGTGCAAGCGCTACGGCGCCGCGGTGGTGGTGATGGCCTTCGACGAAGCCGGCCAGGCCGACACCGAAGCGCGCAAGAAGGAAATCTGCAAACGCTCCTACGACATTCTGGTCAACGAAGTGGACTTCCCGCCGGAAGACATCATCTTCGACCCGAACATCTTCGCCGTCGCCACCGGTATCGAAGAACACAACAACTACGCCGTCGATTTCATCAATGCCTGTGCCTACATCCGCGACGAACTGCCGTATGCGCTGACCTCCGGTGGCGTGTCCAACGTGTCGTTCTCGTTCCGTGGCAACAACCCGGTGCGCGAGGCAATTCACTCGGTGTTCCTGCTATACGCAATCCGCGCCGGCCTGACCATGGGTATCGTCAACGCCGGGCAACTGGAGATCTACGACCAGATCCCGGTGGAGCTGCGCGATGCCGTGGAAGACGTGATCCTCAACCGCACCCCGGAAGGCACCGACGCCCTCCTCGCCATCGCCGACAAGTACAAGGGCGACGGCAGCGTCAAGGAAGCCGAGACCGAAGAATGGCGCAACTGGGACGTCAACAAGCGTCTGGAGCACGCACTGGTCAAGGGCATCACCACCCACATCGTCGAAGACACCGAAGAATCGCGCCAGTCCTTCGCTCGCCCGATCGAAGTGATCGAAGGTCCGCTGATGGCCGGCATGAACATCGTCGGCGACCTGTTCGGTGCCGGCAAAATGTTCCTGCCGCAAGTGGTGAAATCCGCCCGCGTGATGAAGCAGGCCGTGGCCCACTTGATCCCGTTCATCGAACTGGAAAAAGGCGACAAGCCGCAAGCCAAGGGCAAGATCCTGATGGCGACCGTCAAAGGCGACGTGCACGACATCGGCAAGAACATCGTTGGCGTGGTGCTGGGCTGCAACGGCTATGACATCGTCGACCTCGGCGTGATGGTCCCGGCGGAGAAAATCCTCCAGGTGGCCAAGGAACAGAAGTGCGACATCATCGGCCTGTCCGGCCTGATCACCCCGTCGCTGGATGAGATGGTCCACGTCGCCCGCGAAATGCAGCGCCAGGACTTCCACCTGCCGTTGATGATCGGTGGCGCCACCACCTCCAAGGCGCACACGGCGGTGAAGATCGAGCCCAAGTACAGCAACGATGCGGTGATCTACGTCACCGACGCCTCCCGCGCCGTGGGCGTGGCGACGCAGTTGCTGTCCAAGGAGCTCAAGGCCGGTTTCGTCGAGAAAACCCGCCAGGATTACATCGAGGTTCGCGAGCGCACCGCCAACCGCAGCGCCCGCACCGAGCGCCTGAGCTATGGCGCGGCCATCGCCAAGAAGCCGCAATTCGACTGGGCGAGCTACACGCCGGTCAAACCGACTTTCACCGGCAGCCGGGTGCTGGACAACATCGACCTCAACGTTCTGGCCGAGTACATCGACTGGACGCCGTTCTTCATCTCCTGGGACCTGGCCGGCAAGTTCCCGCGCATCCTCCAGGACGAAGTGGTCGGCGAAGCTGCCACCTCGCTGTACAACGATGCCCGGGAAATGCTCAGCAAACTGATCGACGAGAAGCTGATCAGCGCCCGTGCGGTGTTCGGTTTCTGGCCAGCCAACCAGGTGCATGACGACGATATCGAGCTCTATGGCGATGACGGCAAGCCAATGGCCAAGCTGCATCACTTGCGCCAGCAGATCATCAAGACCGACGGCAAGCCGAACTTCTCCCTGGCCGACTTCGTCGCGCCCAAGGGCAGTGAAGTGACTGACTACGTGGGTGGATTCATCACCACCGCGGGGATCGGCGCCGAAGAAGTGGCCAAGGCTTACCAGGACGCCGGCGACGATTACAACTCGATCATGGTCAAGGCCCTGGCCGACCGCCTGGCCGAGGCCTGCGCCGAGTGGCTGCACCAGCAGGTGCGTAAGGACTACTGGGGTTATGCCAAGGATGAAACGCTGGATAACGAGGCACTGATCAAGGAACAGTACAGCGGTATCCGTCCGGCACCGGGCTACCCAGCCTGCCCGGACCACACCGAGAAAGCCCAGCTGTTCGCCCTGCTCGATCCAGAGGCCCAGGAAATGCGCGCAGGCCGCAGCGGCGTGTTCCTCACCGAGCACTACGCGATGTTCCCGGCGGCAGCGGTCAGCGGCTGGTACTTCGCTCACCCGCAGGCGCAATACTTTGCCGTGGGCAAGATCGACAAGGACCAGGTGCAGAGCTACACCTCGCGTAAAGGCCAGGAGTTGAGCGTGACCGAACGCTGGCTGGCGCCGAATCTGGGTTACGACAACTGAGTGACCCACTGTGGGAGCGAGCTTGCTCGCGATGGTCGTTAACGATAACGCGTGTTTACTGATTAAACACAGCGCTCTTGAGTCCATCGCGAGCAAGCTCGCTCCTACAGTAGTAATCCGGCGGCTGAGCCGGTCAAGGCAGCCGTCAGACTGTCGATGTCCAGAGCTGCGGTTCTTCACCTGCCAGCTCCGAGACCTCCTTGCGGGACAACTCGATCATCTTCGCGTTGCGCGCCGCCGCCAGTTCGAAAAGCTGACTCATGAATGCGGCATCATCGGCGCTCTCAACCCCATCATCTTCCCCTCCCTGGCTCTCCATCTCATCAAGTGCCCTGAACACTTCAGGGTATTTCTCCTTGAGATAACCCACCCAATAGTCGCGCTGGATCAAGTCTTCGAAAAACCCGTCGGACCGCTCCGCATTGACGACTTCCACGCGCGCGTTCGCCAGTTGTTGCCGCGTGACGCCCGAGGCATACGTCATGTGTTTCGGCTGACCCGGCAGGATCAGGCCGTCATCCCAGCCCTCCGTCAGGCCGATTCGATAGCCCAGGCGCACCTCGGCCTCATCCTCGCCGGAATGAGCCGCGGCCTTGGTCGCCAGATCATCGATCTTGTCCAGTCGAAACAGCTGCCTGGACAGTTTCAGCAGTGCTTCGCCCTTCACACTCAGGCCTCCAGGCGGAATGTCGAGCACGGCATTGTGGGTGAACACTTTGCTTTCCAGCCCGCTGAACGTGAGGATTCGCCCGTCGACGCAGGTGCCATGGGTACTCGAACTGGCGAACAGGACTTCCCGAAGCTCGCTGTTGCTGGCCGCGGCTTCCATCACTGTCCAGACCCGTCGCGTCAAGTCGGCATTGGCCACCCGAAACTCCCGGGTGTCCTGCAATCGCGAGAGCAAATGAAAGAACGCAGCATTGTCCGGCTCGGCCGCCAGCCGATTCCAGATTTCGCTTTTACCGGCCAGTTCCTCCGGGGGCATATTGGCTAGCCATGGGGTCTTTTGCGCGGAATCAGGCTCAACGTCAGGGAGTTCTTCATCCGACTCGACGCTGTCACTGTCGCCTTCGTCGTGAGCATCATCAAGTAACTCGTCGAGTTCAGCGCGCGAGAGCCCCAGCACGGTGTCGCGTGCTCCCGAGTCACGGTAAGCCCTCAAGCGTTCGAGGCTCTCAAGCGCCAGGTTGTTGTCGCTCAGATCGATGCCGATCATCAGGACGTTGTGATTGCCGTCCAGTGCCTGCGCCGGAACCGATGTGATGTCGTTACCACTCAGATTCAGGACTCTGAGGTGGGCGGCATCCAGCACACCGCCCGGCCATTGCGTCAGATTGTTATTGCGCAGATCGAGTGTCACCAGAGCATCGAAAACGTCGAGATCGAAGGAATCCAGTTCGTTGTAGCCCAGGTCAAGCCACTTCAGGCGTTCCAGATTGCTCAACGAGGCGTAGAGGTGCTCGGCATCGTCCAGCCGATTCGAAGACAGTTCCAGCCGCTCGAGCATCCCCATGTGCTGGACCGGCTCGGGTATTGCCTCCAGTCCATTGCCATTGAGTTCCAGGGTCTTGAGCCGGGTAAAGGCGGCGAGGAACCCGTCGGAGCCTGTCCGGGTCAGTTTTACACCGGTCAGGTTCAACCTGCCGACGTGCTCGAGTGTTGCCGACATCTCTGGGAGATCGCCCAGTTGCAGGCCGCTCAGATCCAATACTGCATTGGCAACACCCTCCACGCCGGTCAGGCCTTCGCGCCAGCATTCGAGGATGCGCAAGGCGCCCAGCCTGCGAATGCTTGAGGACGTCATCCAGCCTGTGCCGCGCACTCCCCGGGTAAAGATCCAGCCGTTCAACTGACGCGTAAGCGCTTCGAAGGTCTGTTCCCAACCGGCAAGGCGCTCGCTGATTTGCACCTCGGTCGCCCCGCGCTCGCGCATCTGTTCCAGCGCTTGCAAGGCTTCATCATCCGCCAGTGTCGGCTTCAAACGTTGCAGGCGCTTTGTGAGAACCTCGGCGCCGTCTCCCGCCGCAACCTCAGGCAGCGCCAGCAAATGCTGCGCAATGGAAAACCCACTATCGGACGGCGGGAAACCAAGCGGTATCGGCTCCATGGCGAACCGCTCCAGGGCACCCTCCGGCAGCACTCTGGCAACTTCTATCCGCTGCCAGGCGGTCTTGAGCATTGCGCCAGCCTGAGGTGTGAAGGGCGAACCGCCGAGATTGGTTTTGAGCAATACCTCATTTTCCAGCACAGCCACCGGCAGCTCGGAAATCTTGCTGTCGCGCAAATCCAGCCAGGTCAACTCCGGCAAGTCCTGGGCACCTGCCGGCCACTCCCGCAGCTCTGTCGCGCGCAGATTCAAGGCCTTGAGGCGAGTCATTGCGCTGACGTCCAAGGTGTTCACGGGATTGCTGCTCAGGTCCAAATATTCGAGTTTCTGCAACCCATCAATACCTTGCTGAACCCCTGAATCGACAACAATCGCGTTACTGGAGAGATCCAGCTGAGTCAATTTTCCGAGATCGTTGGGGCCGATGGGGATTTCGGTCAAGCCGCAACTACGCAAGTCGAGTGTTTGAAGTTCGGAAAACCCGCTGATAAAACCGCGAATCTGTGCTGCAGGCGCTTTACTCCCCCTCAAATATAGCGTTTTCACCTCTGGGAAAGCGCCGGCCGGCAGCTCGGGAAAACTACTCAGCCCCAGATTGGGCAAGTCGAGCACTGAGGCATTGGCTGTAGCGCCGTAACGCTTGAATACGCCGTTGCGCCAGCAGGCTCTCAGGGAGTTTGCCGCTAATGTCCGACCTGTCACTTCGTTGATCGCGGTTGGCAGTTTAAGCGCACGATAGGACCAGTCATTGAGGTTGCGATTGAGTACATGGTGTTGCTCACTCAAGGCTTCGATCGCCCCGTACCTCGCCTCGGCGTCCTGCCACTGCTCGACAAACCGATTGAACAAGGCCTCGTGATTCTCGTTGATGCCCTCGCCAAGGCGTCTCAACTCACCCTTGCTGTAATCCCTGACCATTTCCTCGAGATCAACAAGGTGTGGGGATTGCCTTTTGGCGTACTCATACGCTGGCCTGAAATTTTCACGAAGGACATTCGACCAGTCCAGCGACAGCCCGGACCAGAGCTTTTCATGTCCATTGAAAATGCCCTCGGGCAAGGTTCTGATTCCGGTGCCCTTGAGGTTCAATCGCTCAAGGCGCGGCAGTTCAAGAATCCCGGCGGGCCATTCAAACATCGGAAGTGCCAGCACATCCAGCCGGCGCAGATTGCGCAATTGGCTGACATCCAGCGCAATCGGCGTGAACCCCGAACAATAGACAGTGAGGTCCTCAAGCCTGGTCAGCGCGCTCAGCCTCGACGGCATGTCGACGGCGTAGGGAGCAGCTGAATACAGGCTCAGATCGGTGAGCTCCGGCATCGTGCCGATGGCCTCGGGCACATTGCTGAACTGGTTGCCCGTGGCGTTGATCCGCAGTCTTTTCAACCTGGGAAAATTGACCAACAGCGCATCGGCATTGGCGTCGGTGATGCACCTGCCCCGCACGTACAGATCACGCACATGGGAGAAATCCGCCGACAACGAAGGAAGCGCTTCGTCACAGGTCAGGTCAAGCAATGTGAAGCGCGCCTGCTCTGCGGCCAACGGCGAGTTGCGCCAGCTATCCTTGAGACTCTGCGCGACCGAGGCCTTACCGCCCAGCATGCGCTCCAGGGCAGAGCTCGGCGATGGCTCGCCAACCCATTGATCGAGCGTCGCTTCAAGCGTCTCCCACTCCCGCAGGCGGGTCTGCAACAAACCGTAAATCTGCGCGTCGGTTTTTCCTGCCCGCAACTGCGCCAGGACAAATCCGTTGGCCTGCTGGTCGGTCAGCGCCGGATAAACATTCCGAACCCGTATCGCCAGCGAAGGATTGATCCCTTGCCCGCGCCCGCTGGCGTAGTACCCCACCAACCGTTCATTGACCCGAACCGGAGGCTTGAACGTCGCCTTCTTGCCGGTGTGTGTCTCCAGGCCTTTCGCCAGCTCGCCACGATGGGTGACGGCATAATCGATGATTGCCATACGCAACTGGCCGCCCTGAGCCACATGGGGAACACCCAGCGCCTGGCGCGCCGAGTCGGGCAAGGCGTGCATGATCGACGGGTAAAAATTGTCACTGCTTCGGGGGATACCGTTGAGTTCCTCGCCGCGCTCATCGAACGCCTGGTAAGCCGGCCCTTTCTTGACCACATATTTGCGCGTGTCGGCAGCCTGACTGCCAATGCCATCGATCAGCGGCCCCTCGACGTGACCGTCGCGCACTTCCAGGCGCACGCCGTCGGACCAGCCCGGCAGCTTTTCCAGGGAATGCAGGGCGAGCCATCGGCTGTCCGCCGATGCCATACGCTCCAGAAGCAACCCGGCAAAGGCCTGGTTGACGCGCCCTTGCCGTGCATACCAGCGGCCCTCTTCAAGCATGTTCAAGGGAATCCGCCGCGTCGTTTGCCACCGTTCCAGCTCCTCGGCATTGGCATCGAGCAACACCCTGTTGGCAGCCGATTCACTCAGCCCCGGGCAAGCTCGCTGCAGCATCGCCACCGGCCCCTTGACCACCTCGGTGTTCCCCGGGCCAGCCTCGAACGCCGCCAACAACTCAGCCAGCCCGGGAGGTGGAGGCAGGCGATCGAGGTGCATCTTGCGCAAGGCATTGTCATGGGTACCGCTGGCATCGGCGATGGTAAGCAGTTGTTCGTCAGTCAGGGCCTCGGTCGCATGGCCCATGCGCCGCAACAAGGTCAGGCGATCCCACTCAAGAGGACGCTCCAGCGTATGGCGCCAGGCACCGTGGCCGTTGTGTTCGAGAATCGGCCGCCAGGCCCTGACATCGGACGGATGCTTGATGCGCCATTTCTTCAGCGAGGAATCAAAGGTGATCTCATACACCTTGCTCGCCTGGCGGATGTAAGTCTTGCGGTTCGCACGAAACTGGCCCAAAGCATTGGGGGCGATGTCATCGCCCAGTTCAACGTTGCACTCATAGGCCTTCAGGTCGGGTTTCCACAGCCGTGTCGCGCCATCGGGGTGCTTGATGGCGTCCAGCCCTTCGATCACGGGCTCCGGTGCAACCGGCGCGATCTTGCCGAGCACCTTGCCGGCCCCGGCCATCGCCGCGATCAACGCCAGGTTTTCTGCCACATCGATCAGGTGCGCCTTGGCAGCAACGCGATCCCCCTCACTCCATTCGATAACCCCTTCGAACGATTCGTACAGCAATTGCCCGGCCATTACCGTCAGCATGATCTCGCCCAGCACCGGTACGAACATCGACACCATGTTCAAGCCCAGCATGCCGATTTCCAGCAGGTGATTGAGCTTTGCCGCCCGAACCTTCGCATCGACCTCAGCAGTCGGGACGGCATGGCTGCGCGCATCGGCGATGACCTTGGCGCAGTTTTGCTCGTAGAGATAAGTCCACAGATCGGTGTTGGCAGACCAGATTCCGGCTACGCCATTACGCGTCGTACCCATTGGGTCGAGGTAAGGATCTTCCACCGGTTCGCGCTTGCCCTGGGCTTCAGGGGGCAGCTCCTTGATACCGACGAACGTGGAGATCGGAGGAATGTACCGGGCGACCTTGACCCAGATGGAGTGCAACGGATCGCTCGGAGAATCCGCGGCCTTGCGGGTGAACTGGCTGAAGTAGTAAGGGCGGTCGGCGTAAGCCACGAACTGACTGAAAAAGCGCTGGTGTGCGGTCGGCCTGCCATCGCTTGCAGACCGTGAATTGCCGGCCGTGAACTGGCGCTTGAATTCGTCACGCAGCTGCGCCGAGGTGTAGCGCTTGAGCGGATGTTCGGGATCATGGGGGATGTAGACGATGAAATCGCTGGTGTAGCGATACTGCTCGCTGATGCTGAACACCACGCAGCCGGTCATCCGACGCTTCATCAGGATGAGATCGCGAAACCAGACCTGTCTGTCGCCCATCCGGGGATGGACTTCCCCGCCAATGATCGAAAGGATCATCGTGTAATCTTGCGGTTCGATGTCCTTTTTCAACAACGCCAGGTCGGCTGCGGCCCTCATTGCGGTTTTCTGGCTGTCGATGAATTGCTCGCGCAGGTTGGCTTCCGCCCGCGTATCGGCTGGCTGGAAAAAACCGCTCACGAAGGTTTGATACTGCGCTCCGATGTCCAGCGATCGGCACAGCGACAAGAACTGCCTGACCGTCATGCCCAGCGCAACATCCTTGAACGTACCGGGGGTCGGCGTTTCGACGACGAACCCTGAACCACGGTGAAAGGCCCCTTCTTCACACTCCGAGGCCTCGAAGTTGTGCAATCCCGCCTGGAGCAAGGAAAGCTTCAACACCTCGAAAGACGAGATTTCGATATCGAACACGCCAGCCTCCAGGGGGCGCCGCAAGCACACCCAGGTCTTGTTGACGTCGACGTCGATCGAGAACCTGTCCTTGAGAGCCTTGGCCAATATCGGCCCGGAGAATGTTTCGGCGTCGTGCAGCGTGGACATTGTCTGGTCCAGCCGGGTCTGCGAAATAAAACTGGCGTTGAAACTTGCCCTCAGTGCCTGCTGTTGCGCGCCGGATGCATGCACGTACCAGTCAGGCAGGCGTGTTGCGCTATCTTTGATTGCGGCGCGCCTTGTGGAGGTCGCGTTGATCAACCAGTCGGGGGTCATGCGTTCAAGCGATTCACTGTGCATGCTGCTTTTCCCTGGCAGCAACGGCTTCGACTCTGAACCTTCGATAGGCGACTGCACCTTCGACGTCGGGGGCGAAGTGCGAGATGAAATACTCATACTGTCTCTCCTGGTAAATGGAGCGACAGAACACCACCCCAGGCCTGGACACCTGCGGTACATAGTTACCGCAAGTTCAAAAAGGCGAGACAACGCGTTTCAGTCAGCCACGGCACGAATCGGCAGATTGGCTATGCTGTGAGGACTAACCTTCAGGCGAGGGATTTATGGACGATCCGGCCAACAACAAACCACCGACCTTCTGGCAAATGCTGCACAGCATCATGGCAGCGGCGTTCGGGGTGCAGAGCGGGAAGAACCGGGCCCGTGATTTCACTCACGGCAAGCCGAGTCATTTCGTGATTCTGGGGATTGTGTTCACGGCGGTGTTTGCATTGATGCTGTTCGGCATCGTCAAGCTGGTGCTGCTTCTGGCCGGGGTTTGATGCGACTCAGTGCATCAGGGTTTGCAGGGTGAACGGGTAACGCCAGGACGCGGGACGTCCCTTGGCCGAGAGTTTGTGAAAGTCCACGCCGAAGTCCTGCGCCGTGCCCATCGCCAGCAGTCGTTTGGCCTGTGTCCGATCGATCAGTTGCAACGACCGAATCTGTTGGTCACGGCCGCCGTACTGACTGAAGTCCACGCCTTCATCGTAATCATGCAATTGCACCAGCGCCCAACCACCCAGACTGAAGTGCCCGCCCAGCAAGACACTCAGGCGATGGTCCAGCAGTGCCTGCAACGCGGCGGGTGAAGTGTTGATCGCGCCGAACAACGCGCCTTTGCCTGGCACACCTCCCGCTTCGACATACGCCTGCATCACACCGAACGCCATTTCGTCATTCGCGGCCCAGACCAGCGACGTCTGCGGGTAGCGCTTGAACAACAACCGGGCCTGCTCATAGGCACGCTGCCGGGTCCAGCCGCCGTACACCAACTGCCGCAAACGCACTTCCGGATGCTCGGCCAAGGCGCGCCGCAAGCCCTTCTCGCGAAACTGCGCGGACGGGGTGATCTTCAAACCGGAAAAAGCCAGCAAATCGATGGTCTGGCCGGGGGCCACCGGGCCGTGCTGTCGGATCAGTTCCTTGAGCATCAGGTAGCCGCCCTCCTCGTCATTGGGCACCAGGCTGCCGAGCAAATCGGGGTACTTGTCAGGTTGGGCACCGATCAGTTTCGTCTGATCCGGGGTCAGGGCATTGTTGACCATGAACAGCTTCACACCACTGTCTTTGGCCAGCCGCAGGATTTCGGGGGCGATGTATTGCTCGTTGACGAAGACCAGGTAGTCGGGACGATGGTAGCCCTGAAGGGCTTCGCGAGCCTGGCGGAGGGTGTTTTCGGAGACGCGGTCGGAATACTGGATGCGCAAGTCCATCCCCAGGTCGGTCGCCGCGGCCTGCATGAACTGCGAGTAACTCACCCAAAAAGCTTCCGTGGGGGTTCCCGGGTTCAGGAACAGCACTGACGCCGCCTGGGCACAGGGTCCCACGACCATGCCAAGCGCCAGTAATACGCCACACAGAAACTTCAACATTGGTCGTCCGAGCCCCCGGAAATTCGCGGTGCATTATAGCCAGCGAACGTCCGTAAAACGGCGACTTTTCCGGTTTTTGTCAGACAATCGTCGGAACCGGGCCCGGACGGGGTCGCTTACTGATGACTGACCCAGAAAACCGCCGTCCCCACGACCAGAATGATCAGGAACAAAATTGCCCATGCATCAACGGTGCTATCGCTTTTCCGTGCTTTGGTTGGGTTGCTCATTGCATCGCCTCTTGTCGGTTTTATCGGTGATTGCATAAAGACTCGAGCAGAGTAAAGACGACGATTGCCCGCATCACAAACAGGGTCTTTGCAACAACGATTCTCATTAGGCGATTTGGTTCTTTACATATGCTCAAACATCACTTTTACGCATAAACGCAAACTGGTATCTTGCCCCGGCTCCGTAGGGAGTGCGCGGCCGTGCGCGCAGAATTGCCGAGGTTTTATCGGACGCCAGCAAGCCAAAAAAACGCCGCTGTTTCCGACCGGCCCAAGCCTGAGAACAGGACTTATATGTACGTATACGACGAATACGATCAGCGGATCATCGAGGACCGCGTCAAGCAGTTCCGTGATCAGACCCGACGCTATCTGGCAGGCGAGCTGAGCGAAGAAGAATTCCGCCCCCTGCGCCTGCAAAATGGTCTTTATATCCAGCGTTTCGCGCCGATGTTGCGAGTCGCCGTGCCTTACGGCCAACTGACTTCGCGCCAGATGCGAATGATGGCCAAAATTGCCCGCGACTACGACAAGGGCTACGCCCACATCAGTACCCGGCAGAACGTGCAGTTCAACTGGCCGGCCGTGGAAGACATTCCGGACATTCTCGCTGAGCTGGCCACCGTGCAGATGCACGCGATCCAGACCAGCGGCAACTGCCTGCGCAACGTCACCACCGACCAGTTTGCCGGTGTCGCCGCCGACGAGCTGATCGACCCGCGCCCATGGTGCGAGATCGTCCGCCAGTGGACCACGTTCCACCCGGAATTCGCCTACCTGCCGCGCAAATTCAAGATCGCCGTCAACGGTTCGACTTCCGACCGCGCCGCCATCGAAGTCCATGACATCGGCCTTGAGCCGGTGCACAACGCCGCTGGCGAACTGGGCTTCCGTGTCCTGGTCGGCGGTGGCCTGGGCCGTACGCCGGTGGTCGGTGCATTCATCAATGAATTCCTGCCGTGGCAAGACCTGTTGAGCTACCTCGACGCCATCCTGCGGGTCTACAACCGCTATGGCCGTCGCGACAACAAGTACAAGGCGCGGATCAAGATCCTGGTCAAAGCGCTGACGCCTGAAGTCTTCGCGCAGAAAGTCGATGCGGAAATGGAGCACCTTCGCGGTGGCCAGACCACGCTGACCGAAGCCGAAGTGCAGCGCGTCGCCAAGCATTTCGTCGACCCGGACTACAAGGCCCTGGAAAACCAGGCCGCCGCCCTGGCCGAGCTCGACCAGCAGCATCCGGGCTTCGCCCGTTGGCGCGTACGCAATACCCTGGCCCACAAGAAGCCGGGCTATGTGGCCGTGACCTTGTCCCTGAAGCCTACCGGCGTTGCACCGGGCGACATCACTGACAAACAGCTCGACGCCGTGGCCGATCTGGCCGACCGTTACAGCTTCGGTCAACTGCGCACCTCCCACGAGCAGAACATCATCCTGGCCGACGTCGAGCAGGACAAACTGTTCGCCATGTGGGGCGAGCTGCGCGAGCAAGGCTTCGCCACGCCGAATATCGGCCTGCTGACCGACATCATCTGCTGCCCGGGCGGCGACTTCTGCTCCCTGGCCAACGCCAAGTCGATCCCGATCGCCGAATCGATCCAGCGCCGTTTCGACGACCTGGACTACCTGTTCGACATCGGCGAACTGGACCTGAACATCTCCGGTTGCATGAACGCCTGTGGTCACCACCACGTCGGCCACATCGGCATCCTCGGGGTGGACAAGAAAGGCGAAGAGTTCTATCAGGTTTCCCTCGGCGGCAGCGCCAGCCGTGACGCCAGCCTGGGCAAGATCCTCGGCCCGTCCTTTGCCCAGGAAGCCATGCCTGACGTGATCGAAAAGCTGATCGACGTGTACATCGAACAACGTACCGAAGACGAGCGCTTCATCGACACCTATCAGCGTATTGGCATCGACCTCTTCAAGGAGCGTGTCTATGCAGCGAATCATTAAGAACAACGAGGTCGTCGACGAGACCTGGCACCTGCTGCCCAAGGATTTCAACATCGACGAGATCAGCAACTGCGACGACCTCATCGTGCCGTTGCAGCTGTGGCGCGAACACAGCCGCATGCTCCTGGCCCGTGATGGCGGCCTGGGCATCTGGCTGGACGCCGATGAAGAAGCCGAGGAAATCGGTGAAGACGTGGCGCAGTTCCAGGTCATCGCCCTGAACTTCCCGGCATTCACCGATGGCCGCAACTACTCCAACGCCCGCCTGCTGCGTGACCGTTACGGTTTCAAGGGCGAATTGCGGGCCATTGGCGACGTGCTGCGTGACCAGTTGTTCTACATGCATCGCTGTGGTTTCGACGCGTTCGCCATTCGCGCCGACAAAGACCCGCACGAAGCCCTTGAAGGCCTCAAGGACTTCTCGGTGTCCTATCAGGCAGCTACCGACGAACCGCTACCGTTGTTCCGTCGCCGCTGACCGTCACGCCTTGAACCCCGGCCCGGGGTTCAAGGCGTTTTACCCTGCCCGCTAAAACACCGGATAATCGGCCAGCGGCATCGGCCGCCCCATGGCGACCCAATCGCGGTACAACCGGACTCGATCCTCCAGCACCACGAACAACCGGAACGGATTCTGCGCATCGGCCATCCGCGTTTCGACGCACTGACGCAACCAACCCCACAACTCTTCTGACGTATCCGCCTCGTGGAGCAAGCGCCAAACGCGTGCCTGTAGCGACCGATAGCCAACCTTAAAATCCGCCGTCAGGCGCAATCCGTCCATGACCCGGAGCAACGTACTGCCCGATGGCTTGACGGCCAATCGTTGCCAGATCTGTTGCCGCGCCTCGCGCACGCTTTCTTCGCCCTCCTCCAGCCAGGGCGTCGCACTGCCGTAATCGGCACCCGGCTCACTCAGCCACAGATTGATACCGGTGCGCTCTCGATGATCGACCAGGCGCAATAACGTCTCTTCATCCGTCAGCGGATTACCCCACAGTTTCACCCGGTCCCGGGAGACCGCCTGACTCAGTATCGCGTAGGGAACACGGCTGATCCGGTTGCCACGTAAATCGAGCGAGGTGAGGTACGGCTGATCGGCTATGCCAATCGGGCAATGGCTGATCCCGGTGTTTCTCAGGTTCAATACACGCAACTCATCCAACCCCAATACCACGGGCGGGACAGTCAAAGGGTTGTCACTCAGATCCAGCGCTTGCAAGCTCACCAGATCACGAAATTGCGAAGCCGTGTTCTCCTGAAGCTGAAGAAAGGTTGAACTCAGGTTGAGCGTTGTGAGTCGAGTCATTTGCCGAACCGGTGCAGGCAATACCCCCTCCAGCACATCGTCTGCATTGAGCCGACGCAGGTCGACACGCTCCAGGTTCAGGGAGTGCAGATTGGGAAAGCTTTCGAGAAAATCGTTAAGGCTCTCGCGCTCGATAAGGTGCAGCCCCTGCATCGATAGCTCGACGACTTCATTGAAGCGAATGCTCATTGTCGGCAAGCGATGGAAGTCCTCGTACCCCAGGTCCAGCCTGTAACCGCAGAACACCTCGCCAGACATGACTCTATTGCTCTGGGGCGGGCATTTTTGCCAGATGCTCATCAGCTCGTCGCCCAGTTCAATTCGCGTTTCACGCTCGTAATCGATCACGGTTTGCAGCAGTTCGACATTGTACGCCGCCACCTGCTGAGGACTCATGCCCGCGGCATCATCATCGCCCACAGCGAGAAAATCCACGTCCATGTCATCGACATCCAGCACGGCCTGGTCGACCCAGTGGCGCAGATCGGCATGCAATTGCTGCATCTCGAGAATCAGGCGATCCACCAGCGCTTGCGCCCCGGCACCCGCGTTAATAAGCAACTCATCCGCCTGGGCCTCGGTGAAATCCGGATACAGATCCTTGACCTGCAGACGCATGACTCCGTGAGTCAGCGCTGCGGCCTGTGGCGTGTTCGGAAAGCCGCCGCCGCGCAATCCCCTGGCGTCGAAGGGCAACCGCGAATCCATTCGATCCAGGCCGAGTATCAGTTCGGAGCGGGACAAGGCGTGCCCGCCAATACGCAGGCGCAACTGGCTGGCCGTGTCGGGCGAGTTTAGCGACATCGCCGCGCGTTCCTCCCCTGACAATAGATCGACCAGCGCGGCAAACAGATCCGAACCCTCGCCGTCGGTAGCCGCCACCGTGGCATACCGATAGCGATCACCGACCTTGATCAAGCGCCGGCAATCCACCGAATCGAGCGGGCCGCAACGGTCCAGGCCCCGGCCACTGATTGACCCGTCGAGCACTTCGATGCGCAAGCCTTTCGGCCAACCGGGCAGGCGCTCCAGGGAATGCAACGCCAGCACATCGGAATCGGGATGGCTGACCGAACGCAAGTACAGCCCCTCATAGGCCCGGTTGAGTCGTACATGTTGCTGATACTCGCGTGCCTTGTTGTCCAGGCGCTTGAACAGTTGCAGCGCCTCGTCAGCATCGACGGGCCGATCGATGTCGACCCCCGAACGGTCGAGGATCTGCTCTACGGCACCTTTCGGCAAACCCTGGTATTCGCGCTGAAACAGGCGAATCCAATCCTGGTCCGAGTGTTGGAGCGCCTGATAGCGGGCATTGAACAGTCCGGCCCGTGCTTGCGGATCGGCGACGGCCTCGAGTTCCTGATCGAGCTTGAAGCGAGTGATGGTGTCGGCAAGCGACGGCGTCGGCGCGCGGCCGATCTGCATCAGACGCAGCATATCGTCGTCGACCGTACTGATCCGGGCGATCTGCGCCAATATCTCATCACTGAAGGCAGCAAGCGGTGCGCAAACGCCACGCATCAACTCCACACGTGTCGACACCGGTGCCGAAACCGATCCGGGTGTGGGCTCGGCCGGCGCTCCGGGATGCGGCTCGTTCCCGGGCTCCCCCGGCTCGTGCAGCGTTCCGGCGATTTTTTCTTCGCCCTTGAGTACCGCCACCGCCCCGGCCAACGGGAGCGCATTGAGCAAGCCGAACACCGTGCGCGTCACGCCCTCGGAGCGCTGCTCCGGTGTTTTACCGTTGATGGCCTGATCGAGGCCATAACCGGCGTCGATCAGCCCGGCCAGCACCAGGACGCCCTCACCTCCTGGAATGAACAATGCCAAAGGCCCCAGCCGATTGATCCACTGCACAAGCGGTTCCACCACCGCGCTCAGGTTGTCGCGATTGACCTGGGCATCGTCACGGATGGTTTTGACGCTGGCCATGGAGGCCTGCTTCATGGTCAGCACCAGCTGCGCGAAGGGATCGGTGTCGGTCGGCGCACGCTCAAGGTCGATGTAGTCCTGCGGGTCCCAGAAACCGTCGTTGTTGAAGAACCCCGCGTTCTTTTTCAGCCAGTGTTCCTTCGGGTAAACCGCCATGCCCTCCAACGCCGTCAACACGCCCGCATGGAAGGTGCCGTCTTCACGATCGTCCTCGGCAAAATGCGCGACTAGCGCTTGCCGTGTGGCGGCAACCCTGCCTTGGGCCACGATCCATTGGCGCAGGTGCTGCAAGTCGGCGAATTCATGCAAGGGTGAGGAGTTACCGGGAATATTCAACAAGACCCGGCCGCTGTGACGGTGGCGGTAACACCAGATATCGTCCGAGGTGTAACGATAGATCGTCAGCCGACCGACTTCGATCGGCGCACTGACGCGAGTGGGCGCCTGCACCTGATCGATGGTCAACGCACTCCAGGCCTGCTCCGTTGGCAATCCGGCGGCCTGCATGGCCAGGGCCAGGCCTTCCTGACTCAAACTGCCCTCCTGATGTTGCAGGCAGGCGCTCATGATAAAGGCGGCCTTGGCCGAGGTTCTCAGGTCGTAAGGCTGCGCCTGGACGATTCGTTTATCGGAGGGCCAGGCGCGATCCAGGTAAGCCTGATAGAGGGTTTGCAGATCCAGTTCCCACACCCACTGTTTGAACGCCGCTGGCCTGAGGTCAATTTGCGTTGCCGGCCCATACACCTGGGGCGTGGTCTGGCGATAGATACCTTCATAGGTATGGTGATTGCCATTGCCGTGGTCGGCGAATTCATCGACATGCTCCACGATGCGAATGGACGGGCCGACATCAGGCGGTGTGAACAAGCCCAATATGCTTTCGGCAAAACGCCCGTCACCGACGGTCTGGTAGTTCGCCAGCAACGCCTGCACCAGGGTTTGTGTGCTTGCCACCTGGCCTTGCTCGATGCCGTCCTGCGGCGGGTGCCCGCGGTAGCGGTAATCCAGGGTGACCAACAGGGCGTTTTGCGGGTCGATGTCTTGCCCCCATTTTTCCTTGATCAACTGCGCACTGAACTGCTCGGGAGACTGCGGTAAAGCCGCGCTCACCACAGATTTCAGTGTTTCGCGCAACGGCTCAGGTTCGGAATGAAGCGGTGTCTGATGGTCAATCATGTGCATTCCATGGCAACTGTTTTTGGAACACCAACATAACCAGCCACGGCGTTGCCGAAAGCAGGAACGGTCGCCTGCTGCCGACAGAGATTTCGCCGGGCCGTGGAGGACATCGGGCAAGCATTAGCAGGCAATCGGCATAGGGGACGGCCTTCATAGACCGTACCCCTGCCACACCACCCGGCATGCGGGTCCGCACCGGGCGGTTCGAGGGATTGAGGTCAGGAGAGACGTGGAAGTCCCAAGCGATCAAACCAC